>JAQTWB010000076.1:10406-11685 GCA_028689495.1 bacterium | reverse complement strand
TCCGCCTACAGTTGACCTTGAACATTATCGGCGCCTGGCTTGCCGTCTATGTCATTACACACGGAGGCCGTGGACCGGAAGGTTTTCTCGGCGACGAAAACGACGTTTGTATGGCTCTGGTCATGTTACTGCCTTTTGCCCTACAGAACGCCATTTCACTTCGCGCCGCAAAACGCCTGCCATACATCGGACTCTCCTTACTGTCACTGGTGGCAAT
This sequence comes from bacterium, assembly GCA_028689495.1. Classification (GTDB taxonomy): domain Bacteria; phylum Bdellovibrionota_C; class UBA2361; order SZUA-149; family JAQTWB01; genus JAQTWB01. Next base: position 11,468 of record JAQTWB010000076.1, on the reverse strand, counting down.
TGTAATCACCGAGTCCCGTGGCGGCTTTCTCGGTGTAGTCGCTCTTTTCGGCGTATTGCTGCTGCGCTCACCCAAGAAAATCCCGATGTTGTTATCCGCTGGACTTGTCATCCTTCTAGCTATTCCATTTGCCGGAGATAAATACTGGGGCGAGGTAAAAAGTATCTCCGCCAGCGAAGGCACCGGCAAAGAGCGCATGGACACCTGGGGGTATGTCTGGAAAATGTTCCTCGACCCAAAAAATACCATTCAGGGCGTCGGCATTTCCAACTCGCCTTATAACATCGGCTTTTATGAACCGGCATCAGCGGGCATCAGCCAAAAAACCCTACAAGGGCGAGCCGTGCACTCAACCTTTTTCGAACTCCTCGGCGACCAGGGCCTTATCGGACTGGCACTTGTCGGCAGTATCTTCGGCGGCTCTATCCTTGAAACAGTAAAAAACGGCCGACGCCTGAGCCAGCTTGCCCGAGCCCGCCTCTCTACGGACCCGGGACTTGGCCGCATCGCCGCAGAATACTCAAACCGCCTGCACATCATGTCAGTGGCAATCCAGTGTTCCTGGGCCGGCGCTCTGGTTTCCTCCATGTTTATCGCCACACTTTATTACCCTCCGCTCTGGATACTTGTCACAATCAGCGCCATCCATGCCGCAGTCACAACCCGCATTGCCCAAGCCATCTCAAAAAATGAACACCGGGCAGAGGTTGAAGTTATCCCCGCATAAATGGTATGAAGTTCGTCTCCTTTCCCAAGTCGACCACACTAAAACCTAGGTGATTTAATGCGGATAGTATTTCTGTCGTCATTCATTCTTTCTCTACTATTGCTGACTTATCTAAACGGAGCGGCAGCTGCGGCGAACAAATTTGGCCCTGAGCAGCTGATAATGCTCTCAATGCTCTGCTTGTTGCTAATCTGTGAAGGCATATGGTTACTTCTGAGCCAGAAAAATGAATCTACAGAAGTGCAAGAGAATCTCGAAGCAACCAACCGCAGCTTGCAACTCAAACTGAGCGAATGCAGCGGCCGCGCCGAGTCTTTGCTCACCGAATCAAAAAG
>JAQTWB010000076.1:0-10306 GCA_028689495.1 bacterium | reverse complement strand
TACTTCTGAGCCAGAAAAATGAATCTACAGAAGTGCAAGAGAATCTCGAAGCAACCAACCGCAGCTTGCAACTCAAACTGAGCGAATGCAGCGGCCGCGCCGAGTCTTTGCTCACCGAATCAAAAAGGGTTTCAAGCGAACTCTCAGCGGCAAAAATTGAACTGGTTGAACTTAGAAACGCCGTCCAAGTGGCAGAAGAAAAATTGTCCTCTCTGCAGCAATCGGCAAAAGAGATGGGCAGCGATGAGCTTTACGGCACGATCATCAACTTTCTCTCCCGTCTTCAAGATAAGGGTCGACTGCTCGACTTTATCTCGACTGATATCTCAACTCGCTCGGACGAAGAAGTCGGACGAGTCGGGCGTATAGTTTACCAAGGTGCAAAAGAAGTGATCAGCGACTGCTTTGCCGTAGCTCCGCTCACCGATGCTGCCGAAAAATCCGAAATCACTCTCGATGGCAATTACGACAAGGTATCCTACACTCTGTCAGGCAACACCGAAGGTGAAGGTCCTTATAGTGGGCGCCTGCTTCATCGCGGTTGGATCGCTGGCAAAGTCAACCTACCAAAGGTGCTGAAAGCCGTAAAACTCGACGACAACTTCGTGATAACCCCGGCGGAAGTCCGCATTAAGTAAAAGTCAGTTGTGAATAAAAAGATTTTCCTTGGCATCGATCTCGGCACATCAAACAGCGTTGTCGCGCGTTGTGACGAGAACTATCCTGCACCTCAGCTGCTGCCAATAACCCAGCTCCAGCGCCCGGGCGTCTGCCACGAAACGGCCTCCCTGCCTTCGGCGCTATACATCCCCTTCCCCGACGAGTTCCCGGCTGACTTTCTCCAGCTGCCTTGGGCGAACTCCGAAGTTTCTTCAACAAATATCATCGGCAGCTTTGCCCGCGAACACGGCACCAAGGTGCCATCACGTTATGTGCAATCAGCCAAGTCCTGGCTCTGCGCCAGCAATATCGACCGGATGTCAGACATCCTCCCCTGGAACTCATCAATCACCTCCGGCAAGTGCTCGCCATTTGAAGCGTCAAAACAATATCTGCACCACATCTTCCAGTCCCTGTCTCACCAGCTGACAATTTCTGGAGAGATGTCTTTAGCCGATGCCGAAATCGTCCTGACAGTCCCCGCCTCATTTGACGAAGTGGCACGAAACCTGACTTTTACCGCGGCCGAACAATCAGGCCTGCCGGCACCGCGCCTGCTCGAAGAACCGCTGGCCGCTTTTTACGCCTGGCTCGCCCGGCACGAACAGGACTGGCGCACCCATATCTCGCCCGGGGATCTGGTTCTTGTCTGTGACCTCGGTGGCGGAACAACTGACTTCAGCATGATAGCCGTTCTTGAAAAAAACGGAGAACTGGCCCTGGAACGCGTCAGCGTTGGCGAGCACATCCTCCTTGGCGGCGACAATATGGACCTGGCTCTGGCCTATACTCTGAAATTTGAACTGGAGGAATCGGGGGAAGAACTGGACGAAGACGCCTTCATGGCACTCAATTACACTGTACGCCAAGCCAAAGAAAGAATGTTCGCTGAGACAGAGCTTGAGTCCTTGCCGATAAGCGTTGCCGGTAGCGGAAGCTCTCTTTTCGACAACACCATCAGCACCACCCTTCGCCGCGAACACTGCGACACCGTGCTACTTGAAGGATTCTTCCCCAAGGTAAGCTGCAATGAACGCGCAGCAAACAGTAAACGCACTGCCCTTCAAGAGTTCGGACTCAACTACGCATCCGAACCGGCAATTACCCGCCATATCGCAAGCTTTCTCCACCACAGTTACCAGATCGCAATATCCTCACCTGAGCTCTGGTCAGGCATCTCCGAAAACTGCAAACAGCACGAGCCGCACCTCCTCATGCCGACTGCAGTCTTGTTTAACGGCGGAGTGTTTAAAGCTGACTGTTTCCGAAATCGTATAATTGAGCAACTTGCCGACTGGGCTGCCGATAGCGGCTCTCCCGACCAACCGCGCGAGCTGCCCGGCGCAGCATACGACACTGCGGTGGCACTCGGCGCAGCCTGGTATGCAAAACTTCGCGCCTCGAAAAATGGACTCCGCATAAAAGCCGGTACTGCACGCTCATATTACATCGGCATCGAGAGCTCAGCTCCTGCAGTGCCCGGCTTCAAGCTACCACTAAACGGGGTCTGTGTTGTACCACAGGGCATGGAAGAAGGCAGCTCAGTGGTTCTACCAGATAAAGAGTTCGGTCTGCAGCTTGGCGAAAAAGCGGTCTTCCGTTTTTTCTCAAGCAGCGAGCGCGGAGAAGACAAGCCGGGGACAGTGGTCAAAAATGCCGAAAGAAACCTCGAAGAACTCGCGCGCATTGAAGTTGAACTTTCATCGGCAGGTGCCGAAGGGGAAACATATCTGCCGGTACACCTCATCTCATCGATTAACGATCTCGGTACACTGGAGCTGAAAATGAAACACACGGCATCCGAGAACTTCTGGAAACTTGAATTCCAGGTGCGTTCCGCCGCCGGAGAACAGTAGAAAATGACACTAGCGCGTTACTCAATCGGTATCGATCTTGGAACAAGTAACTGCGCTCTCTGTTACGTGGACTCTCAGATAACCGACAAAACCCCGCGCATTCTGCAAATCCCTCAATATCACGGACTGCATAGCATCAGTGAAAACGAGCTTTTGCCGTCTTTTCTCCAGCTGCATGACCGTGCCCCCACTGACAAAAATGTTCATCACGCCTCCCTCCCCTGTTTTGCCGAGCCCGAAAGTATTGCCGGGCATCTGGCCCGAGAAAAATCAATCGAAGCACCAGAGCGCACGGTAAGCTCGGCAAAAAGCTGGCTTGCCTCATCTCACATAAACAGCCGCAGCAGGATTCTGCCATGGGGAAGCGCCTTACATGAATTGAAAATCTCTCCGCTTGAAGCCACTGCCCGCTACCTCGCCCATCTCAAACACTGCTGGGACAATGCTCTTGCCGGAGCGAACCCGGCATATAAGCTCGAGAACTCGGAAGTAACTGTCACAGTTCCTGCATCCTTTGATGAGTCGGCTATCGCCCTGACTCTTGAAGCGGCAGCGATTGCTGGATACCCGCCACGCATCAGAATCCTCGAGGAACCGCAAGCGGCTTTTTATCACTGGCTAGAACAACACGAACTTCGCTCCCTGGGCGAAAACCTGCCAGCGGAAAGAGTCATCTCCGTATTGGTTGTTGACGTCGGTGGAGGTACTACCGATCTAAGCCTCTTTCACTATCAACCCGGCAGCAATTCAGTCAAACGCATCTCGGTCAGCGAACATATCCTGCTTGGTGGCGACAACATGGACCTAGCGATTGCTCACCTCTTTGAATCTGAGGCAGGGTTTTCTCCCGACGCTCGACAATGGAGCATTCTCGTCAACCAGTGCCGACACATCAAGGAGGAGATTTTTTCCTCAGAGCTGCCCTTGACTGAAAAGGCCGAAATCAGCATCACGTTGCCAGGAAGTGGTAGTGACCTTTTTGCCGAAGCAGAGAACCTGACGCTCGATCGCGGCAAAATCACCAAACTCATCCTCGATGGCTTTTTCCCTGCCTGCGAGCCTACAGCAAAAGCAACAAAAATCTCGACTGCACTTCGCGACCTCGGCCTTAACTATGCCGCCGACACAGCGATTACACGTCATATCGCCGAGTTTGTCGCCGGAGCCGAAATAGATGCACTGCTTTTTACTGGCGGAGCTCTTTCCCCGGAACCATTGCAAAAAAGGCTGATCGAAATCATCGCCAGCTGGCAGACTCACACGCCACAAGTGCTAAAGAATGATTCCTGCCACTTAGCCGTGGCCCGCGGCGCTGCATTTTTCTGTCATCAAGTCTCACACGGACGTCGGCTTATAAGCGGTGGCCTACCCCATGCGCTGTACCTGGCAATCCACTCCGGTAGACGCGGAGATATCGAACAACTTCTTTGTCTTGCGCCGTATGGCAGCGAACCGGGTTTCACTTCCCGCCTGAGCAAACACGACTTGTCACTCAGAGTTAATGAGGCAGTGCGTTTTTCCTGCTACTCTTCGTCAAACCGACACAAAGACAACCCGGGCGAGATCATCAACCCCGATGTTTTTAATTTTCATAAACTGCCCGAGATGAAAACTACTCTTGTCTCGGAAAATTTGACAACCCGTGGTGCAACCGTCAGCGTTTACCTCGAATGCGAAATCGACGAGCTGGGGAGGCTGCGCGTTTATTGTGTCAGTCGCGATAATCCTAGCCAGCGCTGGCAACTGACCTTTGATCTGGAACAAAACAACAACGACTCACCAACAACATCAGTGGAGAGATTGCGGAAATTTGACCGAACTATCCTGCCGCAAGTCACAGAAGCCCTGCTCGATGTCTTTGGGAAAAAGACACGAAATGATGCCCGCTATAATGCAAAAACTTTGCAAAAAGGACTTGAATCTCTGCTCGATCTGCCACGCGACGAGTGGCCAACAGAACTCCTGCGCAACATCTGGGATACTCTTGCTCCAGCCATGGGGCGAAAAGGTCGTTCTCTACCGCACGAACTCTGCTGGCTTTCGCTCGCCGGACTGGCCTTAAGACCCGGCTTTGGCGCCGAAGGTGATATTATCCGTATTAACAAAGCCTGGAAGCTCTACCAGGTGGGCATATCACACCCCAAAGAAACACGAGCGACAGTTCAGTGGTGGATCTTCTGGCGCCGCGTTGCTGGCGGTCTTTCCCCGGAACAACAGCAGATTATTTTCCGTGACGCAGAAAAATCCCTCTCCGGCGCTTCCAATATCCCCCCGGAACAACTGCTTACACTTTGTTCCCTTGAAAAGCTGCCACCAACTGAAAAACTTGCACTCCTCAAACATGCTCAGCGCTTTTTTAGCAAAAACCAGATTGCAACGTCCGCCTATTACTCAGCGCTGGCCCGCCTTTTGACCCGCGTTCCCTTTCAAGCCGACAGCAGCACCGTGCTACCAGCAACTGACATCAAAGATACTATTTCAGATATGTTAGGCATCACTCCGCCCGCGCCGGCAACAAGTGCCTATTGCAGCGCACTTGCAAGAATTTCACGCCTGACCGGAGAGCGGACACTCGACCTCCCCCACAGCATACGACAACAGGTCATTGAAAAACTTCTCGCCCTCGGATTCCCGGCGGAGCACACCCGAACGATAAGCGAAATAGTTGCGGTGCAGGACAAAGATCGTCAGGATTATTTCGGCGAATCACTTCCCGCCGGACTGATTCTTGGGACCAAGCGATAATCGCCTGGGATCGAAATCTCTTAATCAATGTAGGTTATTCATTAATACTGCTCGAGATTAAGGTGTTATGGATCGGGGAAATTATAGTGCGAGCAGTATATTCGGTGATCATTCAAGATAGCGGAGAACATGCCAGTCGGAGAACTCTAAAACAGGTGCAGGACATAGTACACTTGGTGGAAAGATCTAAAGACCAAAAAGGTCAAAGGATTTTTGACGAGAGAACAGTTGAACGACTATTTATTACCCCGGAGGGCAAATCTCTGACGGCGCAGCTGATGGCCAAGGCCTCAGACATTAAATGACTCCCAGAAGTTGGCACCACACAAAGATATTGAAGATGTAAAAACCTTTTGAGTCAGGCAGCTCAAGTATTATGTACCAGCTCAGACTTAACCTGACAGACGCTGTCAGAACGCCTTGAATTCCAAAAAATTTACCTCACGATGTGGTGAAGGCAAATTTGTTTGGAAGTTCAAGGCTTTTAACTCCCATGCCTCTCAGAGATTAGCTTGAGCTTTGTACATCTTCATCGTAGTTATTTTGTCCAGTCGAGTGTCGACCCGGACAAGTCATAACACCTGGCTGCCTACTTCATAACGTTCGCTTGAAACGCAACTTACCAAGCTCCCAGACCGTCCACTGCCCTGTAACCGTTGCAATAACAACCATCGGGAATCGCTCCTGATCACTCAAGACCACCCCCATTCTTTGAAACTCTTGGCACCAACGATCGACAATGAATGTCAATCCACATTCAATAACCGCCCTGGTGAAAATCAGTGTCTCCGCTGCGGCCAAGTTCGGTTCCCCAAAATCCTGAAGGACCATCCAAAAATAAAATCCCGCAAGATAATTAGGGCAGTTCCATCTACCGACAAGTTTGCTCAAAGTCTGGTAGAGCCATTTTTCTGGCTTGCCTGCGCTGTCAAGATTCCGTTCGATGACTTTTCCAAGGATTAATTGCAATTCAGCCTTGTCGGCCTCCTTGACTTGAAATCTTCCAACATCCTGTCCAGCATCAGCAAACCTGACAGCGGCAAATGCTCTAAGCCAGGCAAGCAGCAGATGCTTAAGCTCCTCAGCTGAAGCCTGCCGACTGTTGACCGCGTCCATCAAACGAACAAATCGGCAATTAAGCCGTTCCTCACGCAATTCTCGCTCTTCACTTTTCATAACAACCTCCAAAAAAACCAAATACATCTTCATCCGCTGCCAACCTGTGGCGACACCGAAGGCAAGATGTAAATATCGCATCTACACAAAAAGGAAGAGAGTGACCGCAAAAGATCCAAAGGGAAAGAGCCGCCCCGAGAAATACAGTAAATTAATGACTAAAGCAATCGGCCATTACTTCGCCTGCCTCGTCCCCCAGCCAAAAGTAGTGTCTGAAATTACTATACTGTTTCAAAAAGCGGTCTACACGGAGCGAACTCTGGCAAGAAAAGAACAAGATGAGAATAGAGAGTCAATGTAGCCTGATAACACCAATAGTCAAGAACACAAGAGCTCTCAATATGGGTGTGTGAAAAACACACCCCAAATGCAAACAGCGTAAGCTGGATGCCTGCGCGCTAAAAAGAATATAAAGCGAAGTTGATGTAGAGCCTGCAAGGTCCTACAAAAAAAACTAATAAAGGAGAGACTTTTTCGTATCAGAGATACGAAAAAGTGGATTGACGGAAGTCAATCCTGGCGAAATGCTAATTTCGCAGCACTCCCCTAAGGGGTTTACCGTCCGACATCCGGGTTATGCCTTGTCAAAAAGGCACAATGCCTGCCTCAACAAACAATAAGACAAGCAATTACAAGATATGATGGTGATGATGCAGGTGGTCTTCGATAAACGATTGTATAAAAAAGTACCCGTGATCGTGCCCTTGATGCCTTCGTAAAAGTAGTGGCTGATTTTTCTCCCGACAAGCTTCCTCAAATAGTTCCGGGTAGAGCTGCTCAGCAAGAAAGACATCAGACAATCCCTGATCGATTAATATTTGCGGTCGCCCACTGCGGTCTCCTCCCGAGCGCACCAAAGCGGTCGCATCGTAAGCTGCCCAATTCCCCTGGTTAGCGCCAAGATATAACTCGAAAGCCTTTTGCCCCCATGGGCAAAGAGACGGTGCGCAAATCGGGGCAAACGCCGACACCGATCGATACTTCTCCGGGTTCTTCAAAAATATCGTCAAAGCACCATGCCCTCCCATCGAGTGACCAAAAATTCCGTGCCGGTCATTGTCAACCGGAAATTCTTCAGCGACGAGAGAATAGAGCTCATCGACAATATAACTATACATACGAAAATTATTTGACCACTCACCTTGCACAGCATCGAGATAGAAACCTGCCCCCTGCCCAACATCCCAAGCCTCAAGATTAGGGATGCCCTCACCTCTAGGCGATGTATCGGGAGCAATTAGCGCCATCCCTAGCTGAGAAGCCAGGCGATACGCCCCAGCCTTGGTGGTAAAATGCTCTGGGGTGCACGTCAGCCCTGCCAGATAGGTCAGGACAGGCACTCGGCCGGGAAACTCCTCCGCCGATGGCAAAAAAACGCTGAATGCCATTTTGCACTTTGTTTCACGAGACTCGTGCTGACAATAATAAACTGTCCCGGAAAAGCACTTGTGTTTTGCTGTAACGTTTATCATCTCGAGGCACTTAATAAATAACTACACTGCGAATACTCTCACCTGCATGCATCAAGTCAAAGGCGTGATTGATCTGCTCAAGTGGCATAGTGTGGGTTATCAGGTCATCGATATTTAACTTGCCATTCATATACCAATCAACGATCTTGGGGACATCAGTCCGACCTCTAGCCCCACCGAAAGCAGAGCCGCGCCAGACACGTCCGGTAACAAGCTGAAAGGGCCTGGTGGATATTTCTTGCCCTGCACCGGCAACGCCGATAATAACGCTTTCCCCCCACCCTTTGTGACAGCACTCCAGCGCCTGACGCATAGTATTGACATTGCCGATACATTCGAAACTGTAGTCGGCTCCGCCGTTAGTTAAATCACAGATAGCCTCAACCACATTCGGAGTTTCCTTGGGATTGATAAAATCAGTCATGCCAAACTGCTTCGCAAGCGCGACCTTCGACGGATTCAAATCAACGCCAATAATCTTATCCGCGCCAACCATCTTCGCGCCCTGAACAACATTCAGTCCAATACCGCCCAAGCCAAAAACAACAACGTTACTCCCCGGCTCAACCTTGGCATCAAACACGACAGCACCAACTCCGGTAGTTACGCCGCAGCCGATATAACAAATTTTATCAAAAGGAGCGTCTTTACGAACCTTGGCTAGGGAAATTTCCGGCAAAACCGTAAAGTTGGAAAATGTCGAGCATCCCATATAATGCAGAAGAGGCTCTCCATTGAGAGAGAAACGGCTGCTGCCATCAGGCATAAGTCCCCGCCCCTGAGTAGCGCGAATCGACTGACAAAGATTTGTTTTGGGATTTAAGCAATAGTCACACTCGCGACATTCCGGAGTATAGAGAGGAATTACGTGGTCTCCCGGAACGACTGAGGTAACACCGGGCCCAACCTCGACAACCACTCCAGCACCTTCATGGCCGAGAATCACCGGAAACTCGCCCTCTGGGTCATCGCCAGAAAGCGTAAAAGCATCGGTGTGACAAACCCCTGTCGCCATAATTTCAACCAGCACTTCACCCTGACGAGGTCCGTCCAGTGTCACTGTTTCTATGCTGAGTGCTCCTCCGGCCTTAAATGCTACAGCTGCTCTAGATTCCATAAATTCTCCTCGTAGTGGTACAGTTTGTTAGCCTTCTTACCAGCAGATAAGCAGGAACTGCAAACCTGCAGTATCCCAAAATTGCCCCCGCCATAACATCCAAGGGCTAACCGAGAAAAAGTGGCGCCCGGAGACAATGCACAGAAAGCAGCTTACACATGATAAGAGATAGGAATATTTTGAAGGGAAAGAACAAAGTTAGCAGAGGGCTAATGTAGCTTCTTAAATCTGATAGTCAACTTTACCCAAGCTACCGCTCACAATCAGCCAAAAAACAACCCATAAACCGATAGTTTGACGAAGAACACCATCCCGGGTGACAGGTACAAGTCTTGGGCCACGGAGACCCCACCGAACTCCGTTCCCCGTTCTCCCCAAGGGACACTAATACCACTTGTCAATTCGACATCCTGTAAAAGGTCATAAAACACTGTTCCCTGTGACATACCGCTTGAGTCATCAAGATTGGCAACAGCAGAAAGCCCGATACTGACCGTTTCGGTAAAATCAACCTTGCTGCCAGCTCCGATGGCATTTCGAGCTATTGTAAATGTTTCACCACGAGAAAATCGTTCACGAATAGTCGCATCGGCAAGCAAATCAGCTGCATCCGGCAAACCAAAGCCACTATGGTAGAATTCAATAAAAGCGTAGGTCGGATAAGAAAAGCTGTCCCAGGATGTGTCGAAGTTAACCAAGCACGATAATTCTCGATCGTGAACAACCTCAAGAGAGGAAATTTCTGTGCGCAACACACCATCAAACAATGAAACAAGCGCAGCACCGGCAAACATCTCTCCACCATAATGCCGAGCGAACATGGCCTGAACCTCCAGTTCACTGCCATAAAATACTCGTTGAAGACGAAAAATCGAAGAATCATTGTCTCCTTCGTCCGCGACATAATCCCGAAAAATATGGCCGGCCTCGGCATTAACCCCCTCGGATAAAGCCCAAGAGACATGCGCCATATCAAGTCCACTGCGGTACTCAGTATTAATCGCTAACGGGCGAAATGGCGTAAAGATATCAAGCACCGGAAATATCATTGCATTACCCCAGGCATGCGGGCGGCGTCCCAACTCCAGAGTCAAATTTTCAAAGGAGTATTTAACACTAGCCCGATCGACATCAGCCGTGGACAACAGATTGACATTATCGGCAAGAGTCAACTCCAGGTCATATCGGCGATCTCGCGGCTCAAAGGCAGTCAACACAGAAAAAACATTCGGCAAAGACGGATCACTCTCTCGAGTTGTTTGCCTGCCTGCCCCAGAAAA
>JAQTWB010000206.1 GCA_028689495.1 bacterium | reverse complement strand
TCTACCCCTGGCTTGCCGCTGAAAAGAACTTTATCCGGGAAGTATTAACAACGAAGATTCCGGTTCTCGCTATCTGCCTTGGCGCGCAGTTAATCGCCGCAGCTCTTGGTGCCGAGGTCAGACAGAGCCCGGAAAAAGAAATTGGCTGGTTTCCGGTGCAGATTGACCTGCTCTCCGCCGCCAATCCTCTGCTGGCCGGTCTTCCGGCAACCATCATCCCCTTGCACTGGCATGGAGAAACATTCGATCTACCGCCTGGCGCCCGGCCCTTCGCCAGTAGCCCTGCCTGCAAAAATCAGGGTTTCACCATCGACAACCGGGTGCTGGCGATGCAGTTTCATCTGGAATTCACCAAACTCTGTCTTGACTTGCTGATGGAGCACTGCCCCGAAGACCTGGCACCAGGTCCGTGGGTTCAAACCATTGAGGAAATTTCCGGGGCTCAGGAAAATTTCCTCACGGCCAACCGACTGATGGGCTCACTGCTGTCCCGGCTTTTCCCCAAAAATAGATAACGAATCACCCGGCTTGCCTGCTCTCGCCCTGTGTAGTAATCGGGGGACCGACATACCTGTGGAGAGGTGTCCGAGTGGTTGAAGGTGCTTGACTCGAAATCAAGTGTGCGTTTACCCGCACCGGGGGTTCGAATCCCCCCCTCTCCGAACCCGAGTAATATCGGGTCTCTGCCTCCTTCTAAAAAATCCTCAAAAAGTCACATTGCGCCAACAGCCTCCATAACAACTACTCGCAGGTTGCAAATACCGGGTTATAGTTAAGTCCTGTCTTTATAAAAGGTTAGCTATGGGGCTGTTCCAAACAAAAGTCGAAAAATCAATTTTCGACGAACTCAAAATGCCGGATAGGCCCAACCTCCGCCAAAACGCTTCTGCCGACAAGAACACCGAGCATCAGCCCGAGACATATTCCCGAATTGAAAATAAGTTGTTACGCGAATGCCTGGAGCGCTTTGCTCAACTTACCAAAAACGACTCGGCTTTGTTTTCCCTCAATACTCCCGAGGGGAAGCTGGCTCTGATCCACAGCGCCGTTCAGGATGTGGAGGTCAGCCATGACAGTTCCGGCAAACTGCTCGTTGGCAGTAATCCACTCGCCCGTGGTAACTGCAGTGCTGTTGCTCTGGTGCACGGTGCCATCGCAGCTGGCCCCGATGCCGTGCTCTCAGTTGTCAATGACCTTGATTCATCTGTTCGTGAAACACTATCGCTGCTAAACCAGCGAGGCGGATACAGCCCCGACACGGAACGGGCAATCAAACTGCGCAAGGAAAATTACGAGCTGATGCGGGAACATATAAAGGACGGCACAATAACTCCCGCCGAGGTGCGTGACTTGCAGGTGGGACTTCACCAGCGACTTCTGGCAATGAACAACGGTGAAAATGAAGGAATGCGTCAGGCTCTTTCTCTGATAAACAGCAATGCACTTGATGCGGTAATGCCCGAAACAATGAAAAAATATCTCGAGGCCACCAATCCGCAGCTCAATCAAGCAATGCAGAGCACTGGGCAATCAATCTACCTTGGACGATTGGCCTCAAGCGACGAGTTGATGCCAACACTGGGATTTGCCAACCACTATGCCAGCGAACTGACAATTGGCGATAAAAAATATATCTCTGGAGCTGGAAGTCTCGTCATCGAAGGCTCCGCCAATGAACAAGCCTGGGTCACTGCGGCAGAGAAAGCCGGTGTGGCACTCGAGCTGAGGAAAAAACTTTAAAAAATCTACCCTCGCTCGGTTTCAAAAAACTGGCCCGAAAATCATACCCGATAACCAAGTTCCTCGGCATCCGATCGCCAGCCACGCCTTAACGACATCGTCCCTTGCTCAACATCCATCACCAGCCGAGCCAGGGTAGCAATCTCAACCTCGGTCCCGGCTTGCAACAGTGTATCGGGCTTGGGAGAAGAACAAACCGGGTAGTCACCACAACTGTCGCCGAGAAAAAGCTCGCTCTGTTTTATGGAACTAACAGGGGCAAGCTCATACATGCGTTTCAATCGGGCATAAGAGCTGGCAAATTCGGTCTCGGAATTTTCAATCGGCAGTGCGAGGAAATGATTTGTGTGAACATAGAAGTCATCGGTGATTCGGCGAAAATCGAACCGCGAACCGGCAACTTCCAGTTGGTACAAACCGTAATCCCGCCAAAGCATCGTGATACAACTTATCGCCCCCAGCGGCACGATGGACAAGAATTCTTGCGCCTCATCAGGAGTAGCGCAACCAAGCAAACGACGCACGAGAACATGCGTTGGAAGTCCTGGCTCGGGTATAATACCGGCGAGGATATTGAGCGACAAAGCAAGGCCGTTTGATGAAAGTCCAATTTTGCCCAGCACTCCGGGCTCGGTGAAAGTCACAATGCTCGGGCCCTCTTCAGTATCTACCCGCAAGAGAACCATCAATTCCTCCATGCCGGTAATCCAGTCCCAGGTCTGGCAAAGCAGCGGGTGTTGCCGTGCGGCGATAACAGTGCATTCACCTGGTAATCGATTTATTTCTTTTTGATTGATTTCCGCCGCAAGGATCACCGCTGAGCGGCGAATAATTTCCGTACGGCAATTAAGTGCCAGTATCTTCCAAAGCTCCAGGCCGGCACCACGAGAAATCGCCACCAGCTCCGCCATCAGCTCCGGACAGTACCTGGCTATAATCTCGGCGTATGGCTCAACCGCCAATCGCAGCACATTCTCTGACAGGCCAAAAGCAGGAACATATAATGAATAGGCCCGTTCAATGAAAGATTGCGCCTGCTCTCCATAGGCAAAGCCTCTTTCCTCGGCGGAGCCCGACAACTCAATGAGTAGCGGCCAGGTCATCAAGATACTCCATTCAATAATAAATGTGGAACAGGGCAAACCATAAATCAGATCGG
>JAQTWB010000205.1 GCA_028689495.1 bacterium | reverse complement strand
CATACCCTTACTATGTTCAGAAGATTGCTATGTTACATTTTGACATGGTTGGCGAATACGATGAACTCGCCAGAGCGAAAAAACTTCTGGTTGAGATGGAAGCCACTGATTTTGAGGGGATATTTCTGGGCTTAACCAATCATCAAAAACGCCTTTTGAGGGCAATTGCAAAACAAAGGCCCGCCAGTATTCACAGTCAGGCATTTTTGGTGGCATATCGACTGGGTTCCCAGGGTGGGGTGCAGACCAGTCTCGCTAAACTCAAAAAAATGGATATGGTAGAAATGCGGGATAGATTGTGGCGGGTGGTAGATCCGGTTTTCGAAAAATGGCTTATTGAACAATAGTTGAGACGCCTTGACATCCTCCGCGCACTGAAGGACGGGTTTATGCGCGAATTATCGATCAGCTCAGACACAGCAAAGTGGTACAGCTGGGAAACACGGGTATCAGTATATTTCCGCTTATTTTCGGAACGCTTCCACTCGGGCCGCTCCAGGCCGGTCTTTCACCACAGGAAGGGGCCAGGCTCATTCGTCATGCCCTGGAGGGTGGCGTGACCATGATCGACACGGCAACTCTCTACGGAACCTACCCCCATGTCCGCCTGGCACTGCAGGATTGGCACGGCGAGGTGACCATCGCCACCAAAACCCACACCGCCGACCCGGCCAGGGGACTTGCACCCCATAAGTTCACGCCCATAACGGGCGTACACAAGCCAGTTGGACACCGCCCGCCTGAAAAACTTGGCTGGCGGGTCAACTGCCGAGCCGTTGTACGACAAAAAAAGGAGAACACACATGCGAGTTAAAAGAGAAGTTTTGTACATCGGCAATGAATGCCATGAAATCCAGATATTGGCATCTAACGAGGTTAAGGACGACAAAGAAGTTTTACTATGCATTCTTAATTTCATCGAACAGGTACATCCAGACATGCTTGAAAAGTATATAAAACTCCAGAGCAATATTTATATGCCGACCGGGGAGGAAGAGGAAGTAGAGTAATCGTGCTGGATTCATTTGGTTCCAACCTGCAAGGAGATTCAAGAAAATGACTCAACCTACGAGACAGGCTGGTATTCGTCCGGCCAGACCACAAAGAGAACCTAGAGAAGGGGAAAGACTTTGGAATGGTCACAATGTTGATAAAAATCTGGAAGATGTTTGGCTTGTGAAACTGAATTCTCTAAAAGCATTCGATTTAATAAGCATTTGTGAGGGGCATCCAAACGGCAGAGGACCATTTTCAGCAAGCCCGCACCTAAATTTGCGCATCAAAGAAAACTATCTGCCCATTATTGTAAGAGAGTTTGACAATGTTTCTAACCAGTTACATTCATCAATAGTCCAGCTATTTGGTGTTGCCAATACGACAGCAGATTTAGAATTAAAAGTAACAATGAATAGTTCTCGATCAAGACAAGAAATCAGAAGAGATTTGGTATTCCACGCGAAAGCGAGGTTTACTCGTCAGTCCATTGAGATTGAATCAGAAGTGGTGAACTGGTTCAATGAAGTAGTTTGCAACGTTAGTCAGTTTGATGACATTACCGCGTCACTCCTTCCTGTCGTCTGAAAGAAGGGGGTGTCCCAAAATTTATTTCAAACGTATCCTGATGCGTCAACTGCAGACATAAGTATACTTTCAATTTCCGTTCGGGATTACATCTCATGACATACCAGTTTTTAGATTTTTATAACAGCCTTGATACCGATCCTGTTAAAAGAGGCAGACAGTTTGAGCACTTTGTAAAGTGGTTTCTGAAAACCGATCCTGAGTGGTCAACACAGGTCGATCGAGTTTGGCTGTGGGATGAATACCCGGATCGCTGGGGTGTGGATTGCGGGATTGACCTTGTTTTTAGGCACAAGAATGGGGATGTTTGGGCCGTTCAGGCCAAGTGTTATTCACCCGATTACCACATCACAAAAGAAGACGTCGATAAATTCCTCAGCGAATCCAGTCGAAAACACATCACCCACCGCCTGCTCATTGCCACGACTGACCGTATCGGTAAGAATGCCCGGCAGGTATGCGATGCGCAGGAAAAACCGGTTGTCCGCTATCTGCTGTCTGATTTCGAACATGCTGAAGTGGAATATCCCGCCAGCTTCTACCAGTTGTCAAACGCCAAACGTAAAGCTCCGCCCACACCGAGAGAACACCAGATTGAGGCTATCACCGCAGTCTCTTTAAACCTGCTGCACGTTGACCGTGGGCAGCTCATCATGGCATGCGGTACAGGCAAAACGTATGTCACTCTCTGGATTAAGGAATGTCTCGTAGCAGAACGCACACTTGTACTGGTTCCGTCATTGGGGTTGCTGTCTCAACTCCTGCGCGAATGGACCTTTGCCGCCACCACTCCGTTTGAAGTATTGTGTGTCTGCTCCGATCAAACCGTTGGCAAAAAAGGAGACGACGAAGCAATTCACAGCATTTCAGACTTGGCGTTTCCCGTCACATCTTCGGTGGAAGAGGTGCAGCAGACCTCTTTTAAAATGACTATATGCACCTTTAAATTCCCTTACCATGTCTAGAAATAAATTCATAACACATCAATAGATAAGGATTATATTACTTTTATGTGTCTATATCTGACCATAAATTTATCTTGGCATCTAATTAAAAAATGGGTACCATGGGGGTACCACGAACTTACAAAATAGCAATTCAGGTACCATGAAGGTACCATGGAGCAAGGAATAAAAATGAAATTCACTGATAGAGGAATAAAGAAACTCGAGGTAAGGGAAAATGAATATCAAGTCGGAGAGTCGCACGGGTTTACGATCCGGATCTTAACGTCTGGCGTCAAAAGGTGGGAGTTTATTTACGATTCACCAATCACCGGAAAAAGGCGGAGAATGCATCTTGGTAATTATTCAGAAGCGGGAGGAGTACACAAACCAAGCATACACACCTCCC
>JAQTWB010000075.1 GCA_028689495.1 bacterium | reverse complement strand
ACTGCCACCGTCCCAACGAGCGACACGATCGGCATTTGTATTACCACCGGCATTGGTAAAGCTGCCTCCCGAATATATATCGCTCCCATTTGCCGCTAAAGAATAAACTATTCCGTTCAAGCCGTTAGAAATTGCATGCCAGCCAACTCCATCCCAACTAGCAATGGCGTCGGCCGCCGTATCACCACCAGCATCAGAAAAGGCTCCGCCGGCATAAACTTCTGAGCCCAGGGCGGCAAGAGAGTACACTGTGCCGCTCAATCCTGCACCTAATGCATGCCAGCTATTACCATCCCATCTTGCAATTTTATCAGCTTGAGGAACTCCTCCAGCGTTATTAAAATCCCCTCCAACATAAAGATCGGTGCCTATTGCAATGATTGAATAAACGGAAGAATCAAGCCCGCTCCCAAGAGCAGTCCAAGTAACACCATCCCAACGGACAATGTAATCTGCGGCAGCAATCCCGCCAGCATTTGAAAAATAACCGCCAACGTAAAGGTCACCTCCAACTACAGCAAATGCTCGAACTGAGGCATTGAGACCCGGACCCAAAGAATGCCAACTACTTCCATCCCAACGGGCAATATAGTCTGCAGAAAGATCGCCATCAACATCATTAAAATTGCCACCAATAAACACATCCCTGCCCATCATCGCGATTGCATAAACCGTTCCATGCAAACCGGCTCCAAGTGCCTGCCAACTGGAACCATTCCAGCTTGCAATCATATTGGCCTGGATATTTCCATCGGCTGCAGTAAACTGGCCCCCGATATACAAACCGTAATTTGAAGCTGAAATTGCATTTACCGATGTCGTCAACCCAGAACCCAGTGAACTCCAACTAACACCGTCCCATCTGGCAAAGGTATCGGCATTGTTATCCCCCCCGGCATTTGAGAACTGCCCACCAACATAAATATCCGAGCCATAGACAGCAATGGAGAAAACAATATTGTTCAAACCTGAACCAAGTGCATGCCAACTGGCTCCATCCCAGCGAGCAATGTAATCTGCGGCAGCAATTCCACCGGCATTACTAAAACTCCCTCCAACGTAAATATCACTTCCCAACACAACCATGGATTGAACGGAGCTAGTTAGTCCAGCTCCAAGAGAGGACCAAGAAGCTCCATTCCACCGGGCAATTCTATCAGCGTTCGGGTTACCACCAGCATCGACAAAGGTACCCCCTGCATAAATATCACCTCCAAACGATACGATTGAATACACCGTTCCAGCCAAACCGGGTCCAAGTGCATGCCAAGATGTCCCATCCCAACGAACTATTCCATCAGCGTTGGGGTTACCACCAATGTCGTGAATGAATCCCCCGACGTAGATGTCGCCTCCAACGATCTCCATGCAAGAAAGGCTACCTGTAATTCCGCCACCTATTGCATTCCATTTTTCGCCATCCCAACGAGCGATTGAATCGGCCGCTACATTTCCACCAGCATCCGTAAATCCGCCCACTGCATAGATATCATTTCCTGAACTTACAATCTGATTGACTATGCCGTTCAGTCCCGTTCCGAGGCTTTTCCAACTCTGTCCGTCCCACAGATATATACCAAAGCCTCCTCCGGCATAAACTCCATCGGCCGTGGCGACGAGAGCTTTGACAGTTTCGTTAATCGGTCTTCCCTCCATGCCAAACCAGCTATAATCTTCGCCGGCGTGGCGCACTACCCAGTTACTGCCGTCAAATTCCCAAGCCTCGAGATTATTCGAGCTCTGCCCTGAGAGCAGATAAACATTATCTCCGCCCTTGGGCAGCAATGACACGCTGATGCGATATTGATCGGGTTTACCGAGACGAGTTGTCGCTGCAAAAGCGTTGATGTTACCTGTTAGGGAATTACTACTCTGCGCGACCCCAACTATCTTGTCCGAAGTCTGAACACTACTGACATCCCAAACCGCCGCAACCCAGAGTTTATTATTGCCATCAAGGGCAATACTCGGCGCCGAATAGGTATCGTCATCCGCCGTGCCGTCCAAAGCCGTAACTTCGGCGTCAAAGGCAATACTGCTGCTACCAACTACTCCACGCCTCAATACAATGTCGTGACTATTCGCCGGAGCAGCAACGACAAGATAGGGCACGCCAGAAATGGTTTTATATGTAATCGCAAACTCGGAGGTGTTGTAACTTAATGTCCCGGCGGCGTTCCAGTTACCTCCCTCAAGATCACCCGTGTAGGCAAACTCGATTGCACTGCCGTTGTAGTAAGCAACCCAGTGGGTATGGTGCACGTCGTCGTAAAACGTTTTTCGATTGCCGCCATGAGCAGCATCCGTCGCGGTAACAGACGTAGAAGTGCCAACCAGCGCCGGGGCGGCCCAGAGCACAACCGGCAACACCAACCAGACAAGCGCCGTCATCGCATATATGAGTTGTAATAATCGCCGCCGCATAAGTGTTCCCGCTTGGTTAGCTTCAACAGAGGCTATCGGCGGAGAAGGCGAAAAACATTAGAGAAAGTAACCAAAGGTCATCAGGCGCCTAGCTGGGGCTCGGCACGCCCAGCACGCGCCAGGATGGCGCGTCTACTCTATCAACCAGCTGCCACCTTCTTTCGTTGTGGTTGCTTCCAAGGGGCCGCCAAGACTTCGGCAAATAACGCTCCGAGTTC
The DNA here is from genome assembly GCA_028689495.1 of bacterium. GTDB lineage: Bacteria > Bdellovibrionota_C > UBA2361 > SZUA-149 > JAQTWB01 > JAQTWB01. Next base: position 9,273 of record JAQTWB010000075.1, on the reverse strand, counting down.
GGCGTCAGACAAATCGCCAACTTTAACAACCCGCGCGCTTGGAATGCGCTGGCGAGCAAAACTGAGCTCCTTGCTCGCCTGCTCTGTCATCCCGGCTACGGCAAAAAGAAACACCGGGCAGGTCACCGCATGCAATAAAGAGCGCCAGTCTTCGCCCTCGCGACGGGGAAGCAGAGGCAGCCCCAGTGGCAGTTTCATGTCAAGCCAATCAATTGCTGCGGCAAAACCAGAAAGCGGCTGCTTGGCGACAAAACCGTTCAGCAACAATCGGCGCACCAGCATCGGCGCAGCGAGAAATAACTCGACCGCCATTTGTGAAGCCGAAGACCCAACAGCACATACTGTCAGCTGACGCACCTTTGACATTTCCAACTCGGCAAGGATTCCCCCAACAGTTCCCCTGACAATACCCCCGACAATCTCCCTACCCTGGTCCGCCCCGGTAGAGATATCCGACACGGAGTAAAGAAAAAGAGCAGCATTATCAGAAGCAACCCTTACCAAGGACTGCGTCTCCCGTTCGCCGAAAAGTCCAGCCTCACCAATCCCGGACGACTGCACAAACAACACCGCCGATGGCGACGCGGTTAAAGACTCTGTTGAATTTAAGCGGGTTAGCATCTTTTCGGACATAAAAATCAAATAGCTGGCTTTCGTATTAACGAGCCTCGATAAAGTAAGGCTGGCATCAGGGGATTAGCTAAAGCGAACTTTGCACACTTTGGCAAGCCTGAGTCCCAACTTGACCGACCCACGACTTGACCACAAACCGCAATTGGCGCATCATTCTGCCCGGTATTAATGCCTCAGCTTGCTCTCTCACAAACCCCCATCGGAGAAGAAGACCTCAGCGCATCGCCCTGGCTGCCATCAGCCAGAGCGATCGCTTGTCGATCGGTTTTTACGTCTCAAGAAATTTTTCGATTTGAGACATTATTTTATGCGCAGATTTTCTGCGTGGAGGTTTTTATGAGCACAAGTACAAAAAACATGGTCCCGATCAACCACCTGCACGACATCGTCGTCAGTTTGGGGGGACACGAACTCGACTTCAGCAAAGAACTGGTGTCGTCACTCCACCTTGAACTCTCCGAATCGCAAAACAGATCGGGAGCAAAAATTATTCAGCAGGCACTGAAAAAAGCCGGCATGAACAAAGAAGAAGCAAAATTCATCTCAAGAACCATCCAGCTACTTGGCACCAGATGGATCAAAGAGGTGAATAAAGATAACCAATGGTTTGCACTGGCCTGGGGGACAGCCCGCGATGAAGTTGTAACTCAACTGCAACGCAATCTGGCAAAAAACATTGCCAGTGAGCTCGCACGGATACACATCAACCTGCTGACCGGTGGCGGTCCTGGCTCAATGTGGATGTTTGATAATGCCTGGCAACAGGCCATCAGTGAACAACAACTTGAAGATGTGGTTCGCACAGCAATCATTCCGCTGCTCTGGACTGGAAACGTCAAGGAGAAAATCAGCACCAATCCGGCTCTTGAGCTTGTGGCTCCGCCACAAATTACTCTCGATAACCGGACGGCTCTGTTTTTTGCCGTCAAGCACATCGCCATCGTCATTGCTTCGGCAAGTGGCGGTCTTGGCACCAGGGAAGAAATTGCCCGGGTGCTGGTGGCGCAACAGCTGAAAGCAAACCTGATCACGGGGTTCAGCGGAATCGAATCACGCAAGCTGCCACACGTCGTGCTGCTTGATGAATTCTACCCTGAAATCGGTGAATGGGCTTTTTCCGGTTTGCAGAAAGACTGGGCCATCACTTCCTACAGGGGTGCGGCACCACAAGAACTGCTGAACCGGGTTGATATCGTGCGAATTGCACCTAAGGAAGAAGCTCCAAACCACAAGCTGATAGGCTATGGACCCAGGGTGCACTACTTCGACGATGAAAAAGAAGTGGCGCTTTTTTGCAGTGATGTTGCCCGGGATGCCATGAACGGCAATGCTCCGCGGCTGTAAGCTGGAGCAGGCCGTGAGAATGTCAAGCAGGGCTGCCAGTAAACCAGCCCTGCGACATCTCTTCCCCTGAAATTTCAACTTCGTCTTCAGAAAATGTTTTTTCGACAAGCGATGCTTCGTCTAACCCGGAAATTACACTCAACCAAAAAGCTTGATTTCGTGAACCGACCAATCAAAAAGAGTGTCGCTCCCAAGCTGGGTAAAGCGCAAGAAGCGGGCTCGCGCCGCAGACTCCAACGGAACAACAACATCTCCTTGCGCACCGAGATAAGGATATCCTTTTCTGGTCCAACGAAGTGGCCCCAGCCACTCCTGTTGATGAAAAACATTCTGCCAGGTAACTCCGTCGAGTGAAACGTCCACAGAAAGACCACGCGGAAAATCACTCGGCGACTGAGCTGTGGAAAGCACCAGCAGTTGAATTGTCGCCTCAGCTGATAGCTCCAACAACAAACTCTCTCCGCCTTGCTGCGGCCCTCCGGTGCTCCAGCGCGACTCCTTCACCCCATCGATTGCCAACCCGGCAGCGGAAGCATTTGTCGCAGATGAGATAATCGCATCGCGTAGCGAAATTCGCGCGAGATTCAAGTGTGAACGCTTTTCGCCAATTCCGTCTTCAAGCAGCCAATCACCAAACCGGGATACTATCCAGGCCGAAGGGCTAAATCCGGCATCATGAACATTGAGCGCCTCATCACTGCCGACCTGACGATATATTGATGCCTTCGGCTGAAAATCACTCGTGGAAAAGCTACACATGACCACCAGCACCAAAGCCAGCACCTTCCCCAACTGGCTAAGAGCACCGGAATACCTCAGCAACAAAGCCAACCAGAGCAAAGGGAACAAAAGCGAAAAAGGCTCAAGCAAGCCCAGTCCGGGGAGCAGCCGACGCAACGTCTGCCAGGGAAGGTAGTTCCTGAAACTGTCAGCCAAATAGATCTCCGGAACGAAGAACACGGCAAAGCAGCCAAGCGTCAGCAGTAGCGGCAACAATCGCCCTCTCCACCGACCTCCAGGAAGAAGTGCCAAAACAAGAGAGGCACTGAGCAGTAAAAAGCGAACGATTGCTTCACGGCTATCGACAAGCCAGGCCGAAAAAACGACCGACTGTGGCAACATACTGTCCCCGATTCGCGGCACCTCGGCCATCAGCAAAGGTGAAACAGGAACAACCCTTGCACCGGGAGGATAATCAGGCATTGGCAGTGTCGGTTGAAAATACCAGGACAGCAGGGAGACAACCGCAACAATCGTCATAGCCCAGACAAACCCGGTTTCAAACAACCTCGCCTTGGACTCACGCCCGAGTGAAAGCACAAGCGGCAAGACGAGAAGCAACCCGAACGGTCCGAAAACGGCATTGCTGGAAACCCACAGCAAAGCGGCCAGGAAGAACAGCAGCGCACTCCCGGCGCCAGAAAAATAGACAAGACGGTAAGCAAAAAAAGTCAGCAACGGAAACCAGTGCAGGGCCCCTCCGGGCACTCGCGAACCGGAAAGGAACGAGAGACTAACCAGAGAAAAACAGAGCACCATAGCCAGACCAAATGCCTGAGCCGTCCCACGGGCCAACAAAGCAGCAAAAGACAAGTCGCTCCCCGTGTCTTTACCACGCTGCCAGACAGGCAGATTGCCATACCAAAGCCACAAGGAAACAAACAGCACAACAAGACTAAGTGACAAATAATGCGGTCGAATTTCTGGCAAAAACTCCGCTGCCACCGAGAACAATACGTCAACCCGCTCCCGCACCAGATAATTCAGATCCGGCAGCAGTATATCAATATAACTCAACACGACATCACCTCGCGGCAAAACCCGAAACCGGGCTTACGTGCAATTTCAAGCCTGGTCGGAAAAAACACGGGAAAATATATAGTCAACGTTTGCAGTATGCCGGTCCATCGAAAGAGCATTGTCCAGCTCGGCCGGGGTCAGCAAATTCTTCACCTCTTCGTCCTCGCGAATCCGCTCAGGAAAAGACTTGCCCTGTTCTCCCGAGTTGATCATCTCCCAGGTGGCAAGAGCGTGTTTCTGCACCAGAGAATAGGAGTGCTCACGGCTCAATCCCTTGTCCGCCAAAGCAACCAGCAGCGTACCCGAGAAATGAAGCCCTCCGGTAAACTCCAGATTGCGTTTCATGTTTTCCGGATAAACACGCAAATCGGCAATAACCCCGTTTAAGCGTCCAAGCATGAAATGCAGCGTCACTGTCATGTCCGGGGCGATTACTCGCTCAACGCAGGAATGACTGATATCGCGTTCATGCCAAAGAGCGACATTCTCCATCGCCGAAGAAGCCCAGGCCCGCAACAAACGGGCAAGTCCGGTGAGGTTCTCTGTGAGAATCGGATTTCGTTTGTGCGGCATCGCGCTTGAACCTTTCTGCCCGACTGTAAAAGGCTCCTCCGCTTCACGCACCTCGGTGCGCTGCAAATGACGGATTTCAATTGAAATACGCTCAAGCGAATTTCCAAGCTGCGCGAAAGCAGAAAACAGATGAGCGTGGTGATCTCGGGCGATAACCTGCGTCGAAATATCCGCAGGCTTCAGACCAACTTTCTGACAGACGAACTCTTCAACTCGCGGAGTCAGGTGAGCATAGGTGCCAACTGGTCCCGATATCGCGCCGACGGCAATATCTTCCCGCGCCGCAACTATTCTCTGTCGCTGACGCTTCAATTCGGCATACCAAGAGGCGACCTTCAGTCCGAAGGTGGTTGGCTCGGCATGAATCCCATGTGAGCGCCCGACACAGATTGTATACTTGTGCTTCTCAGCCTGAGCCTTGACGCTAAGAAGAAGTTTATCGAGGGCAACGATAATCAAATCGGTTGCCTGACAAAGTTGTACCGCAAAAGCCGTATCAAGCAAATCAGAAGAGGTCATGCCAAAATGCAGATAACGCGCACCTTCACCGGCGTTCTCAGCCACGTTGGTCAAAAAGGCAATGACATCGTGCTTGACGGTCTTCTCGATTTCCAGAACACGAGCGGCATCAAATGCTCCCTTTTCCCGCACATCCTTCAAGGCTGACTCCGGAGCAATTCCTTCCTTGACCATCTGCTCGAGGGCAAGGGTTTCGATTTCCAGCCAAAGAGCAAAACGTGAGTCATCTTCCCAGATCTTTGTCATCTCTGGTCTTGAATAACGGGGGATCATTTCATACCTCCAAATTTAGCGATCTTTTCATCATCCAGTGGTGAATCTTCACCATACTCAATCGGCAGAACCCGATTCACAATTCGATCAAGAGAAATCAACGGCAACGGTTCGGCGACACTACCGGCAAAAAATCGCGGTGTATGCTCAATACCGGATCGTTTCCAGGCAGCCTGCATGGTGCCAAGAACGATTTCCGGACAATTGCTGTTTTCACTTATATGAGCCGCGACGACCACCTGAGGCACCCGCGTCGAATCAAGCGCCGACTGCACCATCAGCTCCGCGGCATCATCATTGCTCAGATGTCCCATCCGGCCGGCGATACGCTGCTTTATCTCCCATGGATAAGAGCAGCTCATCAGCTTGCCCCGATCGTGATTAAACTCCAGCACCAAAGCGTCAACATCACGAATCGCATAGCGTATCAGCTCGGTAACCTGCCCAAGATCAGTAATAAAAGCAATAGAGCGCCCATGAGCATTGATGCGAAACGCTACCGGATCAAGGGCATCGTGATGAATGGAATAAGACTGAAATTCCAGCTGGCCGACAGAGAAAGACTCGCCAGCACGAAAATGCCGTATTTTCAGTTCACTGGAGAACACTGCAAAGTTCCCGGTTCGCTCAACCCCACTGACGATGTGCACAGGAACAGCATACTTTCGGGCAAAGACCCGCAATCCACCAACGTGGTCACTATGCTCGTGGGTGATAACGACAGCGGAAATGGTCTCGGGAGCAATACCGCTCTGACGCAGCCTCTCCTCGGTCCGGCGACAGCTCAAGCCGCAATCAATCAGAACCCGATCGCTCCCGCTACAGACAACGCTGCAATTCGCCTTGCTCCCTGACGAAAGAACAGCGAACGACAGCGACTTGTCCACTTCTGGTTGAAGAACGGAATCAGACAACACTCCCTCCCCTTCCCTGGTGGAAATTATTAATCAAGGTTCTTGGCGAAGACGATCAGTCGATACCTGTCTTCAATTACCCAACCGCCCAGCGCGTAAAATTAATCAATGGCTCGGAACATACACCGGCCAGGACGATTCCCAGGGCGCAGGCAATAACAACAACACGGCCAGCAAAAGTTTCGGTTATCGGAGCAACGCGAAGCACCTTGCCCGCCAGAGCTTCAACCTTGTCCTTGCCGAAATACATAACGACGACGACACGCAAATAATAATAAAGAGAGACAAGGGAATTAAATGCGGCAATAACGACCAGTCCGGTATACCCGGCACCCATCGCCGAACGAAAAATTCCGAGCTTTCCAATAAATCCGGCAAACGGCGGAAAACCCGCAAGTGAAAATAAAGCGACAGTCATCACCAAAGCCAAAATCGGCTCACGACCACCAAGTCCGGCGAAACTCTCAACCGTGTCACGCTCATACTGTTCATCCTGACCAGCCGTCACAAGGAGCACAACGCCAAAAGAAGTAACTGTCATCAAGGCGTAAACAACAAGGTAAAAGACCGATGAGGCAACCCCTTCCCCGTTCGCCGTCGCCAGAAATCCCATCAAGGCATATCCGGCGTGAGCAATACTGGAATAGGCCAGCATACGCTTCACACTCTTTTGCCTGAGCGCAGCAAAATTACCGATTGTCATACTGAGCACGCTAAGCACGACAATCGCTGGCTGCCAGACACCGGCGATCTCGCCGAAGCCCTGTAACAGAACGCGAATCAAGGCGGCGAAAGCTGCCACTTTAACAACAACCGCCATGAATCCGGCAATCGAAGTAGGTGCGCCCTGATAGGCATCCGGTGCCCAGACATGAAAAGGCGCAAGGCTTGCCTTGAACGCCAAACCAAAAAGCATCAGCCCCAGACCAGCCAGCGCCATCTTGCTGACACCATCAGCAGCAAGAGCCGACTGGATAGAACCGGAAATTTCAATCAGATTCATCGAACCGGTCGCCCCGTACAGCAGAACCATGCCATAGAGCATCACGGTTGAACTGAAGGCTCCCATGACAAAATACTTCAGCGCCGCCTCACTCGAAGCCCGTTCCTTGCGCGCCGTCCCGGTCAGTGCGTAGACACAAACTGAAAGAAGTTCAAAACCGAGAAACAAGACCAACAGGTGCGCCGCGGACGCCATCACCATCGCTCCGGCGGCGGCAAAGAACATCAACACTTCAATATCAATGCTGTCCTTAACCCCCTGGGCTTCCAACCGCTGATCGCCGAGAAAGACGAAGCAGAGAAGGCCCGAAATAATCAAAGTGTAAAAAACGATATTCAGCGGATCGATAAAAAGAAAGTTCGAGATTACCGCGTTAATCGGCAAACCACTCTCCAGTCCCACCATGTCACCAATAAAGGCGTGAGACATCGTAAAAACAAAGGAAACCGAGCAAACAAAGCTGCCGAACAACAATCTCCTCGCCCGCTGTTTCCCACCGGTCTCGCTGGAAAAAAAACTGATACCGAGCAACAATAACCCACCACAAACAATCGAAACTATCGGGGCGATTGCGAGAAACTCTGTTGTGTAAAAAATACTCATCATCTGCTTACCTGTCTACTGAGCCGGAAACTGTGGGGGATTCGCCGCTAAAAAAATTACCTGAAAAACCATCAGATGCTGCCAACTCTGTTTCCTCACTGCGGACCTGCTCAACAAACTTCAAAGCAGACACAGCGCTTTTCTCAACCGCTGACAAAATCGGCATCGGAAATACTCCAATGACAAAAACAAGCACCAGCAAGGGAGAAACAACAAGAATTTCCCTCAAACTGATGTCCGATAGATCCCCATTCTTCTGTTCATCAAGTTCGCCAAACATCACCCGGCGGTAAAGTGACAACATGTAGACCGCCCCCAGCACCACGCCCGAAACAGCAACTGCGGCCAGCAACGGATAGCGGGAAAACGAACCAAACAAAATCAGGAACTCACCGACAAAGCCATTGGTCAGCGGCAGACCGATCGAACTTAAAGTGAATACGAGAAAAATAAAGGCAAAGACCGGCACCTTGGCCGCCAGACCACCGTAATCTTCAATCCGCCTGGTATGCTTGCGGTCATAAAGAACGCCAACCATAAAGAAGAGCGCACCTGTTGAAATACCGTGGCTAATCATCTGTAGCACACTGCCCTGAAGCCCCTGAAGATTCATCGCCGCAAAACCAATCACGCAAAAGCCCAGGTGACTGACACTGGAATAAGCCACCAGTTTTTTCATGTCATCCTGAACCCAGGCCATCAGCGCCCCATAGACAATGCCGATAACACCGAGCACAAAAAACAGCGGGGCGGCATAAAGTAAAGCTTCAGGAAAAAGCGGCATGGCAAAACGAATCAGTCCGTAAAGTCCGAGCTTCAAGAGGACACCAGCCAGAATTACCGAGCCACCGGTCGGAGCCTCAACGTGAGCATCGGGCAACCAGGTATGAAGAGGAAAAATGGGAACCTTGATCGCAAAGGCCAACGCAAACGCCGCAAACAACCAAAGCTCTTCGCGAAATGTCAGATTTAAATTGCTCCAGTCTCCCAGGTAAAAACTGAGCGAGCCATACTGATCGGCATAAACGAATCCAAGATAAACGATAGCAACCAGCATCAGCAAACTGCCGAGTGCCGTATAAAGCACAAACTTTAGTGCGGCGTATACCCTTCTCTGCCCGCCCCAGATGCCGATGATAAAATACATCGGAATCAGCATCAGCTCCCAGAAAACATAAAACGAAATCAAATCCAGTGCGGCAAAGGCGCCAATTACCCCGGTCTCAAGCAACAACAGACTGGCGATATATCCCCGCACCTGCTTTTGCACACTGCCCGAGCCCATAATTACCAGCATCGTCAACAACGTTGTCAGCGGCAGAAACCAGATACTAATACCATCAATTCCCAAAACGTAGCTTATGCCAAGACTTGGCACCCAGGCCTGGCGAGAGAAAAACTGGTAACCGACAAACTCCGGATTAAACTCCATCAACAATGTCAAAGATGATCCGAACGCCGCGACCGAAAATATCAGTCCGACAAGACGGGCCATTCCGAATCGCTCGCGAGGAACAAACAGCATCAGCAAGGAGCCAAGTGCCGGCAGGAGAATCAGCCACTGCAATATATCGCCATGAGCTGAGCTGAGGTTCATTTGCTGTAACATTT
>JAQTWB010000204.1 GCA_028689495.1 bacterium | reverse complement strand
TGACACGAGTCACTTCGGCAGCTTTCTTGTCATTAGCCGCTGCCAACTCTTTCTTTTCTGACTCAACCAGGATTGTCCGAGCTGAATTTTCACTTTCCTCAAGTTTTTTAATGGAGGCTTCCTGCTCCTCAGCCTTGGCAATCAGCTTGCCAAGTATTTCAATCTTATCTTCGATCTCATCCGCATGAGGTAGATTACCCGTAGCAAAGGGGTGCTCCGTTGCACCACAAAGCGGACACGGTTTGCCGTCTTCGAGTTTTATCCGATGGTCTTCAAGCTCCGCTATTTTCGCCAGGTAAATAGTTTCACGCAGCAGAGATTCTTTCTCTAGCCGGTATTCACGCAGCGACCGATCCCCCAGCACCAGGGCAAGCGACTCCCTGGCCTGCTTGAGAGTCTCAACTACGCCGTTCAACTCCTTTTTCTGTTGTTCACATTTCCCCTGCCAGGCAAGATGTGACTTCATCGCCCGTTCCAGAGCCGCAACTGTCGTATTTTGCTCTTCTTCTTTTTGAGCAATTTCTTTTTGCCGCGAAAGCAGACTGCCCAACTGCTCTTCAACTCCACCCAATCCGCTAATCAGCCATTCATCCTCTGCATGGTCTTTTATATAACCGTCAACATTCGCCAACAACCCGGTAGCCTTGGAACGATTTTCCATCTCTTTAGTGCGGACTTGATGACTGGCATTGATCTGCGCTGAGCCACTTATACAATCTCCTTCAGCCTCCGCAGCTGCCTTCTTCAATTGAATAATTCTCTGGTCGAGAAGACGAACTGTTTGCCAGATTGGCATCGCAGTTTTTAATTCTTCTTTTGCTTTAACGATTTGCTGTTCAACCAATTTCATCGACTCGGCCTGATCGCTATTTGATGACTCCAATCCGGGTATCGTCTTTTCTTCTTTTTTTAAAGATTCTCTGTCACTGAGTTGTTGTTTGCGAATTTCACCGAGTTTTGTGTGCAAGCTATCCAATAAAGCTGCTTTCATGGCGCGATCGAGTTTCCCACGTTCGGACTTAAACTCATCAAAGTCGCTTTGCAGTTTTTTTTCTTCATCTGACAAACTGATGATCTCCCGACCAAGACCATCAACGGCATTACGCCAAGCAATCGCCTTGCTGATATCGGCAAACTTCGCCGCAAGTCCCGCCTCTTCTTTCTGCTTGGCCTCAAGTGCCTGTGCGATTTCTTTCTCCTGTTCTGGTTCCAGAATCAAAATTCCCGTCGTTTCTGCCTGAAGCAGATTCAACTTCTCCCGCTCTCCGCGCTGCAGCTCATGCACACGAATTGATATCTGGCTGTAGATCTCCGTGCCAGTTATTTGCTCGAGAATTGGCGCCCTGTCATCGGGCGATGCTTGAAGGAAAGCGGCGAACCCACCCTGCGCCAACAACATCGAACGGGTGAAGCGATCAAAATCCATGCCTGTCGCCGATTCAATAAGCTCAGCGACTCCTCGTAGCTTTGTTTCAAAAATTTTACCGGTTTCAGCATCGACAATTTCGTGTTTGGAATTCTGAAGCTCACCATCAGGCTTCTTGCGTGCCCGATGTTGACTCCAGTGACAACGATAACGTCCCGCTTGCGTCTCAAATGTCACCTCGGCAAAACATTCGCCAGTCTGGCGAGACATGATTTCGTTTCCGCTCTTGGTAACCTTGTTCAGACGAGGAGTCCGTCCGTACAAAGCGAGACAGATTGCATCGAGAATAGTTGTTTTTCCCGCACCGGTAGGGCCCGTGATGGCAAAAATACCATCCGCGACAAACGCCGGATGGCTGAAGTCTATTTCCCATTCACCAACCAGTGAGTTCAGATTTTTGAAACGCAGATGCAATATTCTCATAAATGACCCCTCTTACTCCGCCCGTAGGTCATCATCATGGAGAGAAGATATCGCCTCCCGGTAGGTTTGGCACAACTCTAACCTCTGTTCTTCAGGCAGATCGTGAACCGCGAGACATCGTTCGAATACTTCATTCACATTAAGGTCATCGAGTGTTTCCTCTTCATCGACTCTTCCCATTATGCGGTCGATAATACGATTGTTTTTAATGCGAAGAATTTCAATCGCCGTACCCAAAATTTCCGCCTCCAATCGTTCACGCAAATCACCAATCACTGCGCTTCCTTCATACAAAACTTCAAGCCAAACAGACGATCCATCCTGTCGGCAAGCAGCTGATAATTCGCGAATTCTGGTTAGAATGCCGTCCAGGTCTCCTTTGATGCATTCGAGTTTTTGCAGCACTGGCACATCGATTAATTGCACGGTTATCCTGTTCCATATCTTGTTCGCCTCAATTGAATCCTCCGGGCACTGACCCAGTTCTCGCCGAAAACCCGGTTCTCGACGAAATTCAACCTGGCAGACAATCTTTTGCTGAGTTGCTTCACCAAATCCCATCGGCAAAGGCGAACCGCTGTAGCGAATAATTTCAGAACCACCTACCCTTTGCGGAACATGCAGGTGTCCAAGAGCGACATAGTCCAAACATTCAGGAAAAATTCCGGCTGTCACATGAGCCAGAGATCCGACATAGAGTTCACGCACGCCATCGCCATCAACTGTTTGTCCACCAGCCGTAAACAGATGCCCCATACCAACAATAGGAATATCAACCCCTAGCTCCCTGCGCTTCTGTTGAGCCAAATCAGCAACAACTGCGTAATGATTGCGAATGCCCTCAATCAACTTGCGCTCTTTGTCCTCAATACTTTCACCCACCTCCGCCAAGCGGATATCCCGATCACGAAGATAAGGCACAGCACAGACAATCAATTCTGGAGCGTCCTGCTCATTACGAAGCACCAGCACTTCATCCACCATAGCCTCCGACGCATTGCCAACCACATGAACATTCAAGGCTTTAAGCAGCTCCTTCGGGGCATTCAAAAACGAAGGAGAATCATGATTTCCGGCGATGACAACAACATGCCGACAGGATGACC
>JAQTWB010000203.1 GCA_028689495.1 bacterium | reverse complement strand
TCACTTTTCGATTCATCAATCCCGGCCACATCCTTGAAAGTGACTTTGGTGTTTCCCTCCTCAAGCATCCGAGCCCGACTTTTACCAAAGCTTAGGGCCTTTCCTCCTCCAGACTGAATCTGACGCATGAAAAATAGCCAGACCGCTATAAGAAAAATCATCGGAAACCAGTTGGCCATCAACACGAGGAACCAGGATTCTTCATCTTCTGGGGCTACGTCAAATTCGACACCTTTTTCAACGAGTTTTGGAACAAGAGCATCATCGCTTTCAGGCATGTTGGTCTCGAACTCAACCTTGGAACCAAAGGAATCCTTGTATGTGCCTGTAATCTGTTGTTTTTTAATTGTAAGCTGTTCTACCCGTCCTTGCTCCACTTCCTGCAAGAACTTGGAATACGGGACTGTATCTGATTGCCCCTGGGGCTTCTCGAATGCCTGATAAAGGAAAAGAATCATCACGATTAATATGACCCACAACCAAGCGTTTCTAGAGAACTGATTCAACTTTCTCACCTTATTTTAAAAATGCTGACCTTATCTATGATGCAGCAAACTGCAAAAATACCCACCAAAAATAGATGATTCTTTCAGGAGGTCGAAGCAAAAAATTAATGGAAACGATATACAACCGCTTAAACGGTATAGCAGAAAGACTTATTCAGCCAAACTTTAATCTATACTTGCCAGGCTGCTGACACCGCAACCAGCCCGAAATCGCAACCAGAGCGAAATTGGCTTCGCAGCTCGACAACCGAGCCATCGGCGACAAGTTGGTTGCCTCCCCCCTGAGATCGACTGTCCGACGATACTGCTGACCCATCATCAGCCGCTGCCAGGAAGGACGACGGTACCGCCAAAGCTGAAGAACGGGCGATGCCGGGGAGTCAGAGAATATGTTCCTCCGGCTCACCATCTGCCGTCTGTGCCGACAAACATACAAGAGGATAGCCCTGTCGCAGAGCCGAAGGCACAGCGAACTCCTTGAACAATTCGGCAATGCGCCGATTTCCGCGGCGAAAGACTTCCATTCTGTCTCCGGGTCGTACTGCCCGGCAGTAAAAGCGGGAAAGCAATATCTCCGGAACAAGAAAAAACTCCCGATCGCTCTTCAGCCTGGAGCTATTGCGTGGACCATGAAAAGCTGGTTCCTCTCCGGGATAAGAGCAGTTCCAGATTCGTGCGGAGATATCAAAAACCGCGGCGAAACCATCATCCGCCCCCCAATTAAATTGCTCCGAAGCATTGAGCGACAACCAACGAATCTCGCTCTCCCCAACCCCCCGTAGGGGGCTTTCGACCTTCTCAGGGTCGGCGATGAAGCGTACGGCTTCATTCAGGGCTGTGATAAACCTCCAGGGTTTGTTTGGAACCTTGGAGGTTGTTGTTTTGCGGTTCCCCTTTTCCTCTATTTCGTCAGCAAGTGATCGCCATGACACCTGGCTGACTTCCAACGAGGTTTCGCCGAACTGCAAATAGGCCATGCCTTTCAGATACCGCCAGCGCAAAGCCTGGGGCAATTCGATAAATCTCTGCCGATCCAGACCAATCTCCAGCAATCGCTGTACCTGACTCTCGATAAATTCTTCATCTTCCGCCAGACGATCCACACTACGGGCTATGGTTCTTACAACACCGGGGCCAAAATACTGTTTTGCCGGTTCGAGAAGCCGATGCCTGACATAGTTCCTCAAATAACGTGTGTCGAGATTACTCTGATCTTCGTAGGTCGGAATCTGACGCAAAGCAACATACCTGTCGATTTCGGCTCGCGTACAACCAAGAAGGGGCCTGAGAAGTCGTCGCTTAAAATCCCGAGCTTTGATTCTACCTAGCTGACCGACCAACCGACCATTTAAAAGCCGCATCAAGAGGTTTTCTGCCTGATCATCGAGATGATGTGCAGTGATGACCACACTGTTGTCATCCCGGGAAAGGCTGTTCAAAAATTTGTATCTCTGTTCTCTGGCCCAAGCCTCGACATTACTGGATGGCGCGGATGTCAGACGTTGACAGACAAACAAAAAACCCTTTTCCGCGGCACGAGATGCAACAAATCTTTCTTCCTCATCCGAGTCCGGTCGCATAGAATGATTGACATGAGCCACCGTCACTGTAGTGGTATAAGGGAGCTTTTCCGACTGAAATACCGGCAATACCTCATGCGTCAAATTCAGGACGGTTTGCGAATCCCTCCCTCCGGAACAGGCAAGAATGATCTGCACTGAACTAATTTCCCTGGAACTGTGGAAATAATCATGAAGATTATCTATAAAAAGCTCCTTCAGGCGCAGCCCGATATTGACGTTTTTATGTTCCATGGTTCCAATGTAAATTGCTCTTACCGATATCCAGCGTCAATCTAGTTCGGCTCGTCCACCCTCAAGGGGATATCAAATCCCCAAGGCTTTAAAAACAGATGATGGAGAGTGCCTCAACTTGAGGCAGATTATCAATTGTTATACCGTGTCAAAAAACTCCGTTGAACGATATGACAGTGGGATTGCTGACACGGTATAATCAAACTCCGCAGGAGTTTGGCAAGCGGAGCTTGCAATAGCCTGAAATTTCTTAAATTTCAGGCAAGATAACCAATACCGTTTCAATTATGAAAAAAATGAAAAATCTTTGATTTTTTCAACCTGAAGTTAGGACCTTTTTTTGAAGCGGTATAACGATATATTGATTGGTTGTCCCTGGTGATGAAACTTGGCAATAATCCCGAACGGTGTTTTTTACGGTATTGGCTTTTTGCCTCAATGCTTCTTCCTTTGTGCCTGACTTTTGCCCTCACGGTTGTTCCCCGGCCACTACTTGCCCAAACTCAGATACCGGAAAAATTCCGGGTTCGTCTCGAGCTCAATCTTTGCCCGGAATATCGCATCAAGCCAATGTCGCTCAAATTTGTTTATCGTGTCGGTGAGGAGACCGAGATTCGAAATCCCGATGTGATTTCAACA
>JAQTWB010000074.1 GCA_028689495.1 bacterium | reverse complement strand
CATTTACAGCAGAAACAGCGGCATACAATTCTTTTAAATTCACCTCAGGCAAATTGTCAGGTGCAGTATTAGAAACGGTCCCGTTCTTTGCCATAGCGAAACTCTCATATTTAATTTCCGGCGCCACATTGCTCTCACTTCAAAAACAGAAAAAGCGGACAGCAATCACTATTTATCGAGGCGGTCAGAGCCAGGGAATCACACGCAGGCTAACTCATAAAAATTTTGAATCATTGCTCCGTGCTTATGATTTATTTGCCCATACAAAGTCAAACAAATTTGTATCCGGCGCCGAAAGCAGAAATCACCACTTCAACCATGAAAAATAATGAGGCACGGGAGATAAAGTGACCCCCTATTGTCACCAGAACGGTGAGAGAAAAATGGGAAAGAAGCCGATAAGCGGGATTCTGTCACACAACTAGGCCCGAAGGCCGAATTGCGGGGCAATCATTCATCTGAGCGACACACCCGAAAACTCGCCCGGCGAGCCGCCAGGGGCAGTTGCCTGCCGGTTTTCCTATTTGGTCTTGCACCAGCTGAGGTTTACCTAGCCAGCCCGGTTACCCGGACTGCTGGTGAGCTCTTACCTCACCGTTTCACCCTTACCAGAGTAAAACTCTGGCGGTTTATTTTCTGTGGCACTATCTCCGGGTCGCCCCGGGCTGTCTTTCACAGCCAGCCTGCTCTGCGGTGTCCCGACTTTCCTCCATTCGCCAAAAGCGAACAGCGACTGCCTGGCATTCTTTCCCACCGACAGACTTATCAGCTGAACGGTGTAAAATGAAACTCCAGACGCAGAAATCTTTATTTTCCCGGAACACAATGGAAACACCATTTTTCAAACAGTATATCTTGCCCTAATTCTTCGCATCTCCTGCAATTTTTGCTAGGTAACAAACATCATAGTCCATAACCATGTAAAGCTTCTCCAGACAAATATATCCGCCCCTTTTTATGTTGTTTTAATTCTGATGGTGAGAAATGCACAGACATATTGGTAAATTCATCGCCACCCTGCTTATCGGCGGTCTCGTGGCAATCGTTTTCATACTTAACGGCCACGACATCATTGTTCACCCGTGGTTTGGCGCGGAACGAGTAATGAGCGCAGCGATTGTAATACTGACTTCCTTTATCGCCGGAGCGGGACTGGCCAGCTCAATCGCGGTTGTCATCGGCATCCGCGCAGCAATTCGTGAACGAAGCTTGAAGAAACAGTTAATTCAACAAAAAAAACACTGGGACATGATTGTCCGTGCTCGTGAGTTTCTTGCCTCTCGTGAATCGGGTCAGGCAATTATCCTGCTACAAAAAATCATCGACAAGGAGCCTGAAAATATCGTCGCCCGAATTGAACTGGCCCAGGCATTTACTGATAGCGGAGACTCGGAAAGCGCTCTTTCGGTGCTCGACGCCGCTCGTCAGGAACACAAAAGCAACATTGAGCTATTGTTCTTCTCGGCGGCTCTCAATGAAAAACTTGGGAACCAGACTGCAGCATTTGACAACCTGTCGCTGATACTCAAAATCTCGCCGACACACGAAGAAACTCTCTCGCAACTTGTCCGCTTGGCGCGACAACTGGGACGCCTGGAGCAAGCGAAAAGCCTGCAGATTGAATTGACACGCAACCGCCGAACCCCATCAGAGATTGACGAAACGGCGCGTATCGACATTGAGCTGGAGCTGGCCGAGAAACAGGCAGCAGATGATAAGTCTGCCCTGCGCGATGAACTTGAAAAAATTGTTCGACGCAACAAAAAATATGCTCCGGCAATACTCAAACTGGCCTGCCTTGAAGAAGAGCTCGGGCAGCTTGATAACGCTTCCGAAAGCTATGGAAAAAGTTTTCGGGAGTCCGGCAATCATCTCGCCCTCGAACGACTGGCTTCTCTCTGGCTGAAGCAGGAACGACCTGAAAAAGCGGTCGCCGCGATACGCTCAGCCCTGAACAGCTGGGAGAAAAGCTCCGCTCGTGAAAATATCATGGGTAGACTGACATTGGCCTCAGTTCTTCTTGCTTTGGAAAACGTCGCGGAGGCCGCATCAACTATCAAAGATATTTCGACAAGTTCGATGACGGACAAAGAGCAGACTATCTGCCACATAATAAAAGCGAGAATTGCTGAACGTCGCGGAGATTCGCGCGGTGCTTTGGGAGAGCTGGCAATACTGGCTGAAAGCTCCCCTCTGGTTTCAAACAGCGAATTCGCCAAATGCATACTTCCACATCTGAGTAATAAGCCTGTAGCGACCTTCCATGAAGAAGGCCCGTCGCCTGAGTTATCAACACCGTAAATTTTATTATCGTAATTCCAGGTGCACTAATGAAAAAATTTGGTAACGGACCTCTCGTTTTAGCTATTCTTGATGGCATGGCCGACAACCCCAATCCCGAAGCAAATGCAATCGATCTGGCAAACACTCCAGTTATCGACGGACTGATCGCATCTGCCGCAGTAACTCACCTGACCACCCATGGGAAACGTGTTGGACTTCCTGAGGGGCAGATGGGCAACTCGGAGGTTGGCCATCTTAACATCGGCGCCGGACGAGTGGTCATGCAGGACCTGACGCGTATTGATGACGCCGTAGAAGAAGACGCCTTTGACAAGCTTCCGGAGTTACGTCGTGTATTCGATCGGCAAAACAAAGGGCACGAAACTGCCCTTCATCTGATCGGCCTGGTCAGCACTGGTGGCGTACATAGCAGCATGGACCACCTTCTGGCTCTGGTGCGCGCTGCTTCCCGAGCAAGTGTCAGAAATCTCTTTATACATCTAATCAGCGATGGTCGTGACAGACCACCGACGGCGGCGGCAGGCGAAGCAGAAGTTCTTGAAAATCTGCTTGACGAGATTCGAAGTAATCGCTTCACAGAGACATATCAAATAGCCAGCGTGATTGGTCGCTACCATGCGATGGACCGCGACAAACGTTGGGACCGCACAATAAAAGCTTACAACCTTTTCACAGATCGAATCGGTATAACTGCCGATGATCCGATTCAGGCACTCTTGGATGGGGCAAAGAAATCCGGTTCCGACGAATTTATTGAACCCTGTGCAATTTCCGCCCTGCAGGACAAAAGATCACTTGCAATTGAAGACGGCGACGATATCGTTTTCTTTAACTTTCGCGCCGATCGTATGCGACAAATTGTCACTTCATTTTTTGCCGATGACTTCACTGGTTTTGAACGAGCGAAGCGACCAAAACTTGCCGGCATTACCACGCTTACAGAATACGATGCGACTTACCCTGTCGATGTGATCTTTAAGCCAATCGACATTAAAAACCACTTGGGAGAAGTGCTGGCTGATAACGACCTTCACCAGGTGCGAATCGCTGAAACAGAAAAATACCCTCACGTCACATATTTTTTCAACGGCGGTATTGAAGCTCCTTATAAAAATGAACAACGGATCATGGTCAACTCACCGCGCGATGTAGCCACCTACGACCTCAAGCCGGAAATGAGTGCGTTCGAAGTCAAAACCAAACTGATTGAAGCTCTCAAATCTGGTGACACCGACGTAGCAATTGTCAATTTTGCAAACTGTGACATGGTCGGCCACACCGGAGTCATTGAGGCTGCGATTAAAGCAGTGGAAACTGTTGATACCTGCATTGGCGAAATTATCCGCTGCGTCAAAGAACTTGACGGCGTAATTCTTGTCACAGCTGACCACGGTAATGCTGACCAGATGATCGATTATCAAACGCATGAACCACATACATTCCATACCACCTACCCGGTCTGGTTCATGGTGGCTGGTGGTGAATCACTGCAACCCTTGAACCTGCGAGATGGTGGTGCCTTGTGTGACATAGCCCCCACAATTCTTGATTTGCTAGGCGTTGAGCAGCCTGCTGAAATGACGGGCGTAAGCTTGATGATCCCACAGTCTGATGAGGCATAAGCAAAGATAACCAATACGGTTTAACGGTATCATTCCGAATTCCACTGCAATAATCGCCTCCAAGTCAGCGATAACCCAGTGTGAGGAATCTTAACCCGGCAATTGGCAAACGTAGATTGCTAATTGATAGCCCAAAATTTGTAACGCCGATGGTCGTTCCCGATCATCGGCCAATAAAACTGTATGCTAAGTTAGCCAGGACCGTTTCAATTCTGAAATAATAAAAAACCTTTGGTTTTCTCAACCAAAAGTAAACACCATTTAGGGTGTGTTGAAAAACACACCCTAAATGCAGACAGCGTAAGCTGGATGCCTGCGCGCTAAAAAGAATATCAAGCGCAGTAAATGTAGGGCCATTTTGGCCCTACAAAAGAAAAACTGATAGAGGGGAGACTTTTTCGTATCTCCGATACGAAAAACTGGATTGACGGAAGTCAATCCTGGCGAAATGCTCATTTCGCAACACTCCCCATTTTGGGGAGCGGTGTATTTGATAAAGCATACCAACTTACGGCACACACTACTGAATTTTGTTGCCTCACTGCCCTGCGCTATCTGCCGAAAAAACAATCCGCCCCCTCTACTGGGCATAACAATGCCCGGTTTATGCGCGGCATGCCTCCCCCCCCTCATCAGATCAGACCGCGAGCCACGCTGTCCTGTCTGCGGCGCCAGAGACCACAAAGGTAATTGTCGCCTCTGCCTGATTTCGCCATCACCTTTTTCTCAAGTCATTCCCATGACTCACTATGACGGTCTTACCAGGCAACTGATTCGAGAAGTGAAATACACTGGAAAATTTCATTTGGCCCTCCTTCTCGGACGCTTTGTCGCAGATCGAATAGACTCTCTCACTGACAACCAACATTACGACCTGATTATTCCGGTGCCTTCCTCACTGCGGCATCTTCAGCAAAGAAAATTTTCTCTGCCAGCGGTCATCGCGAAAGAACTCTCCCGACATACCAAGTCAAAATATTACCCCATGGCACTACAGATAGAGAATATTCTCACTGACAAATCATTACGCCGCCCACTGACCGATCGAATCTTTAAAGCCCCGACGATTGTTCCCGGAATAAACGCTCTACCAGGAAAATCCGTGCTGCTGGTAGACGATGTGCTGACATCTGGCGCCACCATATCGGCAGCTGCATCCTGCCTTCGGTTAATCGGAGCGGAAAAAATTACCGCCCTGACCTTAAGTGTCTCAAAACACTACGAGTTCAATCGAATGTTACGAACCTGCGCCCGCCTTCCCGTCCGACCTGTCCTCTGGAGCTCCAGATCGATATCACAGGAGCAGAATTTCACCGCCCCAACCCAGATGTTACACGTAAGCCCCGATAGAATTTAAACTAAGAGGAGGTTGGGAAGTCTGAGCCAAGGTGTCGGCTCACCGACTCGGATGAACGGATAACCACAAAACACTCAGAGATGTAAAAATATCCTCCATACAGGGGATCGAATAAAAGAAATCTTCAGAAGAAATCCTTGCCTGCCGAGTTAATATTTAAGGGAACCTAGTCTGCATTGCCGAGGATTTTTACTATGCTGGAGAGAAATACACCTCTTGTCACACTGGTTGTTGAGGACGACCTATCCTTCCTCAAGATTCTCGAGATCCGTCTCCGCGGCTGGTACCCGAATCTGGATCTGACCGTTGCTCACTCACTTTCCAAAGCGCGTGAATGGCTTGAGAAAAAAGACTTTGAGCTGTTGATTCTCGACCAGCATCTTCCTGACGGCATAGGCTCTACCTTGCTGAGTCACCCCGGTTGTAACAAATGCGCAGTAATGGCACTGAGCGCTGATGACTCACCAGAACTTCCCGGCAATGCCGTAAGAGCCGGAGCAACCCACTTTCTTGGCAAGCGGCAGATTACTGAACCACTGTTCACGCCACTACTCGAAGCGATACTCGCCAGGAAACAACTGGAAATGGCTATAGTAGAAAGACAACTAAGCGAGTCCCGGCTTAAAACGATAAAGGTTCTTCTCGCTACTCTACGTCACGAAATTAACAATCCGTTAGGTGCTGTCCTTGGTGGAACTTATCTGATGCGTTCTGCCGGAAAACTTGGAGAAAGCCAGATTGAAGCGCTACGCCTTATTGAAGACAGCAGCCACAGAATCAAACATGTCCTTGAACGACTCTGTGAAACTGCGGATCTGGAAGAAGTTACGAAAGGCACAGAAAAAGTCTTCCATGTCCCGGGCGACGACCCCTGGAGTTAGCCCGGAAATTGCACTCGTAAGTTCACGGCTAATTTGAGAGCAGACGACAAATAAATTCCCCTCTTTGGAGGGGCGCCCGAAGGGCGGGGTGGTGCAAAGTGTATAGGGGGATACCACCCCGTCAGGCTACGCCTGCCACCCCTCCGAAGGAGGGGAATTAACGTTTCGCAGCATTGCCGATGAAAATGAACCCCCGTCAGGCTACGCCTGCCACCCCTCCGAAGGAGGGGAATTAACGCTTCTGTTTTCTTTTGGGGCCCCACGCCTTGCCACAGACTTCTCAACCTCACGACGGGCTTACATGCAACATCCGGGCTAACCCGAATATTGCACGCAAATCGCCGCCCAAGTTAACGCAGAAGCCGACTAACTAACCCTGTAACTCGCGACAAGCCCGCCGGCAATACCCCAAACAGCTTTGCTACTGGAGGCATAAAGAACGTTGAAATTGCGGCAAAATCAGCTAGACCCGCAATGCTTTGAGTATTTCGCTCAACAAGGCCCGCTAAACCTCCTCTTTTACGGCTAAACGACGACGTAACTCTTCCGGTTTCAGAAGAAATATTCATCTCAATCTTTTTCTGCCCATCTCGCACAACATATCCCTCCAACGGATTATCGATAAACCTCCGAATAGCTTTTTCATGCCCCTGAATAAAATCATTAACCCACTTATTGATTTCCGGGATAGCTGACGATTGCTCACTTCGTGCCGGAGTTTTTTCTATCGCAACTCCAGTTACCAATGACACCTCGGCCAATTTTTTATTCTGCTCGACAGTTAAATTAGGGTTGTTGAAATAGGTAAATCCTTCTTCACTCCAGGCAAGGTAACCGTCACTGGCATTGCCAAGTCCCCTCGGCCCACTGGCTGCCTGGGCAATTTCATCCTTCCAGGCTTGAGAAAAAATATTTCCATGACCCGATTCAACCAGATCGCGAGCTGCCGTATCATTGCTTATTTTATTTCCTGATTGCGTAGAAGCCACGTTAGAATCTGCCGTACAACAACTCTGACCACTGCCAGCTCCCGGCAGCTCGCTGTATTTCAGCCCAGGAATTAAATCAGGAAGTTCCACACCGCTCGACGTATCGCCTGAAGAAAAAAGTGGGCCTGTCGAGATGCTCCCTTCCCTGCTCAACAGCTGCTGTAATCGCTCAGTCAACTTGGACAGCATAGCAACAATCGGAACAAGAGCAGCGAAATCATTGCCGGGCGTCGGACAATAACAATTGCATAGTCCACTCATTGGCTTCGTCTGGTTCAATGCCGAGTCCCAATCAACAATACCGGAGTTCTCCAGTTGAGATATAAGATTGCGTATACTGCCATTATTTGCGACTTCAGGGACGATTATTTTATTGATCGTGAGTGGACTCAATGCTTCCATGAATTTTCCTTTTCTATCCTTGTCATGCTGACATCAAATATTGCTAACACGGCATTATCTGTACCAGCTCAGACTTAACCTGACAGACACAGTCAGAACGCCTTGAATTCCAAAAAATTTATCTCACGATGTAGTGAAGGCAAATTTGTTTGGATGTTCAAGGCTTTTAACTCCCATGCCTCTCAGAGATTTGCCTGAGCCTTGTACATCTTAATCGTGGTTATCTTGTCCGGGTCGAGTATCGACCCGGACACATTATCGACCAACCCCGTATTTGGTTGCATTTGCAGGGCAGCAATTTGTGCGATAATGGGAGTGATGCGAAATGCTAATTCCGCAACACTCCCATTAAGGGCGTGTTGAAAAACATGCCCTTAATGCAGACGGCGAAAGCCGGATGCCTGCGCCTAGCGCAGTAGATGTAGGGCCTGCAAGGTCCTACAAAAGAAAAAATCATAGAGGGGAGACTTTTTTGTGTCGAAGATGCGAAAAAGTGGATTGACGGTAGTCAATCCTGGCGAAATGCTAATTCCGCAACACTCCCATTAAGGGCGTGTTGAAAAACATGCCCTTAATGCAGACGGCGAAAGCCGGATGCCTGCGCCTAGCGCAGTAGATGTAGGGCCTGCAAGGTCCTACAAAAGAAAAAATCATAGAGGGGAGACTTTTTCGTGTCGAAGATGCGAAAAAGTGGATTGACGGTAGTCAATCCTGGCGAAATGTTAATTTCGCAACACTCCCATTAAGGGCGCATATTATGTCGGAAATGAAAATCACTCGCGAGGATGTCATTGGCGAAATCAGGCAAATCCTCGATCCTGACCTTTATATCGATATCTGGACTCTGGGCCTGATTTACGACTTCGTGATCGGCGAAACAGTAATTGATGTAACCATGACCTTTACTTCAGTCGCATGTCCGGCAGGGCCGCAACTTGTTCACCAGGTCAAAACAAGACTTGGTAAACTTGAAGGTATTGAAACTGTAAATGTGGAAATTGTATTTGATCCCCCTTGGCAGCCCTCGGAAGAACTTAAAGGAATGATGGGACTTTATTGACGGCACCGGCTCAGACTTGGCAACATCGCTGGTGGTTTTCGAGCAATTTCCGGGCTAAAGCTTTTGTCTGCTATGCCCGGCGTGGAGCTGAAAAATTTCACCTTTTTCTGCCAAATAAACTTCTGGAGAAAGTTTGGTAAACAAACCATTTTCCACGACACCAGGAATCGTATTCAATGTATCCTCAAGTCCAGCACAATCACCGATAAAACGCACATCAAGGATGAGATTTCCGTGATCACTGGTTAAAGGTCCGTATTTACCTTTCGCCTCACGAGCCAATATTTCTCTGGCCCCTAATTTGTATAGCTCTCGTTCAACGAGGCGCAAACTTTCAGGAATAATTTCCAGCGGAACGGCAAACTTCTCTCCCAGATTTTTCACCAGCTTGTCTTCGGTAACCAGCACAAGAAATGTTCCCGAACAACGCGAGGCAACTATCTTCTCACTAAGCATCGCCCCGCCCCCGCCTTTAATCAGACGGAGCTGAGTATCAACTTCATCTGCCCCATCAAAACACCAACGCGGTATCTCGGCAGTAAAAGGAGAAACAACCTCAATGCCTGCAGACAAAGCACAGATTGCCGAACGATGAGAAGTTGTAATCGCACGCACTGAAAGCTTTTCCGTCATTACCCGCTTCCCGATGGCAAGAACAGCAGCTTCAACCGTGGAACCAGAACCTATGCCGATAAAATCGCCATCCTGAACACGATCTGCGACAACCTGGGCAACAAGAGATTTCATTGGCATGAGATATATAAGAAAGGAAATGGTGCACCCGGAGCGACTTGAACGCCCGACCTACTGGTTCGAAGCCAGTTGCTCTATCCATCTGAGCTACGAGTGCATTACTAATTTGTTCGCAACTGGCTTCGAACTTCGTTCTACGCCGCGCTGCGGGTCGCAAGTGCTCTCTAGCACTTGCTCTTACTACTCAATTTCAGCTGCCTATTTCAGCACTACCCCCGCAGCGCCTCTATCCATCTGAGCTACGAGTGCATTACTAATTTGTTCGCAACTGGCTTCGAACTTCGTTCTACGCCGCGCTGCGGGTCGCAAGTGCTCTCTAGCACTTGCTCTTACTACTCAATTTCAGCTGCCTATTTCAGCACTGCCCCGCAGCGCCTCTATCCATCTGAGCTACGAGTGCATTACTAATTTGTTCGCAACTGGCTTCGAACTTCGTTCTACGCCGCGCTGCGGGTCGCAAGTGCTCTCTAGCACTTGCTCTTACTACTCAATTCAGCACTACCTTGGTAGTGCCGGAAGTTAAACATATTTCTTCAGGGAGATAAAGTATTCACAAGGATGAAATATCAGACAGGCAAGTTCATTGCCAAAACAAGTTTCACCTGTGAATTTTCGAGTGTAATGACCATTTCCTGTCAAATTACACTGGTATCGGGCGCCTCTCGAGGCGCCCACTATATCCGCATAACCGCAAACACATTCGCTACATTCAGGCACACACCTCGCCTCAGACTTCACACCCGAGGCAGGACCAGCCACCCTCTCAGCGCACTCGCATTGACAGATTAGGCATTAAAAAACCCGGCAGCTCCTGAAATCAGGTGCTGCCGGGTTTAGCCCAAAGCGGCAAGCCGCTTCAGGAAAAAAATCAGGCCTTCTTGCGACGAGCAACACGAGCTGGCTTCTTGCGAACAACAGCAGCCTTACGCTTCAACCCTGCCTTCTTAGGAGCAGCCTTCTTTACAGCAGCCTTTTTAGGAGCTGCTTTCTTAACAGCAGCCTTCTTAGGAGCGGCCTTCTTCACAGCTGCTTTCTTAGGAGCAGCCTTCTTTACAGCAGCTTTCTTAGGAGCGGCCTTCTTCACAGCTGCCTTCTTAGGAGCAGCTTTCTTTACAGCAGCTTTCTTAGGAGCGGCTTTCTTTACAGCTGCCTTCTTGGCGGCTGGTTTCTTCACAGCTGCCTTCTTAGGAGCAGCTTTCTTAGCAGTTGTTGCTTTCTTGGCTGTAGCCATATTCGAATAATTCCTATGTTTTCATTAGTCCTGAGAGGACTAATCCCTCTCACACAGACTGGCCTTCATAAAAAAAGGACGCATCACTTTCTTCATTTTCGCTCTACAAACAACACGATTCGAGCGAAACAGTCTGCCAAACTAAAAACGTTACAACAGTTGAGATGAAACATCTGCGCGAATTAAAGCAAAAAAATTTACTTTCCGCTCTATTTTTTTTATCGCCAACTTATTGCGTTTCACTAAAGGCTTTTATTTACCTTTTATCTTCTTTGCAAGATTAAAAAATATTGTGTGTGACAATAGAGGAAAGTCAGCCCCTGAAGTTGAGATGGAGAGAAATGAAAATCTAAAAAAACATCGAGAAAAACAGGCTCAAAATACATTTTGCGGCATTCGAGCCTCACTCACATTCTGTTACCCTGCTCACGCTGCAAATGCCTCAAGTCAGCAGGGCCAGAACACAATCAAACGTTAAAACGAAAATGCATCACATCTCCATCGACAACGAGATACTCCTTGCCTTCAAGACGCAATTTTCCATTTTCACGCGCTCCCGACTCTCCGCGAAACTTCACAAAGTCGTCAAAAGCGATCACCTCGGCACGAATAAAACCACGAGCAAAATCGCTGTGGATCTTGCCTGCTGCGGTCACTGCAACGTCACCCTGCTCACAAGTCCAGGCTCTTGCCTCCTTCGGCCCCACCGTGAAAAAAGTTATCAATTTCAATAGGTTATGGCCGGCGCGCGAGAGCCTGCGCAAGCCTGATTCCGCAAGTCCGAGGTCTCGTAAAAACTCTTCGCGCTCAGCTTCATCAAGCTGACTGATCTCACTTTCCACTTTGCCGGAAAGCGGTACCACCTCTGCTCCGATCTTCTCCGCATATGAACGCAGTGCACAAAAATGAACAGCCTTCTCAGGTTCGCTCACGTCATCTTCTGAAACATTGCCAAGAAAGAGAATTGGCTTACTGGTAATCAACCCCGCAGCATATGGCCCAACCACCTCAGACGAGAGCAAGCGAATCGCCTTCCCCGCCGATAACGCCTGCTGCATCTGCTGCAGAGCCTCGTATTCGGCACGAGCCTCCTTGTCCCCTGACCTGGCCATCCGGGCAATCTTCTCCATACGCTTTTCCACCACCGAAAGATCGGCCAGCAAGAGCTCCGTATCTATCACCTCCACATCCCTCACCGGGTCCACACCACCATCAACATGGGTCACGTTCTCATCATCGAAGCAACGCACAACATGGATAATCGCATCAACACCCCTGATATGCCCGAGGAACTGATTACCAAGCCCTTCGCCCTGCGAAGCTCCTTTGACCAGTCCGGCAATATCAAGAAATTCAACAGTCGTTGGAATAATTTTCTGGGACCCGGAAATCTTCGCCAGCTCATCAAGACGAGGGTCTGACACCGGGACAACACCCGTATTTGGCTCAATTGTAC
>JAQTWB010000202.1 GCA_028689495.1 bacterium | reverse complement strand
ATGCACCCGAGCTTTCCGGGCGCTTTGATTGTAAGGATGACCTTCTTGCTTTTGCTCTGCACGAAGAGAAGGTCGCCCCAGAGAACGCGTTCATGATTGGCGATCGTGCGTCAGATATCCAGGCCGGAAAAAACTCCGGTCTTGGAACTATTGCTGTTGAATACGGTTATGGTTCGCGAGATGAATTGATGTTGGCGAAAGCTGATCGGGTGTTTTCTACCGTGCGAGAATTGTCTTCTTTTCTTTTGGGAGAAGCCAATGGACGCTGCTGATGTAGTAGAGAGACTTCAGAAAGGTGATAAAAGTATAATCGATCAACTGGTTCGGGAATATTCTGATCATCTCTTTTCGGCGTCTCTTGGTTTTGGCCTTAACCGTGAGGATGCTCTGGAGCTTGTTCAGAACGTCTGGCTTACTTTCACTCAGGTGGGAATTCGCTTTGAAGGGCGTTCCAGTATCAGGACTTTTCCTTTTGGAATTCTCTACAATAAGGCCAAGGACTTTCGCCGTTCCCAGGCAAAATATCAGTCTGACCAGAGTCTGGATGAAATGTTTGAAAACCGTTTTGATGACACAGGTCACTGGCTCAGTAAGCCGCTGACACCCGAGAAGTTTTTGGAACTTGGCGAAACACGTGCGATTCTTGAAGCTTGTCTTGATGGTCTCCCTGATACTCAGAGGCGGGTTTTTATTCTCAAAGAAGTAAGCGGCCACAGTAGCGAAGATATATGTAATATTTCCGGTGTGACTGCGACAAACCTTGGGGTGCTGTTATTTCGCGCTCGAGCCAGGCTGCGTGAGTGTATAGAACGTAAGGGAGAAGTGAGCGCATGATTAGCTGCAAAGATGTAGCAGGAGAGGTGTTGCGGGCGGATGGACCTTTGCCTTTTCGCCGTCGTCTGTCTTTGGCTTTTCATTTTCTTCTTTGCTCAGGATGTCGAGACTTTCGCCGTCAGGTTGGTTCCCTTGGAACGGTCGTCCGTCATCTGATACAGCGTGAGCAGAAGTTGAGCGATCAGGAGCTTGGTCAGATTATCGAAAGGGTAAAAGGGGAATAGCCCGGATATTCGTGGTAAAGCCGGTTCGAATCCCAGAGGTGACGTTGCGCTTCCTAAGCTGGTTTTATGCCGGGGACACTGTAGGCGCTTGATGAAGCGCCTACACAAATTATCGGCAATCTATCGGCATGTCGGATTATTCGTAGGGGCGCCTCGAGAGGCGCCCGAATATAACCCCTGTTACCCAACCTGCCAGGTGTTGCCCGAATGGAACAGTTCATGCAGATTTTCGTCAGCTGAAGCTTTTGCGGGCTTCTTGTTTTTTGCTGCTGTCATTTGTTCGATCATGGCTTCTTCAAATACCGGTCGTTCCTTTTTGTAGAGAACGCCCATCGGTACAGGAAATTCCGGGTAATCAAGGCGCGAAAGTATTCCCGACATTGTGCGGTCGGCTGGATTAAAACGCAGTACACCAGCTTTTTCTGCTTCCGCCTCTCCACCAGTGAAGGTGACTACCTTTGGCTGGTTGTCTACCATGGCAATCCCCTTGTTTTTTTCTGCACCAAAAATCATCAGTTGACCTTCTTTCAGGAGCAGACGGTGTTCTTCACGCACACTGCGTTCCGAAACATATTCAAAGGACTTGTCGTTGAAAATGACACAGTTTTGATAGATTTCGATAAATGAGGTTCCTTTGTGCTCATAGGCCGCCCGAAGTGTATCTTCAAGATGTTTGGCGTCTACATCCATAGTTCTGGCGGTAAAGCTTGCTTCGGCGCCAAGGGCCAGAGCAATTGGATTGATTGGATTATCCACTGACCCGGAAGGAGTTGTTTTTGTCACTTTGCCGACTTCCGAGGTTGGTGAATACTGCCCTTTTGTCAGTCCGTAAATCCTGTTGTTAAACAGCAGAATGTTTACATCGAGGTTTCTTCTGAGGATGTGCAGCAGGTGGTTACCACCAATACTGAGCGCGTCTCCGTCGCCAGTAATAATCCAGACCGAGAGGTCGGGGTTAGCGAGTTTTACACCGCTGGCGACAGCCGGAGCGCGACCGTGGATTGTATGGAAGCCATAGGTGTTCATATAGTAAGGAAAACGGCTGGAACAACCAATGCCGGAGATGAAGGCAAAATTCTCCTTGGGCAAGCCAAGAGATGGGAGAAACTTCTGCACTGTGGCAAGAATTGCATAGTCTCCACATCCAGGGCACCAGCGGACCTCGTTTGGTGTTTCGAAGTCCTTCTTTTTAAGCTGTACGAGTGAGTTGGCAGTCATGATATTTATTTACTCCATTCCCGAGGGGAGATTGATCAGGCACCGAGCAGCGACTTAACGTGCTCAAGAACTGTGTTAACACGAAGTGGTTGACCTGTTGTGACGTTTAGGCCTTGAGCATCGACAAGATACTGGTCGCGGATCATTCGGCGGAGCTGACCACGGTTGATTTCCGGAACAAGCACTTTTTTGAAGCTTTTAAGGATTTCACCGAGATTTGCCGGGAACGGGTTGATGTAGTGCAGGTGAATGCGTGATACCTTGATTCCCTGTTGCCTTGCCTGACGTGTAGTCTCGATGAGAGTTCCTTCAGTTCCACCCCAACCAACGATAAGTAACTCACCTGAAGCATCTCCATCCACTTCCAGCAGTGGAATGTCTTTTACCATTCCGGCAACTTTCGCTTCTCGAGCTTTGATCATCAATTCATGGTTCTCACCGTCGTAGTTCACGGCTCCGGTCAGGGCCTCCTTTTCCAGGCCACCGATACGATGCTCCAACCCTGGTGTTCCGGGGATAGCCCAGGTACGAGCCATGGTTTCAGCATCGCGTTTATATGGCAGGTAAGCACCATCGGGATTGTTTGTTTCAGTGATCAGGTGATTTGTGATTTCTGGCAGTTCGGCTGGATCTACAATTTTCCACGGTCCGGAACAGTTTGTGATGTAACCGTCAGAGAGTAGCATGACAGGTGTCATGTATTTCAAAGCTAGGCGGCAGGCCTCGTAGGCCATC
>JAQTWB010000013.1 GCA_028689495.1 bacterium | reverse complement strand
CAGGCCCGGGTTCAGAATCTGGAAAACACAGTGAAAGATTTGTTTGCGCCGACACTGGATCGTCTGGATAACGTTGAATCAATGCTTGATGATATCAAGAATCGATCGGTTGCCGTTTCTGGCGGTAATAATAATGGTATGGGCATGCCCAAGGTAAACGATCGTCCGACGACATTTGGGTTGGAAGAGGCGACTGTCCCACCACCACCACCAGCGGCCAAGGTCGGACCGAAAAAAATGGCTTTTATCGCACCGGGTGACTCGGTGCGTGTTCGTCTTTTGACCGGCGTCAATGCGCCAGTAGACGGCACTCCATATCCAGTTGTGTTTCGTTTGTCAGGTCCTATTTCGGGACCTGATGGCAGCACCCTTGATTTGGGAGAGGCGCGCTTGCTCGCAGCAGCACAAGGATCGGAAACTGATGGGCGGGCCATATTTCGTCTGACAAGTCTGGCTCTTCGCCACAAGGACGGGCGGCGCTCGGTCGTCAATGTTGATGGCTGGGTTGTCGGGGAAGACGGGATTCGCGGGATGCAGGGTAAAGTGATCGACAAGCTCGGGCAGTTGATACTGGCAACGGCTGGAACTACCGTCAGTTCGGCATTGTTGGCGCGAGCGACGGACACTAAAGAAAACATCAATGTCAGCGATTCGGCTAATGTTGAGGTGACAAGCGCAGATCTTGGTAATTCGGTCGGTCAAGGGATTCTTGCGGCGAATAATCGTCTCGTCGACGTTTTAATCGATCGCTTGGAACAACTGGTGCCAGTAGTTGAAATACTGTCTGGCCGCGAGGCTGCGGCAGTATTTTCCAGTCCGGTTGAGGTTTATCTTTGTGAAGAAGATTGCGCGGATGTTGGCGATGAATCGATTTACACCGCACTTGATTAGTTTCTCCTGATTAACGAGCCAGAAGCGATGGCCTTTGATTAATGAAAAGAGCATTAGTGAATGATATGAAAAAGCATCTGATACATTTTGCCCTGCTGCTTTCCCTTTCTGCCTGCAGTCAGGCGATTTCCGATCTCGCTAATCCATATCACGGTGGAGATCCGGAAGTGGAATTGGGTGAGAGAAGTAACAAGGCGATTCTTGAAGATAATGGCGAGCAGGGATCTGCTGATGAACGGGCCAGGCATGCTTTTGAAGTGATGAAGCAATATGAAAGGGCTCAGACTCCACAACCATATAAACCTGTATTAAATCCTGCTGTCGTGCGTATGATGTGGATACCGGATCACCTTAATAAGAATGGTGACCTGGTTCCTTCCCATTATTACTTTCTCAAGGTTCGCGATGACCGTTGGGCAGTTCAGGATGCCTTTGAGATGGAAGAGCAGCTGGATCAGAAAAGCGGAGGAGCGGGCGGTGCCACTCCCTGGGTTTATGGGGACAAATAATGAATTTCAGCTGTTATCATCGACAGGCCGGTAAGTGGATGTTGGCCATAATTGCCACGCTTGGCTTTGCAGTTGGCTGCGGCACGCAACAACGGCCACCGCGTAATATGGATGAGATTGAAGTGACCAGGGAGTACTACCCTGTCGTGCACAAAAGAACTCTGCCGGAGCCTGTGTATGGGCGGATGATGTGGAGCCATCTTTCACAGCCAACACCGATTCGCAACAAGAATACGGCACCATTTCTTTTGCCAACAGTGGAGTTTGATCTGCGCAATTCGTCGGTCGCTGAAACTATAGAGTCTCTTGCTCAGGCACTTGGTTATCGCTGGTCTTATCCACCAGAAGTAGGCACACGGAAAGTTTCGATCCTCATGGAGGGGACAGTCGAGGAAATCCTTGCCGAAATTTCGCGGCAGGGGAATATTGTCGGAGAGTTTGATCATGAGCAGAGAGTGTTAAGGGTGATTGACTCGCGGATGCAGCCGCAGTTGAAGCCGTAACGAAAGATGGTGGCTCTTTGCAGGGAGTCCTGCAGGTCAATTGGCGCGGAAGGTTAAATCAGGTCAAGTTCTTTTAAAGAAGGCAAGAGCTAGGAAATTCAATGAGTATCAGTAGACTTACAAGACAGAGGCTGTATCACGATGAAGGCCTTTTCAATAAGTTACTGCCCTACGTCAAGTGGGATGAACAGGCACAGGTGTTTCTTCACGCGGATGCCTCTATCTGGTCGATTTACGAGATGCATCCGCTTTTGCTTACTTCTACTTCAGACGTTGAAGCTTTTCAGCTTTGCGGTATTTTTCAGGAAATGATCGATTCGTTGGATCAGCGAATCTCCTTGCAGGTAAACTGGATTACCACATTTGATATTGAGGATATCCTTGATAAATCCATGCGAGACTATCCACTTGATGGGGTAGCCGGATGGATGGCCGGTCGCTGGGTGCGGATGTATCGCAACGCTTCACGTTCGGCCAAGCGCTTTGGTCGGCCAAAGAAAATTAAACTTCTTGTCAGCTTTCGTTTTGATCCTCCATGGGCTGGGGTAAGTACGCTGGAGAAGATTAAAACTTCGATAAAGGCGGTATTTACCGGGCCAGGCGACCCAGGGAAGCAGACCGGTCGACATGAAGAGTATTCCAAGTTCGTTGAATCATTTCGCGGGGAAGTTGATGGGCGTATCGCTCGCCTTGCTGATTTGGGGATGATTCCCAGTTTGGTTGACGGGCAAGGTCTGATTGACATCCTTTACCCGTTATTAAATCGCCGTAGCACCAAGGGCGGAAAATTTCGTCGAGGCAGGAATAATGCCTTACCGTCTCCTGAATATGATCCTTATGACTTTCTTAGTAACCAGCTTTCAGATACCGGAGCCGTTCACCCCGAGGATGGATATCTGATAAAAGATGGCCGTGTCTATCATACGGTCAGTATGGTTAAACCGCCCAAGCAGTGTTTGCCGCTGATGACGATTCCTCTACAGAGCACGCCGATGGAATCAATTTTCAGTGTCACAATCAGTAGAGACACGATTGAACAGCAGTTAAGGCGTCTTGATACTTTGGACGCTACGCTCGGATTGCGTGAATTCTCCGCAAAAGGACGTCCTAACCAGAAAATTGTGCAGCAGATTGCGACAATCAGGCGGGCCCGGCAGGAAATATATGCTAACCGGGCTCAGCTTGTCAGAGCTGGTGTGCATCATGTGCAGATTACCGAGAATCTCGATGATGCTCGTCGTGCCGGCAGCGAAGTGTTGACGATGTTTCCATCACTGAATGGTGCTCGCGGACTTTCGCATATGATCAGCGATATGGGAGTTCTGGTTAATGCCTTACCTGGGGCTTACGATCCCTCAACTGATGGTCCGGGCTGGACGAACATGATTCAGTCTTCGCGGGCCAGTCGACTTTTACCGATGTGGGGTAACTGGAAAGGCAGCAAGAATGCTCTGTTCATTTTACCAAGCCTCTGGAACAAGGAATTGGTTCATTTTGATCTTTATGATTCCAGCGTAGCGCCTAACGTTATTATTACAGGCGTTTCAGGAGCTGGTAAAAGTTACCTTCTTTGCTTTTTGATTATCACTCTTGGACGAGGACATTATTCCCTCAGGCCAAGTGGTGAAAAGGAGAAAAAACCGCCAATCTGTTTTATTTTCGATAAGGGGATGCCGAACCAGCCTTGTGGTTTTGAGCGTCTGGCCAATCTTTTCGGTGGGATCGTATATCAGGCAACTCCTTCCAAGGCGCCGGCAATGAACTTTCTTTCGCGTCTTGGTGAGATGGATCCAGACAAACATGAAGGTGACTTCAAAGACATTTTTGATGTTTGTGTTGATATTGTTCTCAGTATGGCGACGGATCAGGATTCGCAAGTTACTCGCCTGCAGAGGAATGAAGTTGTCGAGACACTGATGGAAGCGCATTATCGTTATCGCCATGGTGAACGTGATCGAGAGTTTCTTTTGCGTGACGTGGTGAAAGTATTGCGCGAGCCACCGCGTCCGAAGGAAACCGAAGATAACTTCCGTATGCGTCAGGAACTGGCGATAATGATGAAGGAATATTACGGGGAAGGGACCTATGCACGATTTTTCGATCGCCCCGGAGCTTTAAAACTTAACGAACGTTTTGTAGTTTTTGACCTTAAAGGACTTAGCCGAAACCCCAGCTTGCGAGCCGTGTTTCTCAAGGTTGCCATGGTTTGGGCGGATGAGGTGATGAACGATCCACAGGAGCTTGACACCCGTAAAGTGCTCGTTTTTGACGAAGCGCACGATCTTGTCGGTAAAACTGCGGCTGGTGTCGTGGAAGCGGCGTTTCGTCTGTATCGGAAACGAAAGGGGATTGTCATTGCGGCTTCGCAGTCCGGCGAAGATTTTTATGTGGGTGAAGGTGGACAAGCGATTGTTCAGAACAGCTCACATAAAATCTTTTTGCGCCAGGATCCGTCGAAATTTCACCTCACTGCTCAGGCATTTCACCTGAATCCACAACAGGTGGATATTATTATGCGTTTGCAGACCCTAAAGGGAGTTGAGAGTCAGTTCTATCTATATTCTGATATTGGTGAGTCTGCCCTTTCTTTGCCGCTTGAATCTTCGTTTTACTGGGTTTCGACAAATAACGGGGATGATAATCAGCTTTTTGCCAATCTGCTGGAAGAAAAGGAAGGAGACTTTTTTAAGGCACTTCAGGAAGCTGTTGTGATGGCTCCTTTTGGTGCTGAAGATTTGGCGAATCGGCGGCGAGAAGTGGACGCAATGCGAAGCAAACAGAGGCAAGGTCGAAGTTTAAATCTTGACGATGGGTTGAGTTGATATGGTTAGAAAAAAAGTTTTTATCGTGAATTTGGTGCTGCTGGCTACATTATGTACAGCTTGCGCGAGTAGCAGCTCTCATAAGATTCCTTACCGCGCAAAAGAGGTGCGTGTCGCGACGCCTGAGAATCCCGCGCCGGGTACGGTCAGTGATTTTTGGGAGGAGCCGATGTACGACGATGTTGACGTTCCGGCAGCGCTTGATCCGGAAGGAGCTTATTATCGACCTGAGCACAAGGAGATGGTTGAAGCATATCCGGGGCGGCACCAGCAAATGCAGTTTCCTGATGGCGAAACTAAAGAAAAGGTTTTTAAAGGCGATAGCAGGGGGGCGCAATGAGAAGATTGATGGTGCTGGTACCTGTTTTGACAATTATTTTGCTTTCAGGCTGCTCTTCTACGGCTGATGAGCTCGATCCGGCGAGAGAAAATTATGAATATGTGGTAGTTGGAGCCGAGCCACCTACACCCGAGGGCGTTGTGAGGTATTGCTGGGAGGAGCCGATTGCCGATTATGAAGCCGTCTCACCAGGGGTAGACTCGGAAGGGAAGTGGTATTATCCATCTCATATCGCGGTCCGACAGGTCCGCGGTGGTAGGTGGAGGCCCTGTGAGAAGATGCCAAGCGAGGTAAAAGGAGAAACGAGGAATGAGCGCTAAGGATACAAGCAAGAAAGTTGTGAGTTTTTTGCTGCTGCGACCGGCGGTCAATCGACGAAACTTGACTACTATATTGCTCGTGATGTCTCTGGTGCTGATTGCCTGGCTTTCGGGGATGAGAGTTGACCTGGTGCCGAAGGTAAAGCGAGGTTCGGCATTTGGAGCTGCTGCGGATGTGTCTCAGGGCAAACCCCGGGGCGAACAGGGCATCAGGCAACCTCAGGCTTACGATAGAGGAGGGAAACGTGTTTCAGGCACTGGTTCGGTAAGTAGCGGCCGACAGGGTGGCACTGGAGAGGATGACACGTTTGCCGATATTAGACGACGGCTGGAAAATCGCAATCACGCCAGACCTCGTTAATGGCATCGCTGAAGTGAGCATTTATGGAAGATGAGAAAGACATTGATGAGCGGGATGGTGACGACTCGTTAGAGGAGAGTCACATCGCTCGTCCGGTGATGAGTGAGTTCACTCCTTCCGATGCTTTGACGCTATATCGTCGGGGAGATAGTCTTGTTCTTTTTCCGACCTGGCGCTCGCAGATCATACGTCTGTTTTTTTATTTCGTTGCCGGTATTGTTTGTATTTATCTCTCTCATTATCTCTCGTTTACGATTGTTGATGGACCGTTATTTCCGGTTGGGGCTGGAATGGAGCTTCGGTTGAAGTTGCCATTGGCGATCTTTCTGCCGGCTTATCTGCTGGGAATAATTCTTTTTACGATTTATAACTCACGTTACATCATTGATGCTCGAGGGGTTGAAGCACAGGTCGGGCTTGTTGCACTTAGTCTTCGGCAACCAAAATTGCGTTATGAAGATATTCGCGGCGTCGAACCTTTGCAGACGTTATGGGAGAGGATTTTAGGTATCGGTTCGCTTAATGTCGGTAGTGCCATGACCTTTGAGATTGAAATTCAAATGAAGGGAATTGCTTCTCCGAGATCGGTGCAGTTAATTATCAATCGCGAGAGAGATAAGCATCTTCGCTGGTTGAGAAAAACGGGCCGAGAGAGTGCTGCGGTTCGGGGGGACTGAGCGCGCTGTTTGCCGTATTCGGGAATGTCTCCCAGGATATTATTGCAATGCAGGCTGAGGTTTAAGGAGTGATTATGAGTTCAGGTTTTTTTAAGCATAGCAGATTGGTTTTTTTCGTTTGCTTGCTGTTTCTTCCGAGTAGTGTTGCTGCTGAAGCCGGGAGTGACCCACTGTTACGGCTTCGTGAGTATCAAAAGAGTCGTGAAGGGCAGGAAAATAATCCAGATGTAGCAAAGCTACGAGAACTCGAAAATGAAAACCGTCGCTTACAGGTGCAGGTTGAAGGGCTGGATGCTGAGGTAAAGCGCCTGCACACCATTCTTGATGAGGCCAGGGTGGAGGCCGATCGGCAAAAAAATTATATAGAAGAATTGCAGTTCAAAATGCAACAAAGTGAGGGACAACCTCTTCCTGGCGAAAAAATTCGTCATTCCGACAGCAAGACTGTCGTCGAGCTGAAGAAGGTGAATGAGGAACTTGCTGCGGCATTGCAGCAGATTGAGCAACTTAAATCAGTTGAGGCTGACAATATCTATATTCGCGGAGAGCTTGAGAAGCTGCAGTCGACGAAGAAGGATAAAGCGTCTGATCTTGCTGAACTGCAGGCCCAGCTTTCTGGCAGTAAAGCAGAGCTCGTCAAGTGTGAGGAGCAAAGCAAGAAGGATTCAGAGAGCTTGCGCGAGAGCGAGTCTCTCAAAAAACAGTTGATTGAAGCGACGAATGAATTGATGTTGGCTCGGGCAGAGGTAGAGTCCGTGCGTGGTCGATATCCAGAACTTATGGGCAGTCGTCCTGTCCAGACGCAGGCCGATCCCAGGGCTACCCAAAGTGGTGGGACGACACTAAATGTTCCGCCTGTTTCGGTTGTTTCTGGTGGCGGCGTTAACCGGGATCGCGAGCCACTGGGTAGTGATGTTGTGATAGTTCAAGTAATAGTGCCTAAGGCGGTTCTGCGCAGTGGTCCAGGGGTTGAAAATTCGGCGGTGATGACGGTTACCAAAGGAGCGCGACTGACAGTTGAGGAGCGACGAGGCAGCTGGTATCGTGTCGTTTCGCCAAATGGAGGTCGAGCCTTTATTAGTAGCGATGTCGTCGACATTTTTGATGATGGTAAAGGTGGAGGCCCCAAAGGAGCGGATGATGCTGATGCGGCGTTTGAAGCTTTGCGGGCAATGAGGCAGGGATAGAGCCCGAACGAAGTGCCATTTGAAGTGTCCATGGAAGATAGCGACGGGCACAATTTGCGGGTGAAACTTGTTTCAGCCGTGAACTTACGTGCAATTTCCGGGTTAGGCAGGAATATTCGAATCGATGTCATTATCAGAAATAAGAAAAAGAGTTGAAAGCAAGACTCGTATATCGCGTGACGAAATAGCTTGGCTTTATCATAACGCAGCAATGGATGATCTTTCGCAATTGGCGAAAGTTGTTCGAGAGCGTTTTCATCTTTCTGGTGAAGCCACTTATCTGATGATGGCTATCGTCAATTACACCAATATCTGTGTGGCCAAATGTGATTACTGTTCTTTTTATCGTTTGCCGGGTGCGGCTGACGGTTACCTGCTCAGTCTTGACCAGGTTTCGCGAAAAATTGAAAGTTTGATTGCGCTTGGCGGAACGTTAGTTGGTTTTAATGGTGGCTTTCACCCGGATTTGCATATTGAAGATTATGCGGAGCTTTTTCATTCTATTCATCAACGATTTCCGCAGACCGCATTTTTTGAAATGACCGTTGCAGAGTTTCTTTTCAGCTGTAATGTCAGTCGTGTCTCGGTTGAAGAAGGGGCAACGATTCTTCATCAAGCAGGTACACGCTGGGTCACCGGTGGTGGAGCTGAGGTGCTTGATGACGCCTTTCGTCGTCGTCACAGCCCCAGCAAATATTCGGTTGCCGAGTTTTTCCGCGCACAGAAGGCAATTCTTGCTGCGGGCATGGGGTCTACTGCAACCATGGTGATTGGTTTCGATGAAACTCTTGACGAACGCCTGAATCACCTTGAGAGTTTGCGTGACTTTCAGGACCAGACGAATGGTGCATTGCCCAGCTTTCTTTGTTGGACTTATAAGCCAGACAATAATGATCTTGGTGGGGAAGAAATCTCAACCGAAGAGTATTTACGCTGGTTGGCCTTGTCTCGTATTTATCTCGATAATATCCCGAATATTCGTACTTCTGTCCTTACGAAAAACAAGGATGCTTTGCTCGGACTTTGTTATGGGGCCAATGACTTCGATTTGCCTACAGAGGATGAAGTAACGCAGATGGCAGGAGCAGTTGTTTCTCACGATTTCGATTCAATTTTAGCCACAGGACGGGAGCTTGGTTTCGCGCTGCGTTACCGTGAGCCTTATCCATTGTCTTCAGGGCCATACATTAAAGATTCGCAGAACCCATGACTTCTCCGAGATTTGAGGAATTTGCGCGTAATCCATCCTCTTTCCATAAAATGGAAATTGAAATCGAGGGGAGGATTGAGCGGGTTTTTCAGGATAGTCTTTCACATCGGTTCTGGCGCGCCTTTTTGCGGATGTTGCGGCGCAAATTTGTTGGCAGTGACGGTAGACGTTATCTCGAAGACCATCAGCGTTTTCTCATCTCGTCAGCCAGTCTAAAGAAAGCTGAGTGGTTAATGGTTGAGCACAACGCAAGTTATGGCCGACTACGTCTGCGTCGCGGAATCAGAATTAAAGCCAGGGGTGAATACATTCATCGCCCCAGTCGCCGTTCTTCAGGGCGTTCTCGTGTGCTGAATACCTATGGGGTTTTGCATTTTACACATCCTCCGAAAGGCTATTTGGAGATCCTTTAGGCCGGATGTCGTCGGTAGTTGACCGTTCTTGATCGTTCGCTAAAAATTTCTGTAACAAAAAATGTGTCACACTTTGCTTTGAATCATTCATAATCACTTACAGAGGCTGGCCATTTGACCGGCAAAGTAAAGAAGAAGGCATATATGGTGCCGATAACTAAAGGTAAGTTACTATGAATATTAAAGAAACATACGCTATTGCGTGTCGCCGGGCTGAGCTGGCGGTAGCAGGCTTTAAATCTACATTGATCAATCTTCCAGCAAGACACGGCAATTTTCTGTTGTTTGTTCTTGGTGTAGCACTCCTCAGTGCAGGGATGGTTGATTTTTCTCACGCCCAGGCAACCTCATTTACCGAAGCTGACTATAACGATGATTTGGTTAGAAATGCTGTTGGTAACCTGTTTGGTCTGATTGAAGGTGCATTTGGTGCGTTGGTGATGGTTGTCGCTGGACTGGGGGCAATTGTTGCTGCGGCAATGGGTGCTTATCGACTGGCTGTCAGTTTGATTGTCGTCGCTGTTGGTGCCTTTATTCTACGTGCCCTTGTATCTCTGTTCTTCGGTGAAAGTTTCACTGACTTGAACGCAAATGGAGATTCAGGAAGCTAATGTGAACAACTTTTGCCAGAAGCAACTTCGGGCAAGGTTAAAAAAAAGCGGCCACTGGCCGCTTTTTTTGTTTGGTGTATACCCCTCCCACTATGAATTTTCCGAGGCAGTCGCCACTAACGTGAGTGGATGCGACCAAAGACCAATATACTGCTCGAGATTAAGGTGTTACGGATCGGGGAAATTCAAGTGCGAGCAGTATTTCACTGTTTTCTCTCATGGCTATTTTCTGCACTTCGTCTGACAAATACGGCACCTCCGCTTTCACCCAACAGATAACTGGCAACATTTTTGTTTTGAAACTTCAACTCCCAATCCGGATGTAGCTTCAGGATTTCCACCAAGGGAGAGTTGTTTTCCCAGACGACAGTATTTGGTTGAACTTTGCTGAAATAGTTCTGCCATTTGTTCGTGCCATAATATGCTTCATTTGCCAGCGACATGATTTCTGCAGAGTTCACATTCGTTCTGCCGTCGATCACTACTTTTTCTCGTGCAGTTCCTTCTGTATTGCTCAGGCGGTAGAGAACGTATCCGCCGCTACCGAAACTGTGCAGGATTGGTCCGGGGAGTTCGTGTTTAAGGAGATAATCCATTTCATTGCGCAAAATACGCCGATCATTCAGTGGTGTTTTAAGTGTTTTCCAGGCAGTTCCGCTACTGCCGAGGAAAAGCAGTATGGCGACCATAATAGTCAGGATGGAAGGGGTTTTTGAGAGCTTGTTCGCGAGTACTTGTAGGTTTTGCATCAGGATGCTCCCTGAACGTGACGAGCCTTCTTCTTGCCAGATAGAAGCAAGAACCACGGCGTTAATGATCAGGGCAAAGGGCAACATTTTACCAACGAGCATGCTGCCGAGAAAGAAAACGCCCGGAAGGAGGTTGACATGAATTGGGATTTTACGTCCGGATTGGAGGCGAATCAGGTAGATGATCAGCGCCAGAGAAAGTCCGAGCAGGGCGCTAGCTTGATATAGTGTTACTGGCGCGAACTCGGATATTGTAATGAGCTTCAGCGGGTGTCCAGCTTTGCCTGAGAAGGTCAACCATTCGCCACCCATATAAGGAGTGCACAGTGTGCCGAGGATGAATAAAAAAGGCAGGCGCAGGTTGTTTATTGTGATGAGCTGTTTGATTTTTGTGCTTGCTGGCAGGCTCCAGGCGAGGAGCATTATCAAGCCGATCGCTGACGTAATGTTGCTGTTGGCCCAGACGATTGCGCTAAGGAAAACGGCAATGCTGGCGCTGTTTTTTTTGACTCTTCCTCGGCGCGACAGTTCAGCGACTGAGAAGACGACGGCGAAGCAGAGCCAGGAAATAACCTGTGGACGTAGTGACAAGTGGTTTATCAGACCGGGGAGGGATATAAGAGCAATGATGCTCCCGGCACTGGCTGACGCAGCTACCTGAATCAGGCAGAGCGTAATTCCGCCAACTGTCAGAAAAGTTAAAACGTACTTCAGCAAAATCAGGCCCTCGACTCCCCAACCTTTATCAACCCAGGCAAAAAGCATTTCTGGCGCCCAGGAATATGCACGCCAGATGGCTTGGGGGTCGGAAAATGCATTCCAGAAATCCCGCTGAGGAAGACTTTGGTGAAAAATAATCCAGCGACCGATAACTATGTGCCACCAGAGGTCGGGGTCGGCCAAGGGAGATACCAAATTAAGGGACAGCAGCAGGGCGGTGAGGATTGCCAGAGAATACTGACCTTTTGTTTTAGACATTGTGTGCTTATCCTCTGCTTGTGATGAACATGCCGCTTTCAGTGAAGCGCGTTTGGACTCATTTTACCGATTCGTTCGGATCTCGAAGAAGCATCTGCAACAGCGGCAATTTCTGCATCTGTCCACTGGGGGAATAAATTTCCCATCGCTCCCCAGAGTCGACTCTGCTGACTCTATATCTCTGTTAATTCAGCTCTTTAATCAATCAATAATTTTTGCACGACTTTTGCATGTGGTGTGCCATGGGCTTTCATCGCAAATGAGTTGACCCTGATATTAGACCTTATTGCAGAGGATGTGTGCCATATGGGAAGCGGAGTTTCATCATTACTGGATATCAGCAAGCGATCGCTGTTTAACCAGTCTCAGGCGATAAGGGTTATTGGTAACAACATTGCCAATGTAAACACCGAAGGTTATTCGCGGCGTAAAGTTGATATCAAGTCATCGGACTCATTCGACACAGGAGAAGGGACGTCTTTTGGCACTGGTGCGGATATCGACAGTGTTTACCGGACAGTGGACAAGTTTATTAATCTTGCTTACCAGGGGCGGATTGGCGACCGTGCACGCAGCGAAGCCCGGGATGAATTTCTTGCCCGACTGGAACCGATGTTTGCTCTTGACGGTTCGACCAAGACGATATCATCCGAATTGAGCGGCTTTTTTTCAGCGATAGAAGATCTGGCTCAAAATCCTTCTGATGTATCTTTGCGCCGCAATGTCCTTGATCAGGGGCAAAACCTGGCGACAACAATTAATCGCGTTTACAGCCAGGTATCTCAACTTCAGCGCGAAGCTGATGACCGTATTAATTATCTCGTTGAGGAAGTAAACCGCATTGGTGGGCAGATTGCCAACCTTAACTCACAAATTTCCGGCAAAGAAGATGGTTCGCAGGAGTTGTTGACGGCACGTGATCAGCGGGAGCAGTTGGTGCGGGACCTTTCCGAAATAATGTCTGTGACAACGGTGGAAAATTCGGACGGAAGTACACTCGTGACAATTGGGAATGGTTTTGCCCTGGTTTCGGGGATTCATTCAAATGCACTAGAAACTTCAAAGAGTCCTTCGTTTGCTCCGGTTGGTGGTTATCCCAAAGGTCTTGACGGTGATGCCCTGAGTTTTATCGTCCACGACTTTGATACCGGTGCTGGAACCAGTCATGCTGACTTTACCGGAACTATTGCTGCGGGTGGAGGTGAGCTTGGAGGTCTACTTTCATTGCGCGGGGTGCAATCAGCAACAGACACTACAGCTTTTGATGCCGTTGGCGATTTTGTTACGGCAGCCTCAATGGTTGAAGCAATCGCTGAAGACCTATTGACACGTTTCAACTTGAGCTATTTGGGGCCTGATGAAAACGGTGGCACCGCATTTCATAACCCGTCCTCGGGTGATCTTGCCGGAAGTACCCCAGCTTCACCGTATTCATTGTTTAATTTCACCGGAGCTGCTGACCTGGATGCTGACGGACGTCCCGATGATTTGGCTGGTCTGCGGACAGCCCTGACAATTCCCAGTTTTGCTGAAATCATCCAGTTTGGTGTGACAAGTGAACAGCAACTTGCAGCAGCTCTTGACCTCGACCCGGCAGCTGGATCTCTTTCATTCACAACAGGTGATTCGCGAAACCTTGATAACCTGGCAGCGCTGCGACAGCAGAAAGTTGCATATAGTGTTGGTAATTTTAATCAGACCTCAAGTCTTGAAGAGGTTTATGACACATTGACATCGACCGTGGGCAGTTTGCGAGCAACGTCGAAAAATCAGTTCGCTTTGGATAAGGATCGGGAGACAATGGCCAAGGAGCTTTATTCATCGACTTCAGGTGTCAGTCTTGATGAAGAGTTTGCGAATCTGATTACTTTTCAAAAAGCCTATGAGGCTTCGGCGCGGCTTGTTCGTGTGGGTGATGAAATGCTTACTGAAGTAATTGGATTGCTAGGATAGCGAGGTTTGTTATGAGTTTCAGAATTACCAACAATCAGTCGACACAGTTTTTTATTGATCAAATAAACCGGCAGAAGGTCGGTCTTGAAGAATCGCGACAGATGCTCAGCAGTGGTGTCGAAGTGAGTACTCCCGGTGACGCTCCATCCAAAGCGGCAACGATTGAAAACTATAATCGCACTATCGTCAGACTTGACGCTTATAAGGATCGCATTAACTCCGGAATCAGCTCGATGGAGCTGCAGGAAACCGTCTTGAATACGGCTGAAAGCATAATGTTGCGTGGGAAGGAGCTTGCCACTCAAGCGGCTAATGAGACGTTATCGTCTGAGCAGCGTGAACAGATGGCGATTGAAGTGTTTGAGCTTCGTGATTCACTGGTCAGTCTGGGTAATACAAAAAATCAGGGAGTGTATATTTACGGCGGTTTTGACGATGATGATCCACCGTTTGATGATACGCCGGCTTCTGGAGTGGCCGGGACTCCGGGATATACGAACTCTCTCGGAGCAGGGACTCCGAGTAGTCAGAGATTCATTTATGACGGAGAAGATGGCACCGCCAATTCGCGAGATATTGTAGTCAGTGATTTTGAGAGTGTGCGTATCACAACACCGGGCGATCAGGTCTTTCAGGGTGGGATTTCGGCTCTCGA
Organism: bacterium; assembly: GCA_028689495.1. GTDB lineage: Bacteria > Bdellovibrionota_C > UBA2361 > SZUA-149 > JAQTWB01 > JAQTWB01. Next base: position 41,053 of record JAQTWB010000013.1, on the reverse strand, counting down.
GAGATTGGGGCGTGCGCTTTCCGGATTTTATACAACTCCGGCCAGTTCGGCGGCGACACCGGATGGTGGTGGTCTGGCAATGACATTTCCTGCTGATTATCATTTGCAGACCCAGGAGATACTTAACACCATGGATGCATTTGATACGTCATTGTCGAAGGATATAACCGGAGAGCTGATGAGCGTCGGCGCCCGCCTGAATAAACTTCACGATGCCTTTGATATTGCAGATTCACTGGTCTTTAACATTAAAAATGCTCGTTCCGGAGTGCAGGACGTTGATATGTTTGAAGCTGCCGCGAACTTTTCAAATTTGCAGACTTCACTTGAAGCATTGCTTAATGCCGGTGTGCAGATGAATAGCCTTTCAATACTGAATTACATTTAGCCTTGATATGTAGCGACTGTACTGATGTCGCCGCCGATGCACGGATTGTGCGCAATTAGTTGGTAGTATCCTGTCATAAAAAGTGAGGAGGTGTCACGTAAGTGACAAGCCTCCTCGGTCTACCTAAATAACGGTCCGTGTAAAATCCTTATTTCTTCTCAGGCTCAGAGTGCCGAGGCCAGTGAGAAAAAGCAGAGCCGATGCTGGCAGTGGAACATTAGCCACATCAGGCGCTGTTGTATGCAGAGCTGCGACAAGTGAAAGAGACGGGGTGGTGCGTATAGTCGGATCAACAGAGCCCATGCCGATAATCAGCGATGAAATACTGTCGCCCAAATTTAATCCCCAGTCGCTCAGGTCGATCAAACCAACGTTCAGATCGTACCCTTTCACGCGATCGCCAGTTGCATACGATGACACCACTTGCTTCTCACCGTGTTTTTCCAGACTAATTGTAAAGTAGTCCGGCAAACCAAGCTCGAAAAGTGCCAGGTCATATCCTTCTCCGTTGTAAGCTACATTGTTGGTGAACCCAAGTTCGAGGTAAGCTTCGCCACTTTGAGCGAAGACATAAGACCCCGGCAAGGCATCCGTTACTCTGCGCACTACGGACTCGCTTGTGCCCCTTTTGCCGCAAGAACCAGCATCGGTGCAGAATTTGCCGTGACCTGAGATGACATCATCAGCCAGAGCAGTTGAGTCAAAAGCAAAGCCACCAACATTGAGCAGAGACGCTGAAGCGTTTGTGTGGTAACCACCTGTAAAAGCGGCACAAAAAGCTAATAGCACAACCTTATTCATAAAATTACCTCAAATATAACCGCCAAAAAGACTTGGCGCTCGCCTTCTATGCTTTGACCGTAATAAAATCAAGTTTTACATCGGGAAATGAAGTCTGGTGAGACGGTATTAGCTGTAGGTCCGCCCCTTTTCGTTCCACAAATGCGACTAATTCACTTGCTTTTTTGCCTTTTGCTCTATATCTAGCGCGTTTTATTGGCTCACCGTTCTTTGCCTACCAAGCATTGCCGTTTCAAATTTATTTTGAGTAGAAGTATCGTGTCTGTTCCCGCTAGATACTGCCGTGTCTTGCCTCGTCCTGCGCCAGATTTTGTCTATCTGCCGGGAATTGCACCTTCGAACAAGTTTTACTGAAGGTTTCTTGTGCCTTCCTGAGTCGGGACTGGAAAGACGGTGTCGCTGTCTTCCCGCCCCGACTTTGGGGTCACTTTGGAGATTCACATGAAAAATTCACTTGTTTTCCTTTTGCTGGCTTTGTCAGGCAGCATGCTTGCATTTAATGCCACTGCTGAATCGGCGCATGGTAGGCACGATCGTGGCAATGCTCCGGTATCAATTGTAATTGATGCTGATGTTCGCGTGTTCGCTGAACCGTACGGCAGTTGTGCTTTTATGGACGATGCAGTGGGTTATTATCCGGGAGATACCTTCCTTTACAAGTTAGGTGTGCCGCTGGATCTGGGCCCACTCGGAACTTTTTCGCCATGTTTTGTTACTGAAATTACTGGTTCGGCATCGTTGGCCAGTAATCCTTCGGTGAAATTTTCACTTGAAGGCAAGGCCATCAGCGCCCAGCATTTTAATCCTTTGCCTCAGCTTGATGGAAACGGGGACTATCTGGCGATTACCGTTGATGAGTCAGGTGTGCCACGTATGGCATCAACTGCCGGCAGTGTATTATTTGCTCGTTTGACGCCTGTCGATCGTTCAGGCCGGGGATTGGTGCCAGGTAAAATTGAGATCGCATTTCGCGACACATTTTTTGCCGCACTTCCTGGAATGAATACATCGTCAGCCTCTGATGATATCGAGACATTGGTGCCAACGGCGCTCAGCCCGACCAGAGCTTATGGCGCTTTAACTATTCAGGCGGATCAGGCGACATCCGTGGAGTTTAATTCCAACGGCGCCGTATTGTTTTTGACAGGACGAATTAGCGGACCGCTGGCAATTTATCCGGACAAGGGCAAGTAATTTTAGTTTGGTAGCAAGGGCAAAACCGAATGGATTCGGTTTTACCCTGCTGGTGATCCTTTGAGGTTCAACTGTGATATCGAAGGTGTATTCCTATTCAGTGTCAGATTTGTTTCCGAGTTTGAGAGTAACCACTGTCAGGTAAAGCCAGGCTACGATAAAGGCAGTGCCGCCGAGTGGAGTAATTGCTCCAAGCCATTTCAGGTTGGTGACCGCGAGCAAATAGAGCGAGCCGGAAAAAAGAGTGATTCCGACGAGCAGTAAAGTCCCTGTGCGATCCAGAATTTTTTCCTTCCCCGGCCAGCTTTCCTTGAGCAGGCCAACGACCAATAGTCCGACGGCGTGAATGAAGTGATAAAACGATGCCTTCTCCCAGATTGAAATGCCATAGGCATCAAGATGATCCTTCAACAGGTGAGCTCCGAATGCGCCGAGTATGACAGCGAGTGCGAGTAAGGCGGAGCCGATGATGAGCCAGTAATTTTTCATGGATATGACCAAATATTGTGGATAACGGGATAGTTATAAAGGGATGAATGAACCTCGGGTCCGCCGCAGTAGACGATGCGGTAAGTGCCTGCACTATCTTTACTTCCTTACATGGGCATTAATTACATTTGACAATCTGTTGTTGGCTACTACTATCCCGCTGCCTGCAAAAGGTTATTTTTTAAATTTTTTTCGGAGGTTTTAGTTATGACTGATTTAGACGAGGTTTTAGATGAATACAATCATTATCGACAAATGGGTTTGTCGTTGGATATGACCAGAGGGAAGCCTTCAAGCCAGCAGCTTGATTTGTCTATGCCGCTAATGTCGATTCTTTCGACTTCGGATTACAGGACATTGGATAGTACGGATTGTCGAAATTACGGGGGAGTTGATGGTATCCCGGAAGCGAGACAATTGTTTGCCGAGTTTTTTGGTTGCAATGCGGAACAGGTGATAGTTGGCGGCAATGCCAGCCTTCAACTTATGCACGATACATTGTTGCGCTGCATGTTCCTTGGAGTATCCGGTCAATCGCCCTGGGGGAATGGCATTAGGTTTTTATGCCCTTCTCCAGGTTACGATCGACATTTTGCTATTTGTGAGATGCTCGGCATCTCGATGATTCCGGTGCCGCTGGATTCATCTGGTCCCGACATGGATATGATTGAGGAGTTGGTTCTTCGCGATTCAAGCATAAAGGGTATATGGTGCGTTCCCAAGTACAGTAATCCAACTGGATGTATTTACAGTGACGAAGTGATTTGTCGCTTGGCCGATATGCAGACTGCCGCAGAAGATTTTCGAATATTCTGGGATAACGCTTATGGGCATCATCACTTTACCGGGGAAGATGTTGAATTGGGCAATATACTCGAAGCCTGCATTGATGCCGGTAATGACGACAGAGTCTTTATGTTCGGCTCTACTTCAAAAATTACTTTTGCCAGTGCCGGTATTGCGGCCATGGCGGGGAGTAAGGCCAACGTGGATTCTTTGAAAAAGTTGATGCTGGTTCAGAGTATTGGACCAGATAAGCTGAATCAACTTCGTCATGTGAAATTCTTTGGTGATATGGATGGAATCAAAGCGCACATGGGGAAACATGCCGAGATTTTGCGACCAAAGTTCGAAAAGGTAGACGAAGTGCTAGAAACGCGATTGGGCGGTAACGGGATGGCGAGTTGGACAAAGCCAAAAGGCGGCTATTTTGTCAGCCTTGACACCATATCGGGAGTGGCTGGTCGTGTGGTGCAGTTAGCCAGGATGGCGGGAGTTCAGCTGACAGCAGCTGGCGCAACCTGGCCCTATGGCAAGGATCCATACGATACAAATATTCGTATTGCTCCTTCGATGCCGACTGTTGAGGAGATTGATTTGGCAATAAACATCCTTTGTTGCTGTATTGAGCTTGCTACTCTCGAGACGGATCTTTAGTTTGTTTTATGCAGGGAGGAGCTACGGATAAATACCGTAGCTCCTGTTTTTTTATTCACGTTCCCTAGGCGGCATTTCCCGTACCTGACGGCTTCATTAAGCGCGTTCTGTTGATTCGGGCAAATCAGCCGGGATTGAATTCGAGGAAGAGTCATAATGAAAGATGATGTTAATATGTATCCGTATGTAATTCGTTTTTCTATCACGTACATTGTTGCTTTGTTGGTTCTGATGATTTTGACGGTATCGTTGGGGGGTACAAAGATAGCGGGCGGATCGATGGCGGCTTTAATGGTGGCGGCCTGTGTGGCGGTAATAAAATTTGTCAAAGATCAAGGACGTGAACCGGATAGGGCTGAAAGGAAAAAACTTACCATCATGACTCTAGGCGTCAGTCTCGTAGTGCAGGCAATCGTCTTGACCTTACTTTTTAAGTCTCTGTTGCTACCAATAGGTGTTGAGACAAAAGGGCCAGTGGACTTTCTTCTTATAGCGGTAATTTGCTTAATCTTCGTTGCCGTGGTGCAGGCAGTGGCTTTATGGTTTGGCTACGGTTGGTTTGCACGGATGTATGATCAGTCCTTACGCGGGAAGGAGAATTGTCGGAAATAAGATGATGGTCAATTTCAGAGTAAGGTGTCATCGAGAAATGAACTAAAGTTGGTCAGTTCATAAAAACAGGTTCCGGGCAAGTCTGGGTATTACAGCGCTATTTCCCTATCGCTTGCTTCAGCAGCGGCATCAGCAGCTTGCGAAGTTCCGGGCTGCTGTCTCGCACCTAGCCCCGGTAAATGGATGAGTATGAATAAAAAAACATCTGAACAGTATGAACACCTCTATCATTACACCACATGGGAGGGTTGTCAGGGGATACTTACCAGTCAGTCATTATGGGCCACTCACTACAAGTTTCTTAATGACTATTCAGAATTCATGTTGTTCCGAGATAGGTTAGTGTCACTGATGATTCCAGAATGGGAAGCAAGGTATCAGAAGCTGTTGTCCGGGAGGCCGGATTTTCTTGCTGATATTAATAGGCTTGGCGGGGTGTCGTTGGTAGCGAAATATGATGCAGAAGTTCATGTTGACACAATGTATAAAGTGATAGGACATGAAGTCTATATTGCATCGTTCTGCGGAGAACATGAAAAAGATAACCAGATAAATAGCAATGGATTGTTGAGTCAGTGGCGAGCTTATGGTGACGATGGAGGGGTCGCTCTAGTTTTCGGAACGAAGGAGCTGGAGGATTTGTTTTCGCTTGAATGTGAAAAGTATCAATACGATGTAGGCCATCTCGCGGATGTTGTTTATAGTGACAATGACGAAGGAATGAAGAACGAGTTTGCCGAGGATTTAGTCGAGTTAGGAAAGTATATTGGAAAAACGGAATCAACCGATTCCCCGGGGGACGGCTACTCCGCTTTCGTTAGTTGCGCGTCTAGATATAAGCATTTTGGTTTTTCGGAAGAGAGAGAAGTTCGAGCGGTAATGGTTCCTACCCTTGTGACCGAAGAGTTAGAAAGTCAAGCTAAAAAGTCTTCCATTGCGCTACTGCCGGAGAAAGATAGAAAATTTCGCGAAACAAGAGGAATATCGATCCCTTATATATCCCTATTTGATTCTCCAGATATGGTTTTGCCGATTAAAAAAATTATAGTGGGGCCTCATCCTCTCAAGGAGAAACGCGCTGCATCCCTTTGCGTTATGCTGAGAAACAGCGAGATCGAAATTATTTGTTCCGAGATTCCTTTTGTCGGTCGTTAATAGCACTTTGACCCTCCCCCTTTTTCGTGGGCACCTGGAATGGTGTAAAGGAACGAAAAAGGGGAAAAATGGTTGGCGGCATTGCGTTCATTCGAAAATTTTTTGCTATGCCTGTTGAACCCTACTTCCCTATCACCTGCTTCAGCAGCGGCATCAGCAGCTTGCGAAGTTCCGGGCTGCTGTCGGCCTGATTGCCGAGGAAGTAATTGTTATAGGCATCTTCTGCCGATGGCAGACTGGATGCAATTTGCAGTGCGGATATGCCTTACCTCACCGGCGTAACGGTAAGGTAATCCAGTTCACCATTAAGCACTCTAGCCCGAACTACGTCGGCTGAAAGCACGCCGGGGAGAGAAGAGCGCAGGGTAAAAGCGCCGTAAGTTTCGGTATTCAGTTCGTCTGCTGGAATCAGGACATCACGTCTACCGTGGGCCGGTATTGAAACACTTGTTGTGACACCGCTGCCGTAGTCGATAATGGCGTTTTGTTGGCTTGTGGAGATGTTGCCGATTCTTAGCCAGTTGTTCATGCTGAGGAAGGTGTTGAAGCTGTCGGAAAGAGTTGTGCCGAAGCTTTCTCTGGCTTCGCTGTAATGTTCGGCGAGGATTTGGCCTGTGGCGTTGTCGTAAAGGTACCCCGACGCCCCGGCAAGACGCGGTGCGGAGCCGTCAACAGTGACCGTGCCAGAATCGCCAGCCGGAATGATGCTGGAAGCAATGAGGTGTTCCTGGGCAAAGGGCGCAAGAGTTTTGGTCTGGGAGAGAAGCTCTGTGCCGTTTTGGTCATACCAGGTAAGGGCTACGGTGTTCTGCAAGCTGGACGAATTTGCCAGTTCCAGCACAATCAAACCTTCACCAGCAACCGGAAGCAGCATTTTTGCCGCATTTCCAGCTCTAGTTGGCACGCCGAAAGCAAAGTTGTAGTGCCCGTCTATAGCGCTGATGCCATAGCGATTCATGCTGGTGATGTAAGTGGCATCCGAGTTTTCTGGCTCAACGCTGACAATGCCGACGATGCTATTTTGGCCAAACTCATGCCCGGCCTGAATATCGCGTCTACCATAAGGCGGGATGCGAAGTGTTGCCGTGGTGATTTCGGCTCCAAGCTGGTCTCGGTAACGGATAGTGAAGTCCTCCTTTTCGGCGCTCAGGTTAGCAATGGAAAGCCAGGTCGGGACGAGATATGCGAGGTCTTCAGCATTTTGACTTGGATTGTAGGTGTTATAGATGGCGTAACTGTTACCATGAGTAGCGGAGAGAAAAGGCAGGGAAAAGGCAAAATTGAATTCAGACGTCCAGGAATCAGAAGAGGGAAGATAGTAGGTAATCCGTCCATCGATGGAGTTGCTTCCAGTATCGACCGAAACGATGCCGTAAGAAGATGTCGAAAATCCAGGCAAATCGTTGATGATTATATCTCTCTGGGCGTTTGCCGGGATGGTGATAGTTGAGGTTGAAAGAATCTCGCCCTGAATATCGCGAAACACGATAGTGGTGGGAGTGGCGCTATTCTCAGGGTTCAACAGCTCCAGGACATTAACTATCCATAGAAAACCATTCCAAAAGGTATGCACAGGCGAGACGAGAGATGTGTTGGTGATTGTAATTTCAGAATCGATAGTTGTGCTGGGCGTAAAGCTGTAGCCAGCGAGTGACGGACTCAACGTATAGTTTGTCCCATGCGCAACATTGCTGAAACTGTAGCTGCCGTTAGCGGCTGAGGTGGTGGCGCCAAATGCGCCGGCGTCGATTGTAACGCCGGAGAGCTGGGAGCCGCCTGCGGTTATCGTTCCGGAGATGGCGTGTGAAGCGTCGTATTTGCTAAAAAATATGTCGTAATCTCCCGCCGAAGTTTTGTTATCGACGCCAGCGCCAGGGTCGAAGTCCACGGTGTTAGAGAACTCCCCCTGTGAGATAGACATTACCGAGAGCATCGCTGGTAATACTGTAGCCAGAGTCCCCGCTCGTGCTACTAAAGGTTTTGGTCCAGGCGTAGAGATGATCCTGGGCGAAAGCAGGAAGAGAAAAGACAGCAACCGAATAACTGAGCGCTATTAAACAGCGGGCAATTCTAAAATAGCCGAGACTAAAAGCAGTTTCTTTCTGAGTCATTGTTTTTCTCTGGCAAAGTCTCTTTTTGGAAATGGTTTGATTTCCAGGCAATCGATTATTAGTTCGAGACGAACAATTTTTGAGATGCGTTAAAAATGCTTAGGATGCTTTTTGAGAGGTATTTTCATCGCGGAGGATCTATTCGTATAAATTATTTATATCGTATTTTATTTTATATCCGGTAAGTGCCTGTGCAGTGAGCCGAACTGAGCGAGTAGGGGATCTGCCACCGATTGCAGCGCTTCCTTTACAGGCTCCTGAACCGTTTCGATTTCGGTTTGTTCTGCCACGATTGGTTCGCTTATTGATTTATCCACCAGCGCTGCAAACGGTTGGCAGACGCGGCGTTCTCGGTGCTTGAGCATCACCGTGGCGATGGGTGCCAGCCGGGCTTTCTTACGGGCCTGGTTCACCGCAGCGGCAATTGACAGCAATTGTTTCTGGACCGGGGCATAGGCTTCATAGGGCGCGGTGAGCAGAATCTTTTCCAGCGTTTCGCGCGGATGGTGGTAGGCAATATTGAGCAAATAAGCCCGTAATTCCTGATAGGCGTCTTTTGCAATACGCACATGCGGATGGTTTTGTTTATAGCTGATGGCATGGCCGGCAAAGAGTAGGGGACTTTTGCGGATGTCGCGAATGAGCGTTTTTTCTTCCTCAAAAAACGCGTGTTGGCCTGGTGTGGCCAGCAAGGCGAAAAACCGCTGGTAACGGAGGTATTGCCGATTGGCTTTCTGTTCGCGCTTGCGCCGGTGGCGTTGGTATTTGGATAAATCGATGCCGTAATGGGCAATCAATTTGCGGTCGATGGCCAGCGGGTCCTTGTGTTCCGGAATCTGGCCCGTGACATAAAACCAATATCCCCGGCCCACATAACAGACAGCCAGTTGCTGGAAGAATCCGGACACCGACGTGGTTGAACAGCGATACATCATGGCGACTACTCCAAGCGATTATGCCAACGACCAAGGTGGAGATTGTTTTTCTGGCACAATCCCGAAAGCCAAATCCTTGGCGAGAACCTTAATAACCCGGCCTTGGAAAAATCCTCCGTGTTGAACCACTGGTTTAACCTGCATAGGTGAGAAGGTGCACCTCCAGCATTCATTACCTAAACGTCATTTCATCAAAGCCTCTCGCCAGAGACGCTCTCATGAAATCACATGACTTTTCTTCCCAGAATAAGTGGCAGTTAGCCGCTGAATGCGGCTAACTGCAAGACACTGTTATCACACTTAAACAGCGCGTCATCTCTTTCGTCATTGTCTACGCTCAGCACCACCTGAAGGGGTCTGTTGCGACTTCTTCATCTCTCCTTCTCTGAATAGGCTCTGAACCTAACACATCCAGTGGACTCATTATAAGGAGGCTAGCCAAAACCTACATTTTTTGACCTCTATTATTTCCGTTTTTTTCTTTGAATTCGTGGTATGGATCCTTACATGTTGAATATCATGGATTCTGGAGGTCTGTTAATCATGAAACGATCAATCACCGTGGCCGTGGCTCTTATCTCTTTGTTTGTCGCATCACATCTGATGGCGGAAACAAAATCGCCAATACTAAATGATCTGGTAACTGTAATTTTGATTAAGGGCACGGCTGATGATGCCTCGACCGTTTCGTCAGTGGGACCTTCGGGGGCGGACAAGCTGAACAATAATGGGCAGGTTCCTCTTGGTCGTTATATATATAAACCGTTGCTGGGGCTTATTGAGGTTTACCAGCAGACATATACTGCCCCGCAGTATTCAGGATCGCGGTTTACCAGCGGAAGCAGTGGGCTGGTGACAGGTATAGCAGACAATGGAACGTTCAGTGGCTATTCCTTTAATTACACCTACAACCTTAGTCTTCTTTCTTCATTTTCTTCCAGTGGGTCGACCACTGCACCGTTACTTGATTTTCCCGTAGCGATCAGCAGTAACGGCGATTTTGTTGCGGGTCCTTGTGCCGTTAACTCCGGTATGGAGACCGTATATAAGCCCTGCGTGCTTCACGACGGAAATCTTATAACAGATACAATCGAGTTTAATTCGTCCATTGGCTATGTAATTGGTTTTCCACAGCTTTATGGAAGAGTTGTCGATGTTAATAACAATGGTCAGGTTGTCGGCTATGCTTATGACGAAAGATTTATGTTTTACGATGGAGTCGATGCGGCTCCAAGGAAAATTTTTTGGACAACTGACAGCGATATCACTCCTCAGGCGATTAATAATAAAGGCCTTGTTGTTGGGGAGATAATTTCCAATTCTGGTTCAGACAATCAAAGCAGTGAAGCATTTTATTTGGACAGCAAAGCGGTAACCCCGGTGGTGACACCAATTAATGCTGAGGGTAGCAGTGTCGCCAGTGGTGTAAATGATCTGGGAATTGTTGTTGGAGCATCTGTTGTGTCTGGTGTTTCAAGTGGTGTGGTCGGTAATAAATATATACTTCAGGACCATATTTCCCGGTATCTGGTGAGCGGATCGCAGTGGGTTATTACACATGCAGCGGCCATCAATAATAGCAATGTGATCAGGGCCAGTGGTTACAGAATGGAGGGCACATCACATTACGATGCCGGCATTATCCTTCTCAAGCCATTTCCGCGAAGCGACAGATTGCGACGTATGAAGATTACAGCAAAAACGAACCAGGCGGTTGATGAGCTGATTGTCTGGCGACCAGAAAGTGGAACCTGGTATGTAAAGCTTCCGCTTGAAGACTCCGCATTTGCAACGCAATGGGGGTTGTCTGGCGATATCCCACTTCGCGGAGATTTTGATGGTGATCAAAAGAGCGAATACGTCGTCTGGAGACCAGTTGAGGGAAACTGGTATGTGCGTTACTCAGATGGAACTTACAAAGTTGTTCAATGGGGCTTGCCTGGCGATGTTCCGGTTGAAGGAGATTTTAATGGTGATGGAGTTAATGAGTATGCTGTCTGGAGGCCGGGAGATGGAAGTTGGTATATTCGTTTCGCCGATGATTCATATCAAGTCGTGCAGTGGGGGTTGCCGGGTGACGTTCCACAGCCGTTCGACTTCAACAGCGACGGTAAAACTGACTATGCTGTTTGGCGACCGCAGAACGGAACCTGGTATATAAAAACACAGATAGGTGAATCGTCGGAATTTTTAACAAGTAACTACCAATGGGGATTACCTGGAGACCGTCCAGTTGCCGGTGACTTTGATGGTGACGACAAGCCTGATCTCGCTGTCTGGCGAAATGAAACTGGGAACTGGTATGTTTGCACATCTCGCAGTGCTTACAATTGTTATGCTTCCGGTGTGGTCATTCAGTTTGGTTTACCCGGTGATATTCCGCTTGTCAGCGACGTTGACAGTGATGGTCTCGCCGATCTTGCAGTTTTTCGCCCATCAGTAGGAGATTGGTATGTGCGAAGTGCCAGCGGAAGGAGTCTTTCTGTTTATCAGCAGTGGGGGTTGTCTGGAGACTTGCCATTGATGGCGAATATTCGCGACGTAATTGAGGGTGTGTATTGAGCTGTCAAGCGGCTGGGTCCCAATCGTCTGAGATTTTTTAATACCCATACCTGTTGAAACCCTACTTCCCTATCACCTGCTTCAGCAGCGGCATCAGCAGCTTGCGAAGTTCCGGGCTGCTGTCGGCCTGATTGCCGAGGAAGTAATTGTTATAGGCATCTTCTGCCGATGGCAGACTGGATGCAATTTGCAGTGCGGCGAGAAGTTTGTCTTTGGGCTGGTCTTTCAGCAGATTATAGAGGAGGTCCAGATTTTTTTCACTGCGTTCGAATTTGGTTTTTGTTAAGGCAGCGTCGTCTTGAGGATCGAATCTGTTGTCTTCTTTTTGGGCGCTGATAAACGCCAGAAGCGTAGTTACTATTGTTGCTTCGGTTGTCAGTGATGTCGCCCTGCGTCCGCCACCGGACAGGGTGACAGTGATTCTTCTGGTTTCGGTGGAATCGGTATGCTCGGAGAGAGTCGGTAGAGCGGGTGATGCCAGTTGTTTGAGGTCGGAGGTATCTTTGTTTGCAGTAGTATCGAGATGTTTAGGTCCTCTCTCTGTTGCATTGTTGACGGCCGAAACAGAAGAAAAAAGCCGCTGGAACAAATCTCGTTTTTCATCGGTGCGAATTTCGGAAAATAGACTGATAGCCAGAAGTTTGTCGCGAAACTCCTGCTTATTCAGTTCGGAGATCACTTCATTTGGACGAGCGAGAGCTGCTTTTGTGAAGCTCTCCTCAGCCGCGATTAACATTGTCGTCAGTGAGTTCTCGATATGGCTGGTGTCGGGTGGAATATTGAAGCGCTTTTGATTGGCGTCATTCAGACAGTCAATTGTCGCCTTGAATGTGGAGATTCCGGTGGCTAGTTGGTGCCAGCGTTCGGCATGTTTTGCCAGGTTGGAGACGTCCGTTGTTTCAAGAGCCTTGGTGAACTCGGCTAAATCTTGTGAATTGTCTTTCAAGAAACGCTGATACTGGCTGACAGCCATTGCCCGTAGCATAAGTGCTCCTTCGACAGGAGGGAGACTTTTGTAGGCTTCTTCATCGTTTTTGTTTTTGAATGAGACCTGATTATCGCTGTCGATATAGAAGCGTTCACTGTGGTTTATTAAGTCTTCCTCCCACAAGCTATAGCTTGCGATTTCGTAATGTTTCTGGTCCGAGTGTTGTTGCAGAGGAGATGTGTTTTTTCTGTCATAGATTAGCTCGCTGGACATGGCGTTGTATTCGGTGAAGCCATAACTGGGAACTTTGCTCAGCAGGTATTCAGTGTTTCCCCGAGGTAGGGACATAAATTTTCCGTCAATCAGTTTGTCATTCATGTTCTCTGGGCCGGCAATCAGATAGGAGCTGAGCTTGACATCTGGAGTTGAGCCGTTTGCGGCGGCAAAACCATGCAGCATGACATCCGGCTTATAAATCGGATTGTCGATTTCCAGTCGGGTCATGCGGTCGACCAGCCCAATTGCGTGCCCGCTGCTGGAGTCGTAAATAACCGGTTCGACATGTCCGTTGTAAAATTGAAGTCCGAGAGTTTTGCCCGCAGGCAATTCGATCCCCGAATGCTGTAAGGCATCGATCATGAGTCGCGCCCGGCCCTGACAGTTGGTGCCTCCGCCGTCCAAAGCATCAGCAGCAAACGTTTTGTCTTTGCGATAGAGATTGATTTCCTCAAAAACACGCTTTCTCACAGCCTCGAGTTGTTCGTCGAAATTTCCACCACGCTCTGTGATTTGTTTAACACTGTTTTGCACGTCTGTGCGAAGATCCGCCATCCGTTTGAGGTAGTCCTGCGGCATATTCATCAACTCGGAACCCGATGCTGATATTTCGGCGCGCAATAGTAGCTCATTGGCATTAAGGTTACTTACAGTTCCGGTGGTTCCTTTGTAGCGACGTTCAAGGTAATTGCGGGCGATAACAGCCGAATCCTGAAGAGATGTGTTGCTGAATTCGGAGCTGGCTTTGTTCAGTTCTGAAACAACCGAGCCCGTTGCTGTCCGGGTGTCGTTTACTTGCGCTCGCTCCTTGTTGAACTGCTCTTCGTTGTTTAGTTTTTCATACCAGGCGGCGGCTGCACCTGCATGAAAAAGGGCTGAACCACCCAAGGCGGTTGGCATTACCCCACCATTACTGGCGGCCTTAATCATCCCATAAGCTCCGCGGACGGCACCTACCCCCAGCGCAGTGAGTGGGCTGGTTATCATTTCATGAACTGTGGAGAGAGTTCTTGCGGCGGGAATGGATTGTTGAATAGCCGCCGCCTCATCTTTCAGCAATGGATGGCCTTTGAGGGATTCGCAGATGAGGTATGACGCCATTGGAGCATTCTGGTTCCCCGCCAGGTAGCGCGCGGCCTGGAGTGACTCCACCAGACGGCTGCCCATGTCTTGACCTTCGTGGTTGAGCAGTGACGAGAGCACCGTCTGCGTGCTGCCGCTCAGCTGGTAATGAAAGTTTTTTGATGTGTCGGGAGCAGACGTGCCGGGGTCCTGCTGGCCGAGCATTTGGCGAAAAATTTCTGCGCCCTGGCCAGAGATTCCCCCTTCGCTGGCAATGGCCTTAACAATGGCTTGAGTGTCTTGATATTGTCCCGATTGGGTAAGCTCCTGCCAACGTTTGATAAACGCCTCCACTGCGGGCTTTGCTTGTTCAAAGCTCGTGATGCCACTGCTGCCGGGGATGAGCCAATGTTCAAGTTTGCCGCCGACCGAGTTTTGGTATTCCTGTCCCTGACGAAGCCAGTCCTGGAGCACAAAACTTCCCAATGCCGCAGATAATGCCAGCTGGTTTGCATTAACATGAGTGGGTGAATTTGCCGGGGCGGTCGCTAACATCGGCGGAAAAACCTCTAATTATTACCAAAACCACTTCTTCATGAGTTATGGCATGTTCTGGCGGGAGTGTGGCCTTTTGTCGGTTGGGCTGGTTCATTATAGCTGCAAATTTAGTGATTAAGGGAGGGACCGGGTTGATTAAGGGAGGGACCGGGTTACCTTCAGCTTACCCTCAGGCCAGTTCAGGGTACGTCAAATTGGGGTGCTAACGCTGTAGATTCGATTGCGCGACTAAAGGGTCTTTAGAGAGTGATGATTTGTTCCAGGTTATTGATTAACGGGTGGTTAGGTGGGACGAGAGATGCTGGTATGCGAAAATAAACAGTAAACCTTTGAAAAAAGTTAAAAAGATATTCGTGAGGACTCTTCCGATGAGTCCTCATCTGTTTTACTACCGGAGTAGTTGAGGCTGTCCGGCTGTTTCAGCCCCTGACCTCAGGAAGGTGAACAAGAATTCCAAAATACTCCAAAGTATTAGGAAAACAGCGCCAATTACGGTGATGTGCAGCAGTGCGGGTGTTGCTAATGTCCACAACGCAACTATTTCGCGTCTTGTTCTACTTCTTTCGGGGATATCCCAACCATCGAGAAATAAATAACACCAAAGAATCGTTGCAATAAAAACTACTGCGATATCAATAATAACAATCATAATAAACCTCCAATTTAAAAACCTGCTATACCAGCGGGCGAAATTTATCAGATGAATAAGGTGGGAGCAACCGCCCTGCATGGAGGGATGCGATGTTAATCATTATAAGACGGCTAGCCAGAGTCTTTTGCCTCCGACTTACTCTCGGTGTTTCTCTTTTTTCAGCCATTGTCGTTTGATGGTAACAACAACACCCGATTGTAATGGAACTTCACAAGAAATGGCGATTGCGCTCATAAACGCGCGGATAAAATTTGTTTTAGTCGTGAACTTTTCGGGTTAGATATTTTATCTATTCATCGAGGTATTTTAGGACACTATACCGTGTTAAAAACTCCGTTGAACGGTATATAGTCGTCGGACTTTAAATTTCCCGAATTTGACTTGCTTCATTGGGAGTAAAAAATCCAATGAACGACATGCTCGGTTTTGCCAAGCGAAGCTTGGCTCATTGCCTGAAATTTCTTAAGTTTAAGGCAAGACAACCAATACCGTTTCAATTAAGAAAAGAATGAAAAATCTCTGATTTTTTCAACTATAAGTTAAGACCATTTTTTGAAACGATATAGCCTGAAATTTCTTAAATTTGAGGCAAGACAACCAATACCGTTTCAATTAAGAAAAGAATGAAAAGTCTCTGATTTTTTCAGCTATAAGTTAAGACCATTTTTTGAAACGATATAGCCTGAAATTTCTTAAATTTGAGGCAAGACAACCAATACCGTTTCAATTAAGAAAAGAATGAAAAATCTCTGATTTTTTCAGCTATAAGTTAAGACCATTTTTTGAAACGGTATACCAATGCATCACGACTTCTGGCACGAACGCTGGCGGCAAAATCAGATTGGCTTTCATCAGCCAGTGGTGAATCTTTATCTACAACGGTTTTGGCCGAAATTGCATTTAAAGGAAAAGGCTCGGGTGCTGGTGCCGCTTTGTGGCAAAAGTAGCGATATGCTTTGGCTGTTGGAGCAGGGATTTCAAGTTGTTGGTGTTGAGCTTAGCACGCTGGCAGTGGATGCATTTTTTGCCGAAAACAACTTACAGGCAGCAGTTCGCCGGAAAGGCGACTTCGTTTTTTACGAGTTGGATGATTTGCAGATTTATTGCGGAGATTTTTTTGCAATAGGGACGGAGATGCTCGGGCGGATCGATGCCGTTTATGACCGGGCTTCACTCATCGCCTTGCCGCCTGAGATGCGGGTGGACTATGCCAGGCAAATGTCGAACTTGCTGATGCCGGGGACAGAAAGTTTGTTGATTACGTTCGATTATCTACAGGAGGAAATGTCCGGTCCACCGTTTAGTGTCTCCGCGGAAGAGATCGAGCAGTTGTATGGCGATTGGTGCGATATTGATATTCTGGCATGTGACAATGTGGAAGAACCGCAAGGGCGATTTAAAGATCAGAAGTTGAGCCAGATTACCGAGCGGGTCTTTCGTCTTGCCAAGCGGCCACTGACCTCAACTCAAGATTGAGATTCGTGACCGCCTTGGTTTTCGAATACCAAGGTATCTCGAATAGCTGTCAGGTCAAGGAACGGCAATTGGGGGCTCGGCAGCTGATATCACTGCGCAGGCTACCCTGGCCCCGGCATTGCCTGTCGGTTGGGTGACGAGATCGTCTGGCATCGCGTGAACAATCAGACCTCTTCCGACAATCGAGTGTTCGCCCTGTAGCGTGAGGAAGGGGAAATCCCCATCGATTTTTGCGACACCTGCTTCATCAGCGACGAGGTTGCCGAGGTCGCCAGCATGATGAGCCGCTGCCCCTGGTGCACCGTGTTCAGATGTTGTTGGATTAAAATGACCACCAGCTGAGCTGCCATCTGCGGCGGAACAGTCGCCGGTTTCGTGAATGTGAAAGCCGTGTCCGCCCGCGCTGAGTCCTTCTACCTGTCCGTTTACCTTCACAACGCCATTACTTTCTGTAAAAGTAATAAGACCATGTGCTGTATTTCCAGATGTTGGTGCGAGAACCGCCTTGGCCATAACTGGTTGGGCCGTAGCAGCAGAAGGGATAAAGCAAGCAGCAAAGATTAAACCAGCTATCTTTGAGAAAGAGAGCAGAGACTGTTTCATAGATCACCCCATAAGTATTTTTCGGTCAGGCAATTGGAGCCGAGTGGCGCAACCTAGCAAATACCGGTCTGAGAATCCATACAAAACTTCGGTAGCGCAATTTTCGAACTAACCTGATTGATAGGGGGTGAATCTATATTCAGAAGACTTTGTGACCAGGCATACTTTCAACTGACAAAACATTTGTGAAGCAGGGGGGGCGAAAAATGCAATCTCCCCCCGGCGAAAAAGTGAGATTAATGTTCTTCGGTTAACTGCCTGCTGCCGTTTATGACCGGCTATCGGATTTGCTGATTTCCAGTTTTTTCGGTTGAGTTAACACAATCATGGCGACAGCGAATAAAGCAAACATGCCAAGAACGACAACTGAACCGACAATTGTTTGTCTGGTAAGTGATACAGTTGAGTTAACGTTCATAATCTTATCCTCTTGAAAAATATCGCAACATTACGACCACAGATGCTGGGCACGTGGCGGTTTACGTCTGTGGTCGCAACGGGGGATAGGAATCCAAGAGAAAGAAAACCTGTAAACAGTGAAAGTAGTATGCCTGATAACAAATCTTCACCTTATGCCACAATGCCCGTGTAAGTGGAACAGGTCCATCGCAGAGTGCAAACTGTAACGGCTGAATTTATATTGAAAACGGTCGTTGCACTCGTAAATTCGCGGGTGAAACCTGTTTCAGCCGTGAATTTACGTGCAATTTTCGGGATAGGTGTACGATCCGGTTGAGTCAAAACTCGCTGAGAGGGAATATTGAGTGGGAATTATGTGGAACTAGAACCTCCATAAACAACAAGCTGACTGGAGAGGGACTGCTGACAGGCAGTCCCATTAAACAATTTACGTCAGGCTCAATTCTTCAGCTGCGTCCTTCATTGCCTGGATCCAGTCATCAGCCGCGGCGTTGGTTGTGCATTCGGCAGATGGAGCAACAAATCCTTCCTTGTGTTCGTATCCCGGTGCGGCGCATTTAACCCGCTGCAAAGACAATCTTTCATCTCCCTTTTGCCAGCTAAAACCGCTGCCAAATATGCCGCTCGGCATGGGCATATACCCCATCTCTGGCAGGAACTTGCTGATAGCCAAAGCCTGAATTCTCAGCATATCGTCTGCCGCAGGTGTTGTAGAAAAAAACGTCATGGAAATCTCCTGAACAGTTGTAACGGCCTCAAGCCAAGGTATGCCTTGCCCTGGGGCCGTCACAAATGGTGGAGAGGAAAACCTACATTCCAACATAATTCAGGCATTAAATGCAGTTTGTTTGACGATCTGTCAACTTTCTATCGCCGGTACGGGAGCAGTGGAGGGTTGGCCTAAATAAACCAGGCAAACCAGACAAATAAGAGCAGGTGTAGAGATTAAAACGCAAATCAGCGAGAGTGGGCCGAGGCTAACTCTCGCTGATGGTAACAATACCTAGTTTAGAGTATGGGACTGTTGCGGGGTTTTAGAGAATTCCCTGATTTCAGTAAAGCCGAGACTCGAGAGCATATCCCTCAGGTTCACCGGTATATTGTCCTGCTTTTGTTGTTGTGAATATGAATTCAGTTTTTTCCAAACCGGAACAAAGTAACCATAGATAACAAGGCATGCCTCGCAATCGGGTCCGACCAAACCCAGAAAATCAAAGATATCCAGATGAAGAAAAAGATCCTCTCCCAGCTGCAGTCCAATAGGTGTAGCATTCGCCATATCGCCTTGCTGTAGTAGAGCACGGATAGTCTGCTCATGCGATTTAAACATCTTCAAAGTACGTGGCAACCGCTGCGTTACCCGTGTCGCTAACGCACGGGCCAGACTATTTCTCACTTCCAACAGTTGCCGGTGACGAAAGTCCGATGCGCTCTTACCACTGTCCAACTTTTGTAACGTTTCCAGCCACTGCAACGCCTCGCGTTCTGCCGAGAAGTCGGAAACATTGTTTGGTGTCGTTTCAAGGTTATGAAGAACCAAATCATTTTCTATTCGTCTACTCAGGCGCAGAAAGCTCTCATCGTTATTCTGTTGAATATAAATGTGGATATAGCTTTCAAGCTCCTCCGCGTATTGTTTGTAGAGGCCGATAGGTCGGTCGCAGGCTTCGCCGGCATTGACAAGAAAAGTCTGTGTGGCAATCGCCTTTGACAGTAATCTGACCAAATCAACCGATTCATAGGAGGCCACATTATTGCCTTCAACAGTAACGATCGCCTTTTCGATATAACTGAAGTGTATATCGGCGTACTGTTGAAGATAGTGCCTGAGACATTCCAGCACCTGCTCGTACTGCCACTGAGCTTCGTTTGCCGTACACCCGAGTTGTTGGTCGCCTGAGGCCGCTACCTCAAGCAGGGTTTTATGGCGCGTAAGCAGGGAGAGCAATCTCTCACCAGCTTCCAGATCGCCTGGGGCAATTTCTTCTCGCGAAATTTCCCGGAGGGTCTTGCGCACCGTAAACCAGAGAGCCTGGATTGAACCTGGCTCAGGTAAGGCGACAGCCATGTTTGGGTTGTTAGATATATCTTCGTTCATAAAACCACCTCGCATCTTCAATGCATTTCCGTTGAAAAACAAAGGAGAAGTGAAAGAACCTTCTGTTCTCTACACCTCGCCAGCTGCAGTCCATGGCAGCAGGCGAAATGTCAGGTCGTCTACACAAGAAGACAGATGCATATCAGGAACCGTCCGGGCACAAGGGGGCAACGCGGAGGGCAATCTCCATTACCGGTTTTATGAGTAAAACGCCAGTTTGCTTTGCGGATGAGGTCCTGAATGTGTTGGTGGGTGAGTTGTTAGAGGGGGCGATGAAAATAATTTTCGCCACAACTACCTGATATTAAAGCTAATTTCAGCCCGGCTGGTTCATTTGAAAAAAAAGTGAAGAAAAGCGGTTGATCGTGCCGTCCTACCTGATGTAAATTTTTAACATCAAGCGCCAGCGAAAGCAGGCGCCATGGTAATGCTCATTGGGAGCATGAATGGGCTTAACCCGGAAATTGCACGTAAGTTCACGGTTGAAACAAGTTTCACCCGCGAATTTGCGAGTGCAATGGCCGTTTTTAATAAAATTCTGCCGTTACAGTTTGTACTCTGTGATGGCCCTGTTGCAGTCGCGAATTCTGGGCAATCTGCGGGAGAGCGTTCGGTCGGGAATACACCAGTATTCCCTCCTCTCTACCCCCACACCTTGCCACAGACTTCACAACCTCACGACGGGCTTACGTGCAACATCCGGCTTAGCAACAAAGTGGTGAGACAAATGAAAGAGACTATTGGTGTCAAAAACTTGGGATGGTTCGTTTTGGCTATGCTGGGTACCCTGCTGAGCATAGTGGCCGCGCCGGCTTTTGCCCATGCGATATCAGACGGCGATAAGGCACCGAATTTTGAGCTTGCCTCGCTTGCCGGACAAAATGTTTCTTTGTCGCAGTTTCGCGGCAAGATCGTTTACCTCGATTTCTGGGCCTCCTGGTGCGGGCCCTGCCGTCATACTTTACCCTGGATGGAAGAACTTCAGCGGAAGTTCGCCGGTAAAGGATTGGTTGTTGTCGCTGTGAACCTCGACAAAAATAAGTCTGACGCACAGAAAGCAATTTCAGGTATCCATCCTTCCTATCAAGTTCTGCTCGACCCGAATGGAACAGTTCCAGCCAAATATATGCCTCCGAAAATGCCGACCTCATTCCTAATTGGTCGCGATGGTACAGTTGTATCTGTTCATGCCGGATTCAAGGACGGGGAGGCTGAAGAGATTGAGTCAGAGATAGCGCGAATGTTGTCCGGAAAATAATGAAAGGGTTTTGTTATATGAAGTTTATTAGTTGTGCTTGTTTGTCCATCGCACTTTTACTCAGCGCCTGTTCGCCGGTTCAACCATGGCAAAAAGGCAACCTCGCAAAGTCACATATGTCGTTTGAGCCTGCTGCGCTTGAGGCACGGCAACGGCAACATATCTATTTTTCAAAAGAAGGCACTAATGGTGGCTATGGAGTCGGTGGCGGCGGTTGTGGCTGTAACTAACAGAGTCTGTCGCCAGTGATATAGGTGGTTAAAGGCCTATGTATCGGCAGGTTATTCGGAAGTGAGTTAAATCTAGTTTTGTGAAGTGAGATAAGAAAATGGCGCCACGAGTCAGCAACAACAAATTTCAAAAGAATCGAAGTCGTCGTCGTGCGGTTAAGTCGAAAACATCTGTCGGCATGCAGCTATTGATGACAGCCGCGGTCGCTCTTCCAGGGCTGGCGATTCCGTCTACATCCTCGGCGCAAGCCGCATCAGAAGACGCCAGTGTCAGTATCGGCTACCTTGATTATTCTGAATCGCGGCCGAATGGCATTGGCGTACAGTCACCAACTATATTTTTCAAAATCCCGCTTAGTCATCGCACGGAAATCGAAGGGGGATTTACCTATGACAGCGTTTCAGGTGCCTCAGGCTACAATGTCGGGAAGGCCAAGTCTCAGGAAGTCGCTACGCCAGCTCCCGCGCCAACCATAGCCCCTACCACATTGCAAACAGCGCAACCTGCTTGTCGAGCATTCAGGATTAACACACTCGCCGCAGCAAGCCAGCCCACCCCAGCCCCAGCACCGGCGCCCGCTCCAACTCCGAAGCCGAAACCTACAACTCCGAGCAGTACGCCGACTATTGTACCGACGGTGGTCTCGACCGGTGGAGGTAGTTCGCGACCGACCTCGATCAGCAATCTTCCTTATTGTAATCCGCCGGTCAGCAGACCAACCCCGGTGGCCCCAGTAGCTCCCGCTCCATCACCTGCCCCGCAGCCTCCAGTCGTCGACGATCATGATGACCACGATGATCGCGAAGAGCATGGTGATCGTGATGAACATGAAAAAGACGAGCACGAGCGTTCAGAGCGGGGGCTTCGTGCTCTGGACTCAGACCGTGAAGTGGACACACTTGGAGGCGCTTCTGCAGGGTCTTTGTCTGACACTCGTCTTGCCGGTGATTTGAAGATTACTCACTATCTCGATACTTTTAGCGTTGGAGGTGGTGTTAGTCTGTCCCACGAGAATGACTATGACTCCCTCGGCCTTTCTCTCGAAGGCAGAACCTGGACAGATGACAAAAATACAACTTTTGCTTTGGGTTTATCAACCAGTCTGGATCAGGTCGGTTCGAGTATTGATCCATCCCTGAGCGAGACGAAGAACTCCCAGTCTATTTTTGCAGGAGTTACGCAGGTCCTTTCGGCAAACAATATCCTGCAGTCGAATCTGATGTTCACCACAATTGCAGGATTTTTGACTGATCCATATCTTGAATGGGATTTTCGTCCGGATTCCCGGCAGTCTCTCGCCTGGTTGACGCGTTTTAATCATTACATTGAGTCACAAGATGGTTCTATTCATCTCGATTACCGTCTTTATAATGATTCCTGGGGAATTATGTCCCACATGGTTGAAACGGCTTTGTATCAACCTCTTTTTCCCGGTGTGATGATTCGTCCAAGCGTTCGCTACTACATGCAGAATAGTGCTGACTTTTATCAGTACGCAGGTTTTCAGCCAGCGGCGGACCAGTTTTTTTCGGCAGATCAACGCCTTTCGGCTTTTGGTGGGGTTACGACCGGACTTAAGTTGATTATAGAGTTGGGCGCTGGTTTCTCGGGCAGTTTGTCATACGATTATTTGATGCAAAGTTCGGATTTGGCGCTTATTGGTAAGTCTGCTGATGGCGGCCGTGACGATCTGAATATGCAGTTCTTTTACCTAGAACTGACAAAGAGGTTTTAGCGATGAGTAACTCACTGCATAGTGCCACATTTGGTGCCATGGGTGGTCGTAATGAAGTGCAGGTATTCTGCGAGGACAAGTCGCGTGCAGAAGATGCCATTCAGAAAATCGTCTTGGAAGTTGCTCGTATTGAGAATAAATACAGTCGCTATCAGCCAGAAAGCGTGCTTTCGCAGATTAATGCTTCGGCAGGCAAAACCGAGATTGAGGTAGACGAGGAAACTGCGGCTTTATTAGATTATGCCGATGTCTGTTATCGCCAGAGTAAACGTCTCTTTGACATTTCCAGTGGTGTGCTACGCAAAGTATGGCGGTTTCGTGAGGGCGTTTTACCTGAACAGAAGGATGTGGAGAAAGTTTTGCAGCTCGTTGATTGGGGAAAGATTGTTTGGCAAAATCGAAAGCTGCGGTTGCCTGAGGAAGGCATGGAGTTGGACCTTGGCGGTATTGCCAAAGAATACGCAGTTGATCGGGCTGCCGGGATTCTCCTTGAGAATGGTCTTCGGCATTCACTGGTGAATTTTGCCGGGGATTTGCGAGTTTGTGGCCCGCGAGCAAACGGTACCAGCTGGATGGTCGGTATTGCTAATCCGAATGAGTCGGCTTCGGCTCTTGGTGCTTTGCCAATGATGAAGGGAGCAATGGCGACCAGCGGTGATTATGAACGGCGCATTGAGATTGATGGTAAGCGTTATTCTCATATTTTAAATCCGCGCACGGGCTGGCCAGTCTCTGGCTTACAGTCAGTTACCGTTTTTGCTCCGTCCTGTCTTGTCGCTGGTAGTATGAGCACTACGGCGATGCTTCTGGGGCAGCGAGGAGAAAACTATCTTAAAGAAGTTGGAGCTGAATACATACTTATCACTTCAGAGGGAGAGACGAGAACTTCCCGTGAGGTAAGACGGCTCTATGAAAAGGTGAATTCGCTAAACAAAGTATCGAGAGGACATACCGATGTCGCTTCAAATAGCTGAAGTAATCGTATCATGGGCCAGAAGACAGAGGCCAAAACAAGATTAAGCTCTAATCGATATACGATTCGAGTCGCTGCATAGGCAAGTAAGGAGTAAAGGTTATGAAAACTATTATCAAGGCACTTATCGCCGTATTATTATCTGTAGGCTTTTCGGCGATGGCACTGGCGGAAGACCTGTCTAAGGCTGTGCTGCCTCATATTGAGGTAGAATTACTTGCCAGTCGAGAGGGGCTAGAAGCGGCCGATGGTTCTGTTGTCGCTGTGAAGTTCACTTTGGAGAAGGGCTGGCATATTTACGGGCAGGAGCCGGGTGATGTTGGATTGCCAACTGTGATTGACTTGTACCTGCCCGATGGGATTTCACAAAAAGCACTGCCGTGGCCACAGACAATGGATTTTCATCGCGATGGCCTGGTTAGTCATGGATACGAAGGCGAGGTGACAATTCCGATTGCTATTTCCGGGACATTGGAAAATATTGCAATGAAGACGGTTCAGGCAAGTGTCACCTGGGTGATCTGCAAGGATGAGTGTATACCTCAGGAAGTGATGCTTGAAGGAAATATTACCGGACTGCTTGATAATAATGGCGCTGTAATTTCCGGCAATGTTTCCTTTGATATTGCCAACGGGGAGAGCACAGAAGATACGACATCAATGCTCTCGTTCAGTTTTTTGAACTTCATTTTCCTAGCGTTTGTTGGCGGAATAATTCTTAACCTGATGCCTTGTGTGTTTCCGGTTATCTCTTTGAAAATTCTTTCTTTCGCCGGTGGTAAAAATTCACCTGAGGAATCGTTGCGTCATGGTTGGCTATATGCCGCTGGAGTGTTGTCTTCATTTTGGGTGCTTGGTGCGACCTTTCTTCTGCTACGCAGCGCCGGGCATGCGGCGGGCTGGGGCTTTCAGTTCCAGTCGCCGGTGTTTGTTGCATTTATGGCTTTTATTGTTTTTGTCATCGCACTGAATTTGATCGGCGTATTTGAGATCGGAACTTCTGTACAGTGCATGGCAAGTCGGGCAGATCGAGGCACCGGTGGTTCTGGAGCATTTTTCAGCGGTGTGCTTTCGACATTGCTGGCAACACCATGTTCGGCTCCATTTATGGCCTCGGCAATTGCGGCGACGATGACTATGTCAGCCTTCCCGGCAATGTTGATTTTTACTGCATTGGGCATGGGGTTGGCTTTGCCTTATCTGGTGCTTGCCGCGAATCCGAAATTGCTTCGTTTCCTGCCGCAGCCGGGGATGTGGATGGTCAGGTTAAAACAGGTGATGGCTTTTCCATTATTTGCCACAGTTATTTGGTTGACATGGGTTCTTGACCTTCAGGCGGGCAGTGATGGATTGTTTCAATTCCTGATTGGAGTGCTGTTGTTAGGCTTCGGATGTTGGGTTTTTGGTAATTATTCCGGACCACATCTTAGCGTGAGAGGGCGGCGAGCGGTGCAAGTTACTTGTGGGGCAGTCCTTCTGGCGGCAATTTATGTTGGAGTTCCTTTCGACAACGTGCCGCGTAATGCAGAAGCAACCGAGGTTGGTCAGCGGTACGAAAATGGTTCAGAACTTGGTTGGGAGCCCTATTCCGCCGCTCGTTTGGCAGAGCTTCAGTCTCAGAATATTCCGGTATTGCTGGAGTTTACTGCCGCTTGGTGCGTTACTTGCCAAGTCAATCACGGGTTGCTTTTCCACTCAAGTGAGGTAATTACCGGGTTTAAGCAGCATGGCGTCAAGGTTCTGATTGCAGATTGGACCAATGGAGATGAGACCGTCACCGCTGCGATTAAACAATTTGGTCGAAGTGGCGTGCCGCTTAGTGTCTTTTATTTGCCTGGAGCCAAAGAAGCGTTGATACTTCCACAAATCCTGACACCGGGGAATTTGTTGGAACCGCTGGAGACTCTTGGGGCTGAAAGATCGAGTGAGCTTGAAAGTGTTGAGGTGATTGCTACAACCTGAGAGGAGTTTATAAAAGATAGTGCATCAGAACGATGAAAATCATGTGCGTCATTCATTGAGGCTGCTATTGCGGCCGGTGATGCGTTATTGTCTTCGTCGCTCATTTAAACTTCAGGAAATAATAGAGGCCTGCAAGTCTGCTCTTGTTGATGTTGCCGAGGAAGAAATAAAAGCACTGGGAGAAAAGCAGACAGTCAATCGCGTCAGTATCATGACGGGTATTCATCGTGCGGATGTGGCTCGTCTGGCGGGTGATACTGATTGCACCCCCAAAAGGCTCTCTGGCAATATCATCAATCGATTGATCGCCAAGTGGCAGACTGATGCGCGCTTTTTGACTGCCTCCGGAAAACCGCGTCAATTGAGCTTTGACGGGAAGACGGGAGATTTTGCCGAACTTGTTTATTCTGTCAGCACAGATCCTAATCCCTATACCCTGCTATTAGAGCTTGAGCGCATTCATGCAGTTGAACGAACCGGCAAAGGTCTGCTCAAACTCAAGACACAGGAGTATATCGTTCGATCTGACGCAAAGCGTGCTCTTGAGCATTTGGCGCAAGATAACGATGATCTGATTTATGCGGTTGAACAGAATCTGCAAGAGCAACACTCGGAACCCAATCTGCACCTAAGAACCGAATACGACAAGATTAGTCAGGCGTTCTTACCAGAAATTCGCAAGTGGTTATTGAGCGAGGGCTCAATGTTTCATGCGAAGTTGCGGAATTACCTTTCCAGGTTTGACGAGGATACAAATGCTGAGCTAGAGAAGAGTAATAAGCACGTTCGTGTCTCTTTGTGCTCATTCAGCCGCACCGTAGAGTTGAATAGCTCGGGAGAGTCGAATAACTTGGTAGAGTTGAATGAGTCGGGCGAAGATGATTCTGTTGCTTGAAACGGTATAACAAAGCGCTGGCACACCGTCGTGTGTATGCAGGGCAGGAACGGTCAATAAAACAATGAATGAGTATCGCAATAATTGCGTATCTTTCGGGCAATTACTTCGCAGTTATTGTGTTCGTCTGATCACCTTTATTACAGTGGCAGGGTTGTCTTCTGTGGGTTGCGGGGGCGGGACAACTGGAAGCGGTGGTGGCTTTGTGATCAACGGTACATTGAGAACGGCGACCTCTACACCAGTTCCCGGCGTGCAGGTGTCGTTAATTAATGCCTCTGGAAAAGTGTTGAGTTCTCGAGCATTAAAGGGCTTGAAGCGAGTCACAAACGATGTGACCGACACTCAAGGGCAGTTTATGCTTGAGTTGGACGAGACTCCAACTTCTTTTGTCTTGCGTTTTGATGACGATGTCGCCTCGTCGGAAGTCGCAATTCTCAGTGTTCCGGCAACAGCAGCTACTCTGATAATTGATACACTGTTTGACGAAGACCTCCATGAAGTTTTTGAGCAGAACGAACTTTACGAAGACGACGAGGGCAATGAGCTTCATGAATTGTTGGAGGAGTTGTTCGAGGAAAACGAAGAGAGTGATGATCACGACGATCATGACTAATTATAGCTTATGTAGAGTATTGAACTATGACAGTTTGGCTATTTCGCCTGTTTATTGTTGTATTTCCTCTCGCTTTCCTTTCGCTAAATTCTCCGTTTTTTGATCCCGATTTCGGTTGGCATTTGCGCGCTGGTGAGTGGATCACCCAGCACCGGGTGATCCCCGGTGCTGATATATTTTCTCATAGCTATGCAGGCAAACCTTGGGTTGATCACGAGTGGTTGCAGGACTTGTTGATTTCTCAGCTGCACTCGTATGCCGGGCTGGCCGGAGTGCAGTTCTGGTATGCATTTCTTGGCGCAACTGTAGTCTGGCTGCTGACAGGTTTGTTCGTCAAACCCGCGGGTGATAGTTATCCGATGCCTGAGCAAAATGATCTGGTCAATGCCCTGTTGTTGAAATGTCTGGCTGTAATTGTCTGCTCTGGACTTTTGCTGCAGCTTTCGATGCTCAGACCGCAGATTTTCACTTTGATTGGTTTTTCGTTGGTGCTTTTTCTTCTTGTTCGGGTGCGCGCGAATCGTATTGAAGGCGATAACGAAGGGGAATACGACGAGAGAGGGCGAGGCGGAAGATTCTGGTGTTGGCATCGCCTTTACTGGCTGCCAATTGTCGTATATGTTTGGTCGTGGCTCCACGCCGGCTTTGTCATTGGCCTGGCGTTAATATCGGGAGTTGCCATTGCTGAAACAGCAAACAGGCGGATCGTCAATAACACCTCAATACCGTTTTATCTGCGGAAATATGCGATAGGCTGGGGGTACCGGGAAGGTGAGCTGCGTCTGCTGTGGAGGGTTTTGCTTGTCAGTGCTGTTCTGACATTGTTGCAGCCCTACGGCATTTCACTCTATGGCGAGGTGCTTCGTACGCTTACGGACGGCTACGGTAAGAGCCACATAATTGAATGGCAACCTCTTACAATTGCTAAAGGAGCCGGGCAATTTGCTTTGGTGGTGTCACTTGTTCTTGGTGTACGCTGGTTTTTTCAGGGACTGACGTCTACCAGTGTCGCCTTGTTTTCGGTGCTGCTTTTTATGGCGTTGTCTTCGATGCGCCACACTATTTTTCTTTTGCCATTTGCTTTTATGGAACTGGGGCGATTCCCGGTGGGGATTTTCAGGGAGAATGAGAATTGGACTCGGCTTGTTAAAGCTCTGATTATTGCCTCCCAGATGATCCTGCTCATCATTTTGTTACTTCGCGCCACGGGTGTTTTGAGTATGGAATCTACAGTGGCCCGTCTTTACCCGCAGCAGGCGCTGTCGATGATTGGTGAAGAGCTTAAAGGGAAGAACCTGTTAAACGAATACAATTGGGGCGGGTATCTGCTTTATTATTCGCCGCAGATTAAAACCTTTGTTGATGGTCGGATGCCGCATTGGCGGGACGGCGAGCGAGGTGTCATGGAGGATTATTCGGCGATTATCGATCTTGAAACCGATTGGCAGAAACTTTTGCAGAAATATGGCATTAATGCTGTGTTTGTCGAGACAGATTCGGCAATCGCTCAAGGCCTGAGACTACTGCCCGAACAGTGGACTATCCGTTACGAAGATAAGAAGGCGATATACTTTCTAGCTCAACAAAATTGATCGTCGATTACAGCTTTGCCAGCATTTGCTTTAATCCGGCGGAAGTTATCCGACCTGTCCCGTCACTTAGATAATCCAGGGCTTTTGCTACTTCTTCTCGGCCCAGCGCCAAACGTTGGTCTCCTTCTATTTCGTGGCGGACGGCAAAATTTTTCATGAGCGGTGCACTTATTCTATCGGCGAGAAAGTTGCTGTTCATCTCCTTGCCCATAGCTTCGGAAAGAAAGCTTTTTGCAATTTTGTTGAGGTCCTTTTGTCGCAGATGTTCTCCATCAGCGGCATAAAGACTAAGCACTTTATCAGCGGCAGAAAGCATATCCTGCTGATAGGCCGCCGGGTTTGCCGCCTTTTGATGGTGGGTAAGTTGGCCAATATTACTCAATGAAGGGGACTTGCCGTTTTGTAGAGCATCGATTGTCGAAACCTCATTTTTGAAATCGGCTTGAGAAGTTGAGGCCAGGTTTTTCTGCAGAGCAGTGATTGTGCCAAGTGTTATTTGTCCATTGTGTTCGGGCTGTAGTTTGCTGGCAATCGCCATGAACTCATTTCGTTTGATGTCGTAGGGATTGACGCCAAGGGTGGACAGAGAATTGCTGATTCCTTTCGCTATCTCGGGAGCGTAGCGGATAAGTGTCGCATCCGCCGCCATCATGGCAGTGGTGATACTGCCCGCTGATACAGTTTGGGTAGCCGGTTTTTCCTGCATCTGATAGCCTGTGGGATTTTTCAGCATTTTGGGCAGTTCGCTGAACTGTCCGGTGGCAATCAGGTCGTAGGCATTGCTTGCCAGTGCCAGTTTGCTTTCAATTGATGTTGTGTATCGCTTTGTCTGGTTTTCAGGTTTATCGCTGATAGTAGTTTGAGTCGGTGCGCCAGATTCAATTGGAGCTGGATTTATCTTTGGCAAGCTTAGTTGGTTAAGCTTGTTTTTGTCCGTTATTGGGGCCTGATTAGCGGTATGATTGAGGTTTTCGCTGCTGGAGACGGGAGCTGTCAGTGACATGCCGAAGTATGATGGCCCACTTATACGCAGTTTGGTCTCCTGCTCATTCCCTGTCGGAGGCTGTTTCGCCGCCAGTAATTCGATGCTGCCTTTCTTGTTGATGTAATCCATTACCGACATAAAACCTCCCAAGCCTCAAGTAAGCGAAATATCTTCTGAGATTATTGTTATGCCGAAGTGCCCGGAAGTGTGCCCCTTTCAAAGAAAAGTGGAGGAAGTGCGCGTTAGATAAACCATTAGAATCAGCATTCCATGACAGAATCAGGAAATATGATTCCCGATTCCGTCATGGATTAACCGGCACTCAGATTTTTTGGTGTCGGTTAGGATGTGACCAGTGACCCTGGTTTGTAGGCCAGGTCACTGGTCCGTGTTTTTTTTCTTCATAAACTTGTGTGTCGATGCCACACAACAAACTTGCCAACAGCTGGGCGCTGATAGTTGCTCTTTTTATGAAGATTGTTGTTTTGCCGATTTTCGCGATTTTTCTCATGATAATTCTCCTGGTTCAAAGACTTCTGCCTGCTGTCAGCAATACGACACAAGACTTTGAACAGTGTGAATAAAATGAAACTAGTTATATAAAACCTTCTATCAACCTTTTAAACGCGCACATCCTGACGCAAGGCGGTGTTGCGTCAGGATAGCGAAAGTCTGTTACCGGATTGGAAATTTGAGAGAGCATCAGAGGGACAGTTTTTTAGTTATGCAAAAACGGGCAGATGTTGTGCGCTGAAGGTTGCCTAAAATCCATAGGGATACCGTTTCAGTCGCGCCCAACAACGGGCCGCCAACCTGAAATTGAAAGGTGAGAGTCAAAATTGTTGCTGTGGGCGTGCCGAGCTCCAGCTCGGCGCGGTAGGTAATCAGTATGATTTTCGCAGTGGAGCTGGAGCTCCGCTTCCCCACTACGACCTTATGCTGGTTGACTTAAATTCGCCGGTGGACCTTTTACAATTGTTAACGTGCCGGAGTGACTATGCCAAATTCGCGTTTGCCCGAGGTCAACTGGCGCAAGCGCAGCATCTCGGCGAGAATAACGCCGTTATTGCTGGTGCGCAGGCGGACGAGGCCGTAGCTGTCGCTGCGGGTTCTATCAGCGCCAAGCGCCACCTCAGAGGTGCCGTTCCCCGGTAACGTTACGGCATGCTCTGCTTCGTCGGCTCCGGAGAGACTTTCTCCCGGCAGGCGGTAGCTGAGTGAAGTTTCGTTGTCCTGGATATTAATCAGGCGCATGTTATTCTTCATCGTCAGGAAGGAGTTGTAAGTGGTGAACAGCTCACTTCCAAAGCTTTCTCGCGCTGGAGAGGCGTAGGCAGTTTGAATTGAGCGGTTGGAAAATTCGCGGTGATAAAACACACTCTGGGCTATCAAGGAGCCCGGTGTATCGGTGGCGAGGGAGACATAACCGTTGCGAACTTCACCACCCAAAAGTCCCAGTGTTGGAAAATGACGCTGAGAATATGCCGGAAGGCTGATACGGTTAGCGGCTATTTGATATCCTTCGGCGTCGTGGAAGGTGAGTTGTAGTTCTGCTTCCTCTCCAAGGATATTTGCCACTTCTACATAGTTCTCCGCGCTAACGGAGATTGGTGCATTGATGCCGCGCTCTGCCCCTGTTGTTGCCGGAAGCGATATCGCATAGTCGAAAGCATTGAAATTCGAGCCCTCGGCGTAACGGACCAGGTTTGCCAGATATGTCGCCGAGTTGTCGTCAGGGATGATGACATTCGTGCCGACGTTGTTGGGCCCGGGGATAATGTGTCCGCCGTCAATGTCTCGACGTCCAAGCGCGGGCACAACTACCCGCGCTTCATGAACAAGCTCCCCGGCGACATTGTACCTGCGGATAGTAAATCCTTGGGTGACATTGCTCAGGTTGCCAATTGTCAGCCAGTTGTAGACCGTGTTTGCCTCGTCAAAAATATTGGTTCCCGGGTGGTAGCTGTTATACATCACCGCAGTTTGGCCATGATTGCTGTTGCGCAATGGATCGGAATAAGCAAAGCCATACATGGAATCCACTTCGCCGTTTGTGTCGGGATGGTAAAGCGAGATACGGCCATCAAAGTAGTTATGTGAGGCAGTCAGTTTCAGCATACCGTAGGTATCAGCGGCAAAGCCCGGAAGGTCGTTGATGATGATGTCCCTTTGTGTCAGAGCTGGAATTGTCCAGCTTCGGGTAAGTGCCTCTCCTTCCCCGGAGAGACCATAAATTGTCATGTTTAAAGTGAGAGGTTCGCTTCCGGTATTCATCATCTCCAGCACGTTAATCATTCCGAGGTAACCGTTCCAGAAGGCATAAGCTGGATTCGATAGTGCTGGAGTAGCGGTAAAGTTGATGCCGCTGATGTTACCTGTCACAGTTTGCCGCGACAGTTCTGGTGAGAATCGATAACCATTTAAGCTGGCCGCGACAGTTTGATTTCCTGCCGGAATCCCGGACAAGCTGAAATTGCCACTGGCATCAGTGGTGGTCGTAGTTCCAGCGACCGAGACTGCGACACCGGCAAGGGGGGTCGCGGCGAGGTTACTTAACTTGACCTGACCACTGAGGGTGTTGCTGTTCGAGCTGCCGCCAGAATTCCCACCGTTAGGCGTACTATCGAGACAGTTGACTGTGCCATCTAAGTCATTGTCGCCGACATCTTCGGTTGCCCCACAGCCACAGATGCCGGGCGTACTTTTTAGTGGGTCACTCGGACAAAGGTCGGGGATTATTGTGACTGTCACCAGGGCAGAATCGACACTGAGGTTTCCCGCGACATCCATTGTTCGGGCAAAGTAGCTGTATGTTCCCGGAGTAAGAGTCCGCGAGGCAGACCAATTGCCGCCAGTTGCTGTGCC
The DNA here is from genome assembly GCA_028689495.1 of bacterium. Lineage (GTDB taxonomy): Bacteria > Bdellovibrionota_C > UBA2361 > SZUA-149 > JAQTWB01 > JAQTWB01. The sequence goes on along the minus strand of JAQTWB010000013.1, from coordinate 8,184 downwards.
GCTGTAGACCGATACGGCGTTCTCAAAGATAGTGACAGTGCTCTGGTCTTCGGCGCTACCGCTCAGCAGCAGTTGTGTGTTGAGTGTGCTAAGGCCATTTGTCGGTGTGCTGATAACTGGCGCGGAGGGAGGCGTGAGGTCGAGAGTAAAGGCGCGGGCTGCGGACACGCCACTTAAATTGAGGCTATGATCGCGGGCAATGGCTGTTACGCTGTGGGCGCCTTCGGCAAGTGTTGGGGAGCTCAGGCTCCAGTTGCCGAGCGCATTGGCTGACGAGCTAGCAGTGAGCGAGCCGTCGATTGTTACGGTAACGAGGGAGTTCGGGTCGGCGGTTCCGCTGATTGTCGGGGTGGATGAACTGAGCAGAGCGGATTCTGTCGGTGAAATTATGGAAGGTGTCGCGGGGGCACTTGTATCTTGGTCAAGGCGGATAAGGAAGCTGGCAATGCTATTTCCTGCTGCTACCACGTTTGTGGGATAGCCAGGGTTAAGATCAAAGAATCCGTTTCCGAAAGTGCCGCCCAGCAAAAGATTGCCAGCATTATCGATAGCTGCGGAATATAAATATGTATATGACAACCCAGGTGCTAGGTCGCTACCGATTATTTTCGTCCAGGCGTGATTTCCATCGTCGTAAATCTTAGTAGCGAAGCCGTATTTGGCACCGCTTGGAGATTCGACTGATGATGTTATATCGTGAACGATAATAGCGCTGTCGACTGTGCCGGTGAGGATGACGCCATTGTTGTTGTCGTAAGTCAGGCTGAGCAGGTAGCTCCAATAGTAGTATCCATCAAAGGCTCCTTCAATGGTGGTTGTCCAGGCGTAACTGCCATCACTGTTGTATTTGCTGACAAATAGATTGTCTTGCTGGAGACCGCGAGGAGTCGCAGTATGTAGGTCGTCACCCGGACCGGGATTAAAATCTACGGTTCCCTGAAACTGCCCGGCGATGAATATATCACCAGCAGCATTTTTTGTTAGCCTGAAGCCTACGGACTCGTCATCACCGCCGAAAGTTTTTGTCCACTGATAGCTACCGTCTGCGCCAAGTTTTGTCAGATAAACATCGGTGTTGTTTGCGGCGATAATGTCCGTTCCCGCTCCGGAGATGAAGTCGGTGGTGAAGCGAAAGCTACCTGTGGCGTAGACATTGCCGAGATGGTCTACAGTGACCCCGTTTCCATAGTCCCAACCTGAGCCGACAAAGCTCTTTGTCCAGGCGTAGCTGCCATCGGAGTTAAGTTTGCGAACGTAGGGGTCAGTTAATCCGCCCGGTGTATGGGTATCAACCCCGCCGGAGGGATCAAAATCGGTTGCCGCTTGGAAATATCCAGTGGTGACGATTTCGTTAGCCGGGCCGATGTCCACTGAAGCGATGGACAAATTATTTGTGCTGCTGGCAGTGCTCGCCCAGGCGTAATTACCATCGGCATTGATTTTCATAATGAAAATCGAGTAGCTGATACTGGTGTGATTGTCTATTCCGGCATCGGGATTAAAATCAACTGTGCCCTGATATTCACCAACCAAAATTACGTTGTCGGCTGAGTCGATTTTGATCCCGGTGACATTGTCGTTCCAGGAACCACCAACTGACTTTGTCCAGAGGTAGCTGCCATCTGCGGCAAATTTACTGAGATAGACATCCATGTTGGCGTTTGCAGTGCGATTACTGACTCCGGCTCCGGGGTCGAAGTCAATCGTGCCGCTGAAACCGCCGCTGACGTAAGTATTGCCTGAGCTATCGGTGGCGATGCCTTTGACCGCGACTGTTCCACCGACATTGCCCCAGGATTTGGCAAAAGAGAATGTCAAGGGGTCGTCGATATAAATTTGCAGGACCTGGCTGTCGACGCTGCTGTTCCCGGCCATGTCGTGACAGACTGCATGTATATTTCCCAGGCCAGCGGGCACTTGTAGTAACGAACCCCAGTTGCCTTCGTTGTCGACTTCAATGGTTGATATGGACACTCCGTTGTGAAAAATCTCAACCGTGCTGTTTGCTTCAGCAGTGCCAGAGTACTGAATCCAGTCGTGGGCGGTGGTGAAGTTGTTGTTCGGGCTGGTTATTAGCGGTGGGACAGGGGCACTAAGGTCGATTGATAAGCGAATTGGCAATGACGGACCGTAGGTATTAAGTCCAACGTCAGTTGCGGTCGCAGTGATCAGATAATTGCCTCCGGCAAGTGGGGCGGGAAAGGTGAAACTCCAGTCGCCCAGGCCATCGGCAACAGTAGTTCCTTGCGAGAGGCCGCCCGCAAAGATTTCGATACTATCGGTCGGGCCCGCCGTGCCGCTGATAGTCGGTTGGCTGTTATTGGTCTCGGTGCCATCAAGGGTGAAATCGATTATCGGTGAACCTGAAGGTGCGTCGGGGAGGTTATTGAATGTGCTGAGGAAGATGTCCGAATTACCCGAGTTCTGAAGACGTGTAATGCCTGCCGATGGATCGAAATCAGCTGGGGAATCGGCCGGGGAAGTATAGTAGCCAGTGATAGCAATTGCAGTGTTTGAAGTAGATACCGCCTGTGGGATAGCATCGGTGGGGGTAGTCACCGCCCAGCGAAAACTTCCGCTTGGGCTGAGACTGATCAGGGTGCCGGAATTTTTTGCCAGGCTCCCTGCGGTTAATACTCCCGCCTCGGGGTTGATGTCGACTTGTCCGTTGATTGTACCGAGTAGCAGAATATTATTCTGAGCGTCGACCGCAGCTCCATTGCCTTGGTCCGTTCCAGCGCCACCAAGTGTCCGTACCCATTGATATGTTCCGTCAGTTGCGAATTTGCTGACAAACTGATCAAATCCACCGCTGCTGGTGCGACTGTCCACACCGGCATCGGGGTTGAAATCCGCTGTTCCTGAATAGTGGCCAGATATTATTATGTCGTCATTGTTATCAATGGCGAGTGCGATACCTTGGTCTGTTCCAGCCGGGTTGCCAAAGGATTTTGCCCAGATATAGTTACCATTGTCGTCGTATCGGGCGAGGTAGATGTCATAACTGGCGGTGACAAATGAAGCGGTAGCTGGTGAGGGATCAAAGTCAGCAGTGCCTGCGAACATGCCTGTGATATAGCTGTTGCCATTACTGTCGACGGCGACACTTTTACTTTGCACAGTAGAGGTACTGCTAAGAGCAATAGCCCAGAGGAAAGAGCCGTCACTGGCGAGTTTTGCCAGGTAAGCTGAATTGCCCGCAGCGGCCGTTTGGTTGCTGACCGCTGGGGATGGGTCAAAGTCAGCGGTGCCACCAAAGTTTCCGGTGACAAAAATATTGTCACTTTGGTCGACAGTAACTCCGTAGGCATAAACACCCAAATTTCCGCTAAATATTCCAGCCCAGATAAACGCTCCATCGCTGGTGAACCGGGCGACAAAGGCGTCACTATTATTTGCTGAGAGGTTGAAGGTGCCAACTCCCGGATCGAAATCAACGGTGCCAGTAAAATAACCGGCGACAATAATGTCTCCACTGCTTTCTATTGCTAGTCCTTGTCCCGAACCTGTTGCTCCAGATTCTGTGGCAAAAGTCAGAGTCCAGCCGTAACCGCCATCGACATTTATTCGCGTGAGGAAGATGCCGCTACCACTCGCCGTATGGCTGTCAGTTCCCGGGCCGGGGTCGAAATCCACAGTGCCGGAAAAAGTGCCGGTAGAGTAAGTATTGCCGGCATTGTCTTGGGTAACGGCGCGTCCATTATCAGACCCCTCACCACCAACCCCCTTGCTCCAGGCAAATTGCTGGGCATCAACCGGCAATGCCAGCCAAATCAGGCATAAGCAGAACATCAGATTTATAAATGCCCTCGACCACATATCGCTTCACACTTTGTTATGGGGGAGTCCCGATCACCAATCTATCGGCCTTGGCCAGGGAAAACTTGAGAGATTGCAAGTAATTGATGAACGTTGAGATGGGTATGGATACAGCTTTTCTAGCTGAATCACATTTAATCTCCCGGCATCAAAAAAATGTGTGTTATTGCAGGAGCTTTTGTTAAGCCGGGTCTTTATTCGGCGTTGCTTTATGGCCTCAACGGAAATGATTATTTAAAAAATTGATGAAAACAGATTTTTTGATTGTTGGCTCAGGTCTGACGGGGGCGATTATTGCGCGGACGCTGGTTGATGCCGGGCGTTCCGTTCTTGTGCTTGAGCGACGGTCCCATGTCGGCGGCAATGTCTACGATGAAACCCATTCGAGCGGTATCAGGGTCCATACTTATGGCCCACATTACTTTCGCACTGGTTCAGAGAAAATCTGGGAATTTGTAAGCAGGTTTTCTGATTTTTACCCATATGTCGCCTGTCTTAAATCGGAAGTCGATGGGCGTTTGGAGAACTGGCCGATTGCCGGTAGTTATATCAAACGGGCAGTTGGTGAGGGCTGGTCAGCAGAACTTGGCCAGCAAGCGTCCAATTTTGAAGAAGCTTGTCTTTCGATGATGCCGCGGTTGATCTATGAGAAATTTGTCAAAGGTTACAGTGAAAAACAGTGGGGCGTCCCGGCCTCAGCGCTCGATACCGCACTTGCCGGACGATTCGATGTCCGCGAGGACGACGATCCGCGTCTGAAGACACAGAAATATCAGGGAATACCGAGCCAGGGTTATGCAGCCTTGATGCGCAATATACTCCGGGATATTCCAGTGCTTCTTCATTGCGATTACCTCAAACATCGCTCGCTGTTTAGGCCGGAGTGTCTGACAATTTATACCGGCCCGATCGATGCATATTTTAACTATGATTTGGGCAAGCTTGGATACCGCGGGCAGCGGCGAGACCATCAATACCTGCCGGACATCGATTGTTACCAGGAATGTGGGCAGGTGAATAATCCGTCAGCCGATAGTGGAGCGCATATCCGCACCCTTGAATGGAAGCATATGATGGAGAAGGCGTATGCCGACAAAATAAGCGGGACGTTGATTACCAGAGAAACAACGATTACTCCGACTGATGAAGATCTTTATGAGTACCCATTCCCCGATGCCGGGAATCATCATCTCTATTGCCAGTATCTGGCGAGGGCCAAAGTTATTCCTCAATTACTTGTCTGTGGAAGATTGGGAGAATATCGCTATTACGACATGGATCAGGCGATAGGTAGAGCATTGACACTGGCGGAAAGGATTCTGTCTTACGATCGTGAGCAAACAATCTCCGGAGAAATCGGATTATGAAAATATTATCTGTTGGTGATTCTGAAGCTAATTATCTTGCCAAGTATCACGAGGCGTTTCGCACGGGATTGCGGCGTATGTATAACTGTCGAATGTTTGGCAAGGATTACCCGGGCCATGAGCCCTCACTCGACAATTATCAGGACATTATCAGCTATTCCTGCCCGGATGGACCGCCAGACCTGTTACTTGTCGCCTGCGATCATGACAGCAGCATCAGACAGAAAGGAGTTGTCCCCTATAATTTCAAGTTGAAAGGATTGGAGAAGATTAATATCCCCAAGTGCATGGTGCTGAGTGACTTCTGGAACATCACGGAATATTGCCAGCAGGAGTACCTGCAGTGGCTTGATTATTATGGCATTACAAAAGTGCTCGTCTATTATCCGCACATGAGGGACCTTTATTATACCGGGCGGGACGCCGATCGGTTTGAATATCTTCCGCCCTGTTTTGATCCGGAGCTCTTTAATAGCTGGAGCTGCGAAAAGGAGTTTGACGTTGGTTTTCTTGGTGGTGGTGTCGCGGATCGCGATGACTTTTATCCCGAGCGATACGCCATTCATTCGCGACTGAAATCGTTACCAGGCATCAGTTACCTTTTCAAGCCACACCCTGGCTGGGGTAAGCACGACGCCGGTCATTCTTACGTTGGGCTTGGCTTTTCCAGAACGATAAACTCCTGCCGGTTGTTTGTCACAACAGGCGGAATGTATAATTGCCCTTATCCCAAATATGTCGAGATACTTGCTTCGAAGAGTTGTCTGCTGGCGATTGAACCGCTGGGTCATCAGGCTTTAGGGTTGGTCGATGGGGTGAATTACGTGAAAATTACACCCGACGATGTTTTGGACAAGGTCAATTTTTATCTGGCTCATCCTGACAAGGCCGAACAGATTGCCGAAGCGGGTTATCAGACAGCTATGCAGCTTCACACTTCTTATGCCCGGGCTCTGGACTTTCAAAAGGTAGCGAATCGTATTGTCGGTGAAAGCTAATTTGCCTGTTGCTGGATATTGTAATTTTGGGACTGTTGAAAAATGGAACATTTTTCGGCAGGACCGAGCGTCGTCCGCAGGACGATGCCGCTCCGTGCACGCCGTGCACGGAAAGCGTAAATGCAATCTCCGGAGGAGATTGCCAGATAAAGAAGAAAGAAACTTTCCAAGTCTCTGTAAATGTAAGATCTCATGAGTATGAGCTTACAAACGGAGAATCGCCAAATGTCATTTTATATTCCGAATCTTGAGGACCTTGTTCCTGAAGAACATATTTACCGTCGTATTTTGAAGCTGATAAGCTTTAGCGAGTTATGCCGTCCGCTGGAAAAGCTGTATTCAGACCGTGGCAGAGCAGGATATCCCGTAACTTCAGGATTCAAATGTCTGCTTGTGCAGTTCATGAATGACCTGAGCGACAGGCAGATGGAGATGCATTTGAAGGACAGTCTGTCAGCTAAACTTTTTTGTGGCTTTGAACTTTGCTCTCCGACTCCAGACCATACATATTTCACTAAGTTCAGAGAAAGAATCGGAACGCACCGCTTGGGGAAATTGTTTGCCCGGGTCAATAAATCCCTAAAAGGGAGCGTGTTGTGCACCACTCGATAATAATTTGACCTTCATCAGCTCCACAGATTTACACATCCGCAGATTCCTTTGGCGGTAGCAGCATTTGACTGGGTTCATTGCGTATTTGCCTATAGCAGGCCGTGAGCAGTAGTTTGAGATCGCCGAGGCTGGTGCCGTTTGCCCGCAGGGCTGTGCTGATTGCCAGGAGAAAGCTTACCGCTGAGTTAATCACGCCAATCAGCAGAGCAAAGATTAGATACTGCAATATAACCACCATCCCGGGATTGCTCACAGTTGCCGAGTAACCGACATTCGCCACCGAAAAGGCAACGTGCAATGAGTCAATTGGCAATCCGGTCAGGTAACCGATATAGCCTGTTGTGCCGAGCATGATCCCGAAGAAGAGATTCCCCATCAACGCCCCGAAGTGATTGCCAATATAATCGGCATAAGCCTGTATCGTTTTTTCCGGGGCGATTTTCCGCAGCCAGGGCAACAGACGGATTCTTTCAGCCAGCGAAAGATAGGCGCATAGATTGTCAAAATACCCGGCCAGGGCTCCGGAAAGGAAAAGCCACAAACCGGTTATTGCGGCATAAAAAAGTGCGAGGTGAGAAAAAGGGTTAAGCTCGTTCAACAGATGATCAGCTTTTTCGCTACCAAATAGCGGTTGGTTAAAAGCAAGATCGGCGGTTAAGCCAATTATCAAGGCAACAGGCAGAGCAGCAGCCACGTTACCGAAGATGGCGACGTTAAGTGAGCGCGCCGCTTGGATCAGCAAGTTTGCCGCATCTTGTCTTTCGGCAAAGGTTTTATCGCCAGGCCCTACTGTCTGGGCGATGTAGGCGGCAGTCATCGTCGGTTGTTTTGTTGCAATCGTAAAATGAAGTACATGAATCAGCATGAAGCCCGTGGCGTAGTTTACGCAAAACCAGAAGGTCATGACTCCCGGTGTTAGCGGCAATCCAGAGATGTAGATTTTTATCAAGGCCATTGTCGCGATGATCACGCCGCCACCAAGGCCGCGCTTGAGCATATCGAAATGTTCACTGCGATTTCTGGTGATGTAGTGTTCTCCGGCGCGGCTGGCATTATTCAGGACGCTACGCGATAGCAAGTGATAAGTTTGCAGGAAGAGCTGACTGACTCTGCGATCTTTGCTCTGGGCACGTATCAGGCGTTTAAACAGAGCAATCGAGCTGGCGGACGTTTTTTCGGGATCGGTAGAGGAGAGAATTGTCAGCAGGTCACATATCCGGGCAAGGATTTGTTCATTTCTCTCGAGGATGTAAGTCAAACTAAGGCTGCTGCCTTTTTGCGGTGCCAGTTTGTTGAAGCGCGCCAACATTTCCTGACACTGCCCGAGTAATACCCAGGCATGGTCAGGTGAAACGTCAGGGGGTGAGCCTTCTTCGCTATTGTCCGTT
>JAQTWB010000073.1 GCA_028689495.1 bacterium | reverse complement strand
GCGAATTCAATATCCCGACGAAGAATGTTTATACTTCTGATTAAATGTTCGGAATCTCGAGGGGAGGCCAATATCTTTATATGCGGCTCTTCATTCTGCAAAAACGACTTTTCATCCTGGCCGTTCACGTAATTGGTATAAGCGATAAATCCGACTCTCATGCCCCTGATATCAGCGACAAAAGCAGTGTTTTTCTCTTCAAGGTTGCGATACGTGCCGAGAAAATCAATTCCAAGGTGGTTCAAGGATTCGATTGTACCTATCAGCCCCTGTCGCCCTTTGTCATAGGCATGATTGTTTGCAGTTGTAACAAGGTTTATCCCGCTTGCTTTCACAGCCTGCAGGAACTCCAGAGGGGCGTTAAGGGATATCGGCAAACCATCATCGAAATTACCTCGAGAATACCCGACATCTCGTCCCGCCACAGGTAATTCAAGTCCGGCGATAAAATAGTCGGACCTGACAATATACGGCTTTACATTGGCAAATATCGGGAGGAAATCATATGAATCAGCGTCTTCAATCCTCGCCCTCTTCACCTGATCTTCGAGGAGCAGCATGTCACCAGCAAAGGAAATCGTAATCGCATCTTCAAGCTCTCGCTGCGTTTTCTCGCCAAGAATCGGAAAGATAACATCCACGTCCGGCGATTTACTGATCTGCATGGTGCCTGCACCGATTGCCAGCATGGAAATCGTCAGAACCACAATTGCCGACCGAACAAATTTCTGTGAACGCCAATTGCTTAAGTCATTATCAAACACAAAATGATAAATGGCCTCCATAACAAAATTATACAGACCCGTAAACCACCTATGCGCGAGCAACAACAACGTTAAGATAGAGCAAACTAGCGCCACCAAAAAATGAAGATTCGTCCAGCTGTCGATTGGAACAAAATAATTAAAAAGAAAAGTAAGGTAGCGATGGAATAAAAACACCACGACAGATTGTTTGCCCGCGTGGGTAATTAATGCCAGCGGTCTTCCGGGTCCCAATCGCAGTAAAGACATGCCAACTATCAAGGCAATCAGGAAAAATACAATTCTGATAATGACGGAGTTATTTGAAGAATATGGTGCAGATGTAAATACTGCAGTCGAAACAAGATTGTAATGAGCGAGATAGGCAATCAAGGCTACGGCGGTAGCCAAACTGAGGACGACGTAAGGAATCGACATCTTCCTTATTCTCTCGATATCGGTTCCCTTGGTGTAAAAGCCGAGAAGAAAAAAAGGCAAAAAAGACACTATCCGACCAATAGATAAAAAATTATCGGCGCTTGGAATAAAGCCAACCGCAATAGCCGCGAGCAAGCTGATTGCAAAAATGTTGCGCACTTTAACGATGTCGGCCAGGACCATTCTCCAGGCGAACAAAGCGAGCAGATACCAGTGCACGTAAAGAGGAGTAAAAATATTATTCAGAAATTGGTCGGGACTAATTGTCACCGACATGACCGCATTAAAAAAACAAAACGGAACAAATAATTTTTTGAACGCTTCAGAGCGAGCCTTGTGCACGTCTTTTGAAAAATACCCCGAGATAAAAACAAACAGGGGCATGTGGAAACTGTAGACGAAATAATAAAGTATTTTGATTTTGTCGGAGGCGACATCCCCGTCTACATACAAAATAAGGTAATGGGCGAGGACAACGAAAAATATCAGTATTCCTTTCAAATTGTCGAAATAAGGATCTCTTTTGACGCTATCCATGAATTTCCTGCGACGAATAATTCCAAATACTGCTCCAGCCCGGCTATCGACTATGTTACGTAAGTTCAGCCTTTTAGATGCAGCTGCGGCCGGTTATTATTCTCGGACCGAGGATTTGGGGGCTCTGTCGTGGGATAGCACCATTACCGGGCGCCTCTCGAGGCGCCCCTACATTGGGTAATAACGTGCTGATGACTTTGGCAATGACATGTAGGGGCGCTTCGAGAAGCGCCCACCATCAAACGTGCCGGAAAAAGGTGTGAGGTTGGTCCGGACAAAGACAGGTCCGGACCAATCGGGACATCAGGCGAATGGTGTAGCGTATTTTGCCTTGCCGCCGGACTTGGCTTCAATCCAGAGCAAGCGGTTATACTTGGCCATTCTTTCTGCACGGCACATTGAACCGGTCTTGATTTGACCTGCTGATGTGGCCACTGCCAGGTCAGCAATTGTCGTATCAGAAGTTTCACCGGAGCGGTGCGAGATAACCGCGGTATAGCGATTTGATTGCGCCAGCTTGATTGCTTCCAAGGTTTCAGTCAGCGTGCCAATCTGATTCAACTTGACGAGAATCGAATTTCCGACATGCATCTCAATCCCCTGAGCAAGACGCTCAGTGTTCGTTACAAAAAGGTCATCACCGACTAGCTGCACCTTGGAACCAAGACGAGCAGTGATCTCCTTCCAGCCTTCCCAGTCGTTTTCACCCAATCCGTCTTCAATGCTGACAATCGGGTATTTGCTCATCCAGTCTTCATATACAGAGATGAGCTGTGAAGCTGTCATGGATTCGCCAGTCGATTTTTCAAAACGATACATTGTCGAGGAACCGTCCTTCTCCACCAATTCACTTGACGCAACATCAAGGGCTAGAGAAATGGACTCACCTGGCTTGTAACCAGCTTTTTCAATGGCGCGCAGCAGAAAATCAAACGCCAGTTCAGTCGACTCAAAACGAGGAGCATAACCGCCTTCGTCCCCAACAGCTGTGCTGTAACCATCGTCGCGCAACAAATCTCCAAGAGCGTGGAAAGTTTCCGCAGCATAACGCAGCCCTTCAGAATATGTCGGAGCTCCGTGAGGAACCAGCATAAATTCCTGAATATCAAGGCTGTTGTTGGCATGCGCACCACCATTGATAACGTTGACCATTGGCACAGGAAGGATAATTTCCTTCGGCTCGAGAATCACTTGATAAAGCTCCTTGCCAGCAGAAGCCGCACGAGCATGAGCGACAGCCAAACTGACGCCAAGAATGGCGTTTGCGCCAAGGCTTCCCTTGTTCTTTGTTCCATCAAGTTCAATCAGACGACGATCCAATCCTTCCTGATCAAAAGCATCAAGCCCCTTGACCGCTGCAGCGATCTTGCTGTTGACATTGTCAACGGCTCTCGTCACTCCCTTGCCGCGAAAACGACGGCTATCGCCATCGCGCAACTCAACCGCTTCAAATTCACCAGTTGAGGCACCAGATGGCACACTGGCTTCACCAACACTTCCATCACTCAATGTGACTTCAACGCTGACGGTTGGATTTCCACGAGAATCAATAATTTGAATTGCCTGAAGGGAGGCGATAGAAGCAGCCATATCTTGTTCGTCCTATGTTTATGTAAGCCAGTTACCAGCTTGGGGGAGGAAATTTCCGGGTAGCATGTCCAGGATATTCAATTGTGATATTCAATCGCGATATCCAGCTGTGATATCCAATGCCGCTCAAGTATCAGTAGCAATTGATTTTCACTTGGCAATTACTTCTGTGCTTGCCTTTTTGGCCCGCGACAAATGATATTCCCCGAAAGCGTGTTGCAGGCTATAACAGTCATGACGACGCGGCAAGAGCCCGTTACAAATGAAATGCCCAGGTATCAATTACGACAATACGGTTCAGGAACATGAAACAGCAGCGCAAATTGCCAGAAATGCAGACTATCATCTCTTCTGTCCTCTACCTGGCCTCCCTCCTGATTCTCGCTTCAATTTTCACGGGTCAACACGGCATCAAGGAACTTCGCTCACTGGAAAGCGAGTCGGGGGCCCTGCGTTCGACCGAACAACAACTAAAGAAAGAACTTGTTTCGCTGCGCGAAAAATCATCAGCCATTAAAACCGATGATTATGCTCTTGAAAAAGCGGCGCGCGAAGAGCTTGGCTTATCGGCTGACAATGAAATTATTTATGTCTTTCCGAAAGAATGAGCGGCCAGCCTGGAATAACGAGCCTGGCAATGGAAAAGTGTCTCTGAAATTGCTATTGCCGTTCAAATGAAGAGAAAGCGACAACCAGAAACAGCGGCTGATATCCTCGAAGGGATCTTCAAGCGACCAGATCTGCAAAAAAAGATACGGGAATACTCTTGTATTCCCTGCTGGGCAGAGCTGGTCGGTGACGAAGTAGCCAAACACTCCAAACCGGAGAAGATCATACGAGGGAGAACACTTGTCATCAGGGTGGAGAATGCCGCCTGGGCTCAGGAACTTTCCATGAGCAAAGATTCTCTTGTCGAAGGCATCAGGCAGGCAGATCCCCGTTCGCTTGTGGAGGATATCCACTTCAAAGTAGGTAACCCTGCGGATTTTCGCGGGCATTGAACTTTCGCGGCGTTGAAATCCGACGCCTCGAGAATCTGTTCGGAATTGTCTACCAACAACTAACTGGCAAATTTGAAACTGAAACACAGATGTCACTACTAAACGACCTGAGCCAAAGAAAGCTGCTGCATGATGTTTCCCATCAGGCAGAACTTGACGCATCCCTCTCCTCGCGCAAAGTCACTTTTTATTGCGGTTTCGATCCAACTGCCGATAGCCTGCACGTTGGCAGCCTGCTGCCGCTGCTAATCATGAAACGCTTCATGAAAGATGGCCATAAAGGTATTGCTCTGCTCGGCACGGCTACAGGGGCGATTGGCGATCCTTCGGGCAGATCTTCGGAACGAAACCTGCTCAAACCACAACAGATTGAAGAGAACAGGCAGGGAATCGAAAAACAGATTCGCCACATCCTTGCTGATGACAAAAACGAAATCACTGTTGTTGAGAACAACTCCTGGGTGGCCAAGCTTTCGGCGATTGAATTCCTTCGCGATGTCGGCAAACACTTCAGCGTCAACGCCATGATACAAAAGGAATCGGTCAAGGCGAGACTGGAGAATCGTGAACAGGGCATCAGCTACACAGAATTCAGCTACATGCTGCTTCAGGCATACGACTACTACTGGCTATACCACAATTATGGTTGCCGCCTGCAAATAGGTGGCTCCGACCAGTGGGGAAATATCACGGCGGGTATGGATCTTATCCGGCGGAAGTCCGGAGAACAGGCGGAAAAATCTTATGGCCTGACATTCCCGTTACTTCTGTCTTCCAGTGGCGAAAAGTTTGGCAAAACGGCCGCCGGTGCAGTCTGGCTTTCAGCCGACAAAACATCACCGTATCAGTTCTATCAGTACTGGATTAACATCTCGGACGAGGACGCAGCCCTGCTTTTACCCAAACTTAGCAGCCTTGACATCGTGCAATGTAGTGCCCTCTGCGAGGAAGCCCTGGCTGCTCCGGAAAAACGCTTGCTGCAAACGAAAATCGCCGCCGAACTGACGACCCTGGTCCACGGACCAAGCGAACTCGATGCGGCGATTCGCGCAAGTCAGGTATTTTTTGGCGGCAGCATGGACGGATTAAACCATGCGACACTAAGAGACATTTTTCGCGAAGTCCCTTCCGCAGAAATACCGCGCAGTATTTTCCAGCCCGTAGCGCCCCTGCTGGACATCCTGACAACCTGCGGTGCGGCAAAATCGCGCGGCGAAGCCCGACGACTCATCGAAGGCGGCGGAATTTATCTCAACAATCAACGAATCAACGATGTTCAGCACAACGTTGGCATTGAAAATTTCATCGACGAAAATATCCTCGTCATCCGCAGCGGAAAAAAGAAATACTACCTCCTGCAACTCGCAAACTCCTAAGGCCAGATGAACGATCGACTGAAAATCATTAGCGACAACGAGAACAACAGCATCGATGAAGACGATGGAACACCTCTTGCCCGGGGACTAAAAAGCGAGCGAGTCATAGATCTGATTACTCTTTCAACCGATCAAAGCCGGCCAGAGCTTCAGATTATTGAAACAGATACCCCGGAAAGTATCGAAAACTTCTTTTCACTCCTCGAAGAGAAGCTCAACAACTACCTTGATTATCTACTTGACGGACACTTTGCCAGTCAGTTTCCACAGTACACCCAAGGCACATTTGCCGAGGCTCATCCACTAATCGTCCTGCAAATGCCCGAGGCCACCGATCCTGATCTTGCAGCAACGCTCCAGCAGATGCTTGAAGCCTTCAGCAACTTTCTCAAATCAACAAAAATTGGATTTGAGCGAAGATTCCCGGATTAAAGAGTGCGCGCAGTCGAATCCAGCGCCAGGAATGACATGAAATAGTAGACGCGCCATCTTGGCGCGTAACCGAAGGCTGGCAGGAGCCTGGAAGGCTCTTCTCCCCTGCTTCAAATACTGGGTTAGAGTAGGCGCGCCAGCGTGGCGCGTGATTCAATCGTAGACGCGCCATCTTGGCGCGTGATCTGCATTGTGTGTGGAGTGAGGCCAATTACTATGTCAACGCCAGGAACAGGTAATCCGATCGGTATCCCGCTGCTGACGTTTCCTCGTCTGGAGCCACGAATAAAGCTCATCTTCAACTATTTCAGCCATGCCTTCGAGCCAGAGTTGGTCGTCATTGACACAGGGCACGAGAGTAATCAGCTCTCCTCCATGTTCGCGAAACAGCTCGAATGCTTCGTGTCCCATTTCATCGATAGTCTCCAAACAATCAGCCGTAAAACCAGGACAAGCGATCATTAAACGTTTTATCCCCTGCTCCGCCAGGGACTTAACCGTCTCGTCGGTATAAGGCTCAATCCATGGCTCTTTGCCAAAACGCGACTGGTAGGTGTGCAGTATCTTGTCAGCAGGAAACTTGATCAGTTTCTTTAACGCAGCTGTCGTTTCATGACACATACAACAATATGGATCTCCCTTCTCCACATAGGCCCGGGGAATTCCATGATAGGACAAAATCAAACGCTCCGGCTGGCTTTCTGTGGACTCAAGTGATTTGTTAATTCCTGCGGCTACTGCGGCGATATAACCCGGATGTTTGTAATACGGTTCCGCTACAGACAACGTTGGAACAAATCTCATTTTCAACAAATGAGGGAACACCGCGTCATAAGTTGATGCCGTAGTTGCCGCCGCATACTGCGGATACATTGGGAAAAGAAGTATTTTTGTGCAGCCTTTACCAACAAGCTCATCGACAGCGCTTTCAAGTGAGGGGTTGCCATAACGCATACCAAAGGCAACTTCTACGCCCGCATATCGCCCGATTAGCAGCTGTCGCAAACCTTCAGCCTGCCTTTTGGTAATATCCAATAGCGGTGAACCATCCTTGGTCCAAACGCGTTTATACAATGCAGCAGAGCGCGCTGGTCTTGTCCGTAAAATAATCCCGTTAAGGATGAACCACCAGAGGACTCGATTTACTTCGACTACCCGACGATCTGAAAGAAACTGCGCCAGATACCGACGCAAAGCTTTTGTCGTCGGTGCATCAGGCGTCCCTAACTGGGCAAGCAGAACGCCAATCTTGTCATTGCTTTTTCGACAACCAAAACATGTTTCCGTGTCGGACATGATGCCTCAAACAATAAAACCACGATTTAAATTCCGACGACTATAAACCCAACTCATCTTGAAGCGCCACTTGATTAAAACCGCGAATGACCTTCTTGCCGACCTTTATAATTGGCACTCCTCCTCCTCCGAGCTTTTCATACTCTCGTCCCCCGACGGCGGAGGTTTCAACATCGTATTTGCGAAACGGAATACTGTTCTCCTTGAGAAACTTTTCCAGGTTACGGCAATGCGGGCAACTTGCAGTAACGTAAATCGAAACACTTTTGTTAAAACGGCGCTGCGGCTTGCCAGCCTGGGTCATCTTGCCGGCCACAACTTGAACATCGTTGGTCTTGGTCAGCTCCGGCAGGGCATCCTCATCCTGAACCTGGGACCGATACTTCTCAGGCACACTCTTCAAGTCAGAATAAAAATGCTTCTGCCCACTACCGTCGGTATAAAAATAAACCTTTGACTCTGCGTAAGCCTCAAAGACCGCCAGGAAACAAAATGAAATGGAAAAAACAAGAAAAAGAAAATGACCAGTAAATGGAACTCGGCTTTGCATCAGAACACTCCAAGGGATACAGGCCGATTATCTCGCGTAAATTACAGCCTGAAAGCATTATAGTGCCTTGGTAATATCAAGCAGAAAGCAGCTGTTCAATAGTGGAGACAATTAAATGTATCTCCGGCTTCGCCAGACTGGCATCACCACCCACCGACTCACACTTCTTCTTCATCTGATCGTTAATCAGGGATGAATAAAAAATGAACGGGATGGAGGCTATTGCCGGGGTTTGGCGAACCTGCCGACAAAATGTCAGACCGTCCATTTCCGGCATTTCAATATCACTAATCACCACATCAACGGTCTCCGGGTTAGCCAGCAAATAGTCGAGAGCTTTGCGACCCGTGGTCATCAACCTGATATCGGTAAATCCCGCATCACGGAGTATTTTCATCGTGACTTTCTGCACGATGGCCGAATCCTCGGCATAAAGTATCCTCACTCGGTCTCGATCAATTCCGACATGTTGGGATATGGCGTCGACATAATACTCAACGTTCATTGACGGGTCGACACGCGCCATCATCTGCTCCATATCGAGAATCAGAACAATGCGGTCCTCTATGGTCACGGTTCCGGTGACACACATCTCACTGCTGGCTTCACCGCCATCCTGAATCGCCTTGAAATCATTCCAGGATACTCGCCGAATGGAGTCGACCTTATCCACTACAAAACCATTGATTTTGCTATTAAACTCAAGGACGAGAAGCAATCTGCCTTGACCCTCCGAAGAAGCCTCCTCTATTCCCAAAAACCTGCCCAGGTGAATTACCGGAATCGGCAGACCACGAAAATAAACTGAACCAACAAACCAGTCGGCACCACCCGGCAAATGAGTAATCTCCAGCTCGTCAAGGACAAGGGCCTGTGAAACTTTGGCGACATTTACTCCCAGTAAATGCCCGGCAACAGAAAACTCGAGAAATTCCACTTCATTAGTGCCAGACTCCAGCAGGATCCCCCTCTCCCGACTTTTCATATTTTTGCGCTCCTGAATTTGAATATGCCCACCTCACCACTCCATTTGATGAAGAAACAGGAGCAAAGATGCAGTTTTGTCGGGGATCAAGCTGCCCGTCTTATTGCCTCATTGGCACGGGCATGACGTAGTCATCAGCACGTTGGCGAAGGACCCAGGCAACAACCGAATTGGCCGACTGAGGAGTAACCTCAATGACACCATAAACATCGGCTACTTCGTAATCGTTAATCGAGACAAGCTGGCTCTGATGTGGCGCAAGCTTGACCGTCAATGTTCCGGAGGCACCAAAAGGTTGCACGCCATCGCTGCGACGCATTCGCACTTCAACCGTCTGTGCGATGGCGCTGGAATTGATAATCCGCAACTGGGAAATCTGGGCAAGAAAAGTATTGTAGGAACCTTGTAGGTAAGAACCGATTGCCTGGCGAGCTTCAAGACCATACATGCTGTCGATTCCAAGAAGCTCGTTACGTCGGTAATGCATGGCAGTTGCGATAATGCTTTCCGCCTTGTTCGCTTTAACTATCGCTGTTCCTTCTGCACCTCGCAGCAGATCATCCGTGATCAAATGATAACTGGCGTGCGATCCAAGCGGTATCGAATATTTCTTCAACAGGACCCCATCCTTACGATAAATACTGACAGATACAGAGACAGTCTGATTTATCGTGTTGGCCAACTCAAGAATCGCACTACCTTTGGTTGTATCTAGCGGAACTACCAGTTCCTCGCCAGAACCAACGGCAGCAGCCAATTGAAACGCTGTGGTAAAACTGTCCTGCATCAACGGATTGTCGTAGAGATAACGCACATTGCGGATTTGAAAGCGGGCGCTGCCATTTCCGGGAACCCACTCCACCAGGCCAACCTGACTGGCGCCCATAAAATGAGCGGAGAAATCACCACGAGCGCCCGGCGCCAGCGACAGGGACTTCGAAGAAAGAAACTTTCCGTCGGCGGTGTAGAACTTCAAGACTCCCGACTGAGCTGAACCTTCAAGATTGGTAATCTGTATCCAGTTTGCCACAGGGTTCAACGCATCCGCCGGATTTAGGCTCGGCTGATAAGTATTGAATGATACGTACTGCGCCCCACTGACGCCTTCAAGAAATGGCATGGCAAAAGCAAAGTCATATCCTGCAGCACGCTCTCCCTGCCCAGTCTTGTAATAAACCATCCGCCCATCGAGATCCCCGGCATTACCATCATGACTCAGGCAAACTTTGCCATAAGAATCCTTACGCCAGCCCGGGATATCATGGACAAGCACATCGAGCTGCTGCCCGGCCGCCATCTTGTAGGCTTTGACTCCTTGCGGCTCTCCATTGATATCGTAGAGCATGACCTGCACCAGTAATGTGCGCCCACCGACATTTGAGGTTTCAAGGATATTATACATTCCCCCCAGGAACCCATTCCACTCCGCACAAACACTGTTACCAATCAACCGTTGCACACTGCCGCGGTCAATCGGATTTGTGCCGTCAGTCAGCTCTTGCCCATCGCTTACTCCATCACGATCGCTGTCTGCAGAAAGCGGATTCAGTCCCATGGCGATTTCTTCGGCGTTGCTGATTCCATCGCCGTCCGAATCAATTGGAGGCGCATCCTTATCACACAGGTCACCATAACCATCGGCGTCGCTATCGAGCTGGTTACTGTTTGGAATTGAGCTACAATTATCGACAATAGATGGCACTCCGTCACCATCACTATCTGACAACCCATGCACATAAAGACGGCGCTGACTGTTGCGCGAATCAACATAGGAATAGGCGAAGAAATGACTGCTACCGCTGACCCGGACATACTGTAAACTGTCGGTGCTGTATAAAGCACTCAGTCCTGAAACAAAACCATAATATCTCGACTGCACGCCCGATACTTGAGTCGAAAATATCCCTGTTCCGCTCTTGTCTCCTGAATTGGAACGCAACAGATAGGAACTTAACACTCGCGGCAGATTGCCCTCAACGGCCAGTGACGTTTCCCCACCATAGACCGTGTCGGACAAAACTGCGGCATCCCAAATACCGGAAGAACTGCGTTTTAGAAGGTAAAGACCGAGATTTGTCGCGACATTGCTCTGCAATGGACGTGTTACCGATAACCATAAACTGCCATCGGCACCAAGCTTGAGGTCAGGAGAAAATCCGGCGGAAGAACGACCGGGGATTGTCGGCGACTCAAAAGTCCAGCCGCCGCTTAAACCGCGCAAACCGAGCTTAAGACTTCTTGATGCCGCATTATAATAGGCAAGCGCCGGACGACCATCAGCTAGCAGTGCCAGGCGATTGCCAAAACCACTGCCAGCCTGGGCATCAACTGTTTCATAAACCCAGTGTCCGGTTATTCCTTTGGCAAAACGCAAATTGCCTGAGCTGCGGTTAAAATAACTGAGGCAAATATCCCCCCCGCAATTTACCGCAGATGGCAGACTGCCCGCATTGACACCCTTGCCGAGAACTTCCTCGGACCAGACATCACTCTTCCTCCAGGCGTGCCTTAATTCGACCGCTATAGGATGAAAATAGAAGACGTGCACCTCGCTGCCACGAAGCAACAATGCTGTTCGCTCGAAAGCTTGCACCCCGGACCAGGAAAGTTGGACATTTGTTCCCAGATTTCGTTGTAGCACCACAGTGCGGAGACGACCGCCAACGACATCTGAGACACGCAACTCGCCCCACTCGCTGTTGATGTAACTGAAAATCGGATTTGAACTTGAATCAAGCGTGAGCGAGAGAGCCGCACCATCCCCACGACCACCAACCACAGAACCACCGATTTCTCCTGCCGCTCTGGCTTGCGCAGGAACGACAAGCAGCAAAAGCAGCAGAACAAACCCACCAATCAGTGCAACAATCCCCTTATTTCGTCTTCCGTAAAACATCGATACCGCTAAATGTTTACTGGCAAAACAAACCGGAATGAGCGACCAGACAGTGATACAACTTCTTGTCCGAGACGAGCATCCCAACACCCACGCAAAGGATTCTTCGCCTCGATCTGCGGTTTTTCTTACGATTTGGGGCAAATAATTATTTCGACATTTTCTGCACACTTCTGAGCAATCCTGTGCCCCATTGAAGTCAGTTCTCATGCAGGGTTTTGGGCAGTCCTGAAAGACGACCGAAGACAGGGGTCATTATATTACTGAGTTATGCCAACTGGTTACATGGGGTAAATATCTGCCCGGCGATTTACGTGGGGGGCCGGGTTAGTCTGATAGGTCTAGCGACGTACAGATTTGTTACCTACGCACTAGACAATATTGAGGCAATACAGTGTTAATTTTTCAGGAGACAGGTCGAAACCTGAGAATCTAACTAGAAAGTAACCCGGAACCAACCAGACACCAGACCAGAAAGTAACCCGGAACCTTGGTATCAAACCTTGGTGACATAAAGAATCTCCGTAATATCAGCAAA
>JAQTWB010000072.1 GCA_028689495.1 bacterium | reverse complement strand
ACTCCGTCAATCACGACATGCCTGATTTCATCTTTCTCCTTAGAATCCTCGGCCATCTCTCCCCCCTTTGTTAGCATGAGACAATTCAGCAATATCCAACAGTCTCGGTTACTTTTATCGTCCTTCCTGCATCAAAAGTTAAGCAGAAAGTCTGGTCTAATTTTTGATCAATTTGACCAAACCAGATGGCCAATGCCGACATGGGGAGCTTTTTACATAAACTAATTGACGATCATCCAGGCGGATGAAATGGCAATTACATAACTCTCCCCTTGTTGCAGTTATGAATCAATTGTCCGAAAGGTGCGCCAAACCAGCTGATACTAAAGCGTTTTATGCAAATCAGTGGGTCTCTATCGAGACAACATCCACTTAAAGGCAGAAACAGGCGCAGCGAGCACGACCGAAAACAGGAGTTTGCAAGCAAATGCTTTGTCCAAATTGCGGTGCCGAAGTTGGTAACGACCTGAAATTATGCCCCCAGTGCCATACATCCCCATCTTGGACTGCCTCAAGCAGCACGGCCGATGAATTGACATCCGCCCTCGAAGGCAACGATGAAATAGATGATCTTCTTGATGAGACACTTGAAGATTCAACCGACTCCGGCGCTCTGGGAAGAAGCAAAAAAAAGACAAAAGACAATGTCAGCAACATTGGCAGACCACTTGAGAAACAAGCCGGTATCATATTGCGCCTGGCAGCCTGGATTTTTGACTTCTCGATTTTGCTATCAACCTTCTTTCTACTTCTGTCTCTGATCACATTTCACATTTTCAATAAATTTTTTACCGGACTATTTGAAATACTTCCGTACCTACGCAACTCATCGCTGGAAGAAGCCAATAGTCTCCTGCAACGTCACCTTGGTCTGGGATTAACAGCCACAGCTTTTCTAATTTTACTTTTACCGTTACTTTTCTACATCAACTCTGCTTTTTATTATTCATTTCTTGAGTCGTCCGAGGCAAAGGGTACTTTCGGTAAAACAATTGTCGGAATTGAAGTCGTTGGCAAAGATGGCCAGAAAGTCCCTTTGTTGCTGGCCTTATTTCGCTTTGTTACCAGGTTTATTTCTTGTATCTCTCTTGGCCTTGGCTTTCTCATCGCCTCGATTACCGAAAAAAAGCAAGCGCTACATGACATCCTGAACAATACTTATGTCGAAATTAAAACTGGCCTGAGTTTTCCTCAATGCATGGGCCGAGCAATCATCGCGGCAATTGCCGGTCCAGTGATTAGCATTGTCCCTTGGCTGATTATTTATCCGGCCATAACAGACAGCATAAACAACTCCAACGCTGTTCAAGCCCTTAAAACCTTGGCATCGGAAAATGCACCTGCCACAATCGGCGAAACCGGCTCAGAACCACAATCAGAAATAGACCGAATCCTGGAAAAAGACGAAAAATTTTTCAAAGAAGGCAAACAGGACGTGGTGTTGCAGGAACGAACAAACGCCTCATCTAGCTATGGATACCTGATGATCGCCGGAAAAGTTCATCAGATCGATTCAGATAAAACTATCTGGGATAAAAACACTTCTACAATGGAGGTTAAATTACTGGAAAAAACAGAAAGCGGGGAAAGCGAACACACTGTTTCGATTATCATAAAGTTTGCCGCAGGCGCACAATTTGCATATGTGCCGGAAGTGACAGACTGCAAAATCATCAAAGTCGGCCAGGAAGTCGGCATTCCCTGCCACAAAAATATTGGTGAATTTACCTTGGTCAATGAATTTTTTATCAACGGTAATCTGATAGCCGGAAAATCGATCGAATTTGAATTGATTGGTAACCAAAAAGAGAGAAACGACATTATCCCGTTACCATCAGCACGCTGGAATATGATGTTCTCCTCAAGACTTCATTCATTGGATGAAATAAAATCAGAACAAGAAATTACTCACTCCCAACAAACAACTAAACTTCTGGAGGCAGGCTCTGAAAATAAACGACTGCCCGAGGAAGACGTCCAGGTTAAAACAACTTCAGGACAGGTGTCAGCCTGGACTACGAAGGTGGAAATTGTTGACTCGATTGCTTTTTATCGACCCAAGTACAGAAGGCTTGATGTCGGCCTGTTTTCCAGCAAGTTAAGTGAGGCGGAAAAAAGAGAATATGAGCGCCGTAGAGACTTGTTTACCAATGTTCTCGGCAGACAACCGGCAATGATTCTTTCGGTGTCGTATCACTCGAAAGTGTTTAAAAATGAGCTCGAATCGGTGGACGCTTATGCAATCTACCTGATTCGCGACACGCAGAATAATTTTCATTTCCCCGGAACAAGTAACCGTAAAACATTCCGAAGAAGCTCAGCCCTCCTGCGCAGCGGAGAAATCAGCAACCTGACCGGCGCTTTCAGAGAAGGATCTACTATTGCTGGAACGATTAAAGGCGGAGGGGATATCGATCAGGTTACCTACAAATGGGATGTCAATTTCAGCACCGAATTTATTGAAATTGACTAATCATGGATGACAAACAGGAGGTCAAACAACATCGTGATATTTCCCCTGACATACTGGAACAGATAACCGAGGACGCTTTGTCTTTTACTCACTCGGTGAAACACATTGCTCTGGTGGTATCGGCGATATCAGATTCTCTTCCTCCAGGAGAGGAACGAAACAAGATTCTTTCACGCAATAGAAAGCTTCTGGCGCTGGCCGATGATTACCTGACATGCCTCCGCCTGAAATGTGACAATCTGCAACCGCAACCTTCGCGACTGCAGCTCGCTGAATATCTACGTGAAAAAACAATTGACCTTCATTCAACAGATGGTCGATTATTTGGTTTTACTGAAATTGCAATTGATATCCCAGAAGATCTGCACATAGAAATCGACAAAAAAGTGCTTGGCGTAATCGTCGATAACATTCTTGAAAATTCACTTAAATACGCCTCAAGCAATCCAGCTATCAGGATATCGGCAACTGTTTCAAATGCAGCAGATTGCTCGCTCAATGGGAAACAGGAGATAGAAATTGTCTTTGTCGATAATGGCCGCGGAGTGCCCGAAAATGAACTTCATAAAATATTCGAGCATGGTTATCGGGCAACCAACGTCAACAACATTCCAGGAGATGGCTCCGGATTATATATAATCCGCCGATTGATCGAACGTTGCGGTGGAAATATTCACGCCGAAAACAACAAAAATGGCGGGTTAATGGTGGTGCTTAAATTTCCAGAAAAGCAGCATAAGGGATGAGGACTGCAAATAACAAAACGCACAAAACCATAACGGCATCGATGCGGTAACCCATCGAGAAGCCATTAAAACTGCGTCATCGCAGTTTCTCAACCCGAACGGTGCTAGGCCTTGGAAGCAGAAGAAGTCTTCTTTGGGGCAGCTTTCTTTGCTGGAGCCTTTTTCTCTGCCGCTAACTTTTCTGGTGCCTTTTTCGCCGCTGCACTTTTGGTCACAGCAACTTTTTCGACTGCACACTGCTCAACAGCAGCATCAACTGTAGCTGAACAACAAGAAGCGCTAGCAGTCTCAGACGACTTAGCCTTTTTCCCAACAACCGTGGACTTGGAAGAGCAGCATTCCCCGTTGCGACACAACTCTCTTTCAGCTCTCAGCCAATGCTCAACTTCTTTGCCCGCAGGTTTTCCTTCACTGAGCCAAATATAATAGGCTCGATCCTGAATCTCGTCGTGATTTAATGATATTTCCATTTCCTAAGGCCTTACTTTGGTAACTTGAAAAAGCTATTTCTCCAAACTCGAATACTTCATCCACTAGACAAAACGCCGATACTGGCATTCGAACCGGGCACAAAACTCTACCCGGCTTGCCGCTAGCAAAACCGAGATAACCTTAATTGGGCTTTAAACCGTTTCGCAAAAAAAAATTTGAGCGATTAGCGGCTACGCTCGCCAAACCCCTACCGAGTTTGTTTATTCCGAGAGGCATTACCTGGTTTTTAACCGTCGCACTTAGCTTTGCCACTTGATCTAAATAACACGCATCCAGTAAACAGCAAACAACGTTGAATAGCGGTAGCAATAATATTTTTCCCGCCAAACGCATGCTTCAACGTCATCGCTCTGATAAGATGCCTGACCAGAGAATTAGGTTTCCCTTTATTGCACGGCCAGGATCTGCTCAGCGTCTGACAACTCCTAACCGGCAAATCTAACGCGGTATTGCACTAATGAACACACAGGAATCAACCCCTTCAGTAAATATTCTCCTCCTCTTTGGTGGTAAATCCGCTGAACACGATGTCTCGATTATTTCGGCGCGAAATGTTTTTCGCCTCATGGACCGGCAGCGATTTTCTCCGATATGTGGCTATATCGATTTACTCGGTCGCTGGTGGCAAGTGAATGAACCTTCTCCAGAATTGAAAAATCGGAACTTTGTCTCATCCGAACGCTTGGCGATACTACCGGGAGAAGGCACCTTGTCCTTGGTCACCGCCGCAGGCAATGGTCATGCTATTAACATTGACGCTGTTTTTCCCGTTACCCATGGCTCTTACGGCGAAGACGGAACACTACAAGGATTGCTGCGATCCATTCCTTTACCTTGGGTTGGCCCGGATGTCCTTTCATCAGCTATCTGCATGGACAAAATTGCAACCAAACGCATTCTCCAGTCTGCGGGAATTCCTTCTGCGCGCTTTGTAGAATTCCTTCGTGACGAAAATATCCTAAACACTGAATCGCTGGCGATGAGCAAATCCTTGTCGTACCCCCTGTTCGTCAAACCGGCCAATACCGGTTCCTCGATCGGTATTACCAAGGTCAACTCACCAGAAGGACTTACCGCTGCAATCGAAACAGCTCTGCTTTACGACAATCGCGTTCTTGTCGAAGAAGGTATTTGCGGAAAAGAAGTGGAATGCGCGGTTCTTGGCAATAACGGCAACATACAGGCATCTGACATCGGCGAAGTTTCCGCACCCGACGGATTTTATTCGTACGAAGAAAAATATACGGCTCAATCGAAAACCAGCATTAAAATCCCGATTGCCGCCTCTCCTGAAGTTGTCCAATCACTGAAAGAGACAGCTGTTAAAGCATTCAAAGCCCTCGGATGTGAAGGACTTGCACGAGTCGATATGTTCCTACTCGAAAACAATAATATTCTGATTAATGAAGTGAACACCCTTCCCGGATTCACCAATATCAGTATGTATCCCGCTCTATGGGAGCACACGGGACTCTCCTATTCTAATCTGATCACGAAGCTAATTGACCTTGCATTCGCACGACATGAACGCGATGCAAAACTTAAAACTTCACCTGATGAGAACATAAAACTTTCGGCGTAGCCATGCGGTAACTTGTCAGTGACGATGACAGGCTTAGGTATACAACATCAACACTGGCGGGCAGACATGCAACATCCAGGCTAACCAATCGTTCTTCGCCCCTCAAGTGCGTAAGAAAGGGTAACATCATCGCTATATTCCAGCTCTCCTCCCTGCGGCAGTCCCTGAGCAATACGTGAAATTGCCACGCCTTTATCAGCCAACATTTCTGCGAGATATAAAGCCGTTGCATCGCCCTCAACCGTTGTGGCCGTGGCAAGAATAACTTCACGCACAGACACTCCACTGCTAGCAAGACGTGTAATACGCGAGA
This sequence comes from bacterium, assembly GCA_028689495.1. Classification (GTDB taxonomy): domain Bacteria; phylum Bdellovibrionota_C; class UBA2361; order SZUA-149; family JAQTWB01; genus JAQTWB01. The sequence goes on along the minus strand of JAQTWB010000072.1, from coordinate 6,779 downwards.
CCAGCTGAATGATTTTCGTATCTTCTGGTCTAACGCCACGCATTGGCGACCATAGGCCATGCAGGACATGATAAAGCCCCGAAAAATACCCTCCACGCTCAATTGCAATAACATCGGATGGTTTTTCGACGACACAAATTATTGCTCTATCGCGAGAGTTATCTGAACAAACTTCACATACTTCCGATTCTGAAAGTGCATAACACTCCGAACACAGCTTGATGTTTTCTGCGGCTTGACACAAAGCCTCAGCAAGCATCTCGACCCGATCCCTGCCCTTTGTCACAAGATGGTATGCCAACCTGACCGCTGTCTTTTCCCCAACAGACGGCAACCTTGAAAGCTCATTAACCAATCTGAGCATTGATCGCGGATAATTAGTTCTACTCATAGTTCAACTGCGGTGTCATAGGCGAATAAGAACGGCTCAAGAGGAAACAATAACTTTCTCAATAACACTGCCAGAAAAAGTTTTTAATGTTTCCTTCACCAGGTTACTTTCTCTCGCCTCTTTTTCAATCTTCTCCAGGCGTTTGCTCTTCTCTCTTTCTTCCCGTTCAGCAAGAGACTCCAGAGGCTGGGAACTCTTGGCCGTACCTGGTATTTTTTCTGTGGCGGTCGTATTTTCAATTACTTCGACCTTCCAGGTCTCAACTCCTGAATAACGAAATAAACAGGCCTTAATGACAGTCATTTCCGAGGCTTCGGTAAGCATACTACGATCAAAAGCAGAAGCTCTGATCCGCAATTCTCCCGCCTCAAAACGCTCTGGAACAACCCGCCTCAGACATGAGGCCAAAATAAGTTTATTCTCTTTCCTCACAACCTCGACAAAAGATTCCCATGATGGATCAAATTCAACCAACGATGATGTTGATTCTTGAAGGAGAGAAGTTTCGGGGACCTGTCTGGTATCAACAACCGTCGTCGCGTCTAAAGACTGCAAGGACTGATTATCTGATTTTTCAATTTTTTTTTGCGCCGGTTCGGCTGTTGTTACAACGTTCGCCTTTCTTAGCGATTGCGCGGACGGCGAAAGAGCAGTGGTTGATACGGCTGTAACCGAATTCAACTGAGCTAGGGCCTCTCGCACCGAAAGCAAAGGCATGGTCGAAGCCATTTTAACCACGGTTGCTTCGAGCACGAACCTGGGAAACTGACTACTTAATGCTTGGCGCACTGACTTTTCCGCCAAATCAAACATTCTCTGAATTTCAGTAAGGGACACTTCGGCAACCTGCTTACCGAGAGCAAGAGCCTCGCCTTCGGATAATATCATCCAATCTGACAACGCTCCGCCTTGAGAATTTCCACCGGCTAGTTTCAACAACAACAAATTCCGCCAATGCCGAAGAAAATCTTCAAGAAAAGCTCTCATTTCAATGCTCTGCTGAAATGCAGTTTGCAAATGAGCGACCGCGGCAAGCGCTTCTCGATCAAATATCAACTCCGAAAGCCGAATAAAAAACTCTGCATCGACCAGACAGAAGACACGACGGGCACACTCCATATCGATTTTGCCGTGGGCAAACCCTGTCAGACGATCAAACATTGACTGAGCGTCACGCATCCCGCCCTGGGCTCGCATCGCGATAAAACTAATTACCTCAGGAGCAACATCAAGACCTTCTTTCTCGGCAATTCCCTGAAGCGTCTCGGCAATAACGTCCAAAGCCACCCGACGAAAATCATACCGCTGACAACGTGAAATTACAGTTTCCGGAATCTTGTGCAGCTCGGTTGTCGCGAAAATAAAAATTGTTCGCGGTGGCGGCTCTTCCAGACTCTTCAACAGCGCATTAAATGCAGCCGTCGAGAGCATATGCACTTCATCGATAATATAAATTTTATACAAGGAGCCCGGTGGGGGCATCGTCTTCAGGGAGTCAATCAAATCCCTAACGTTTTCCACGCTGTTATTTGAAGCACCATCAATCTCCCAGACGGCCATACTCGAAGAAGCGGCAATTTCCTGACAGTTGACACAGTCCCCGCATGGTTCGACATGTAATCGAGCCTCTTCCGCCGGTAACGAGGAAATATTGTCTGGTATTATCCGCCCTGTGCAGTTTAACGCCCGGGCAAACACCCTGGCAGTACTGGTTTTACCAACACCTCGAGGGCCACTGAAAAGATAGGCATGAGCAACTTTGTCGCGCACGATGGCGTTAGCGAGAGCCAGCGTAATATGTTCCTGCCCGGCTACAGAAAGAAAGGATTGAGGCCTAAACTTTCGGGCAAAAACAAGATAGGACATGAGCTCCTAAAACAAGAGTGGTTTAAACAAAAAGGCGACTGAAAAACGCAACACAGAAGATTTTACGCTACCGCTGCTCCCTTTCGGGCCTGACGGGGTTCACGCTTCCCCTTGCACGCCTCCAGCCGCCCGAGAGTTCTTACCCTAGTTAAACAATTTGGTATACCATTTCCATTAAATTTTACCGGGAGCAGTCGCCAATTCCTGCTCATTTTTGCCACAAACGGCATTCCTTCTGCCAAACATCTGTGCTAAAGGCCTCCACCACTGGAAGTCTGCGTGGAAATATTTTCCTCGCATTTTGCCTGCTAAATATGGAGAGGTGTCCGAGTGGCTTAAGGTGCACGCTTGGAAAGCGTGTGTGCGTTAATAGCGCACCGGGGGTTCGAATCCCCCCTTCTCCGCCACGCTTTCGAAGCGGTATATACTGCTCGCATTTCAGTTTTCCCGATCCAGAACACCTTGATCTCGAGCAGTATATTGGTCTTCGGTCGCATCCTCTGACGCGCCTGCTCCAATATACCCCTCCCATGCACGCCAGTGCCGACTAAGGTGGGGGAATTAATAGTGGGAGCGGTATTCATGACCGAAAAAATCTTACTGAAAGACCTCCTTTTCAACCAAGCCAAGGTTGAACAAATTGCCGGGGAAATACATCGCGTAAATCCCTCATTCAAGAGGAGCGATTTCGTTCATACCGTTGTCGCCAAATTCCCCGAACTGGAGCTGAAAGCCCGCATTTCCTGGATTGCTGATTGTCTTGAGAACTATCTATCAAGCGACTACAAAAACGTTGTCGGGATTCTCGTCAAAGCATTACCTGCACAAAACAATCCGGCATTGTCTGATGGTGATTTTGGTGATTTCATTTATGCCCCATACGCGGAATATGTAGCAAAAAACGGATGCAGCAAAAAACATCTGAAACTTTCTCTCAACGCCCTTTACGAGATAACCAAACGATTCTCGGTTGAAGATGCGATACGATATTTTATTAACGCATTTCCACAGGAGACGCTTAGTGAACTATCAAAATGGTCAAAAGACTCTCATTACCATGTCCGCCGACTCTCCTCTGAGGGGACACGCCCTAAACTCCCGTGGTCGCAGAAAATCAGTATTCAAATAACAGAGCCACTCCCGATATTGGACAATCTTTTTTCGGACAACACACGCTTTGTCACACGTTCGGTGGCAAACCACATTAACGATATTTCAAAAATCGATCCCAAGCTGGCCGTGGATATGCTTGCCAAATGGAAGAAATCGGAAAAACAAGAATCCAAAGAAATGGACTACATTATTCGCCACGCGCTTCGCACACTGATTAAACAGGGCAATAAAGACGCCATGGGATTACTTGGCGTCTCTCATGAACCGCGCCTGAGCGTGACAAATCTCAATGTTTCCGAAACAGTGAAAATGAATACCTCCCTTGAATTTTCGTTCGAAATCAAGGCCAAAGAAAATGTCGAACTCATAGTCGATTATATCCTCTACTTTCAAAACAAATCGGGACAACCGAATAGTAGAAAGGTCTTCAAGCTGAAAAAATTTTCACTCTCGAAAAACAAGGCAACCACTCTTACGAAACTTCATCTCATGCGTGAAAATATGACGACGAGGAAACTCTTCCGCGGCGAACACGGATTAGAGATACAAATAAACGGAAAATCATTTGGCAAGCAGTCATTCTGGGTTGTCTAAGTGGAGCTTGCACGTAAGTTCACGGCTAAGCCTATCACTACAATCCAGATACGACCTGCAGCAAAGCAATTGAAATGCAGACTCCGAACAAAGCGCGGAACTGCCTGCCGCTCAGCCTTTCCTGATAAAAAATAAAGGCGAACATGCCACTAAAGACCGGTTGGGCTGCAAGCACCGCCGCGGCAATTACAATTGGCCCGTATACCGTAGCCAAAGAAAAGCAAACTGTCCCGGCAATTGCCGGCAATCCAAAAGCCATAACCCGAAAAGCATTCCCCAATGAAATTGAAAAAATAGATTTTGATGACCCTCTGACAGAAACAAGTAATGCCAAAAACGCTGTCAGAAAAACACCTGATTCAAGGAGATATGAAGCCCAAAGAGGGTTCAACTTACGCGACACTATGCCAAAACTAAAAAAAGTCACTCCATGAAGGATACCCGAACCAGCCGCCAGCAAATAAGCCCGACCTGCCACCGACACCGATCCCTCAGGTAAACCGCTTTGATTTTTATCTATCGACGAATCTTCTCCAACCGACTTCAAGAAAGTAATCCCATCCAACAAACGGGCCAGTTCAGCACGCGAAAGACAAAGTGAAATAGAGAACCAGACAACCAGCAATGCGAAAAACATCTGAAAAAATCGGGGGATTTCTCCTGTGAAAAATGCCTCCAAAGTAAAAGTACTGATTGTCAGCGCACTCATATTGAACGCGGCAACAATACCTACAGGCAAATCGTGCAACGCCCTGGCAAATAACAGCATACCGACAAAACCGGAAACGCAGCTCAGACAAAGCAGAGAAAAAGGCACTTTTGAAAAGGTAAGATCCGACTCAGGAACAAACAGCAACACCGGCAGCATAAAAACAACCAAAGCGCTGTTTCGCAGAAAAACGACTAACCGATTATCGAACTGCCGATAATACCCGGCAAGCAGAGTCGACTGCATTGAGTAGGCCATCGTCGATAGAAGGGCAAAAAGAACAGTCACATTTCCTCACATCAACGATGACACCGCACAGGGGGCGAACACAAGACTCACCCCTACGGAATAAAACGGTATAAACCCGAAATCCAAAGCAACTAAATAAGCCCCATCGATGGTTGCAGCAAGCCTTTTGTCTCGTCCAGACCGAATAGCAAATTCATATTCTGTATTGCCGCGCCAGCCATTCCCTTGCCCATGTTGTCAAGAGCGCCAACGACAACCAACTGTCTGCCGCGAACAAAAAGACTCATATCGAAATAATTTGTCCCAACGACATCGCGCAACTCTGGTGCCTTATCAACAAGCCGCACAAAAGGATGTCCGTCATAAAATTTGCCCGCCATCTCAAGCAAATCACCTTGGCTGTGCTCTGATGATAAGGTCATATAACTGGTTACATAGATACCGCGAGTTACCGGAAGAAGGTGTGGCACAAAAAAAGACTGAAAATCTTTTACCCGACTTCCTTGAAGCAAACACTGGCGTATCTCCGGTTCGTGGCGGTGAGAAAGTATCTTGTAAGCCTGCATACTTCCGTGGCGGTGAGGCAAGTGAGAGACATCTGACGGAGTGCGTCCAGCGCCAGATATCCCGGTCTTGGCGTCAAAAACAACACTCCCGGAAATACTCTCCATAAAAGGCAACGCTGTCAGGATGCAGGCCGAAGCGAGACAACCTGGGTTGGAAATGGCGACAGCACTTCGTATGCGTTCCCGGTTCACCTCAGGCAATCCATAAACACATAGTTTCTGGAACTCATTTGAGCGCTCTGTATTACCGTAAAACAGCTTATGCTCATCACCGTCAGAAAGCCGATAATCGCCGGAAAGATCGATTATCTTACCGCCCAGACCTGATATACGTTCCCAAATGAGAGGAACCTCAACTGCGCTTACGCCATGAGGAAGGGCTGCAAAAACAACAAAACGAGAAAATTCCGACAAACGCTCAATGTTCAATTCTGAGTCAAACTTCAAATCATAGAAGCCTCGAAGGAATGAATGAAAGTCTGTTACAGCTTTACCAGCCTGGGAAGATGAAACAACGCTAACTACCTCAGCCTCACTGTGAAAAGTCAATAAACGCAATAATTCACCAGCCCCGTACCCCGTACCACCAAGTATTGCGACTCCTATTCGATTTTTCATTTACTGAATGACCTCATTCCCTCGTTCGATAAACATCGCCTTGGCATCATCCCTGACTTTCCAGCCCATACTTCTCCAGAATGGCTGACCAATCGGATTAGCCTCAGAAACAATAAGACGACAACTTTGTATTCCCGTCTCCCAAAGACACCCCAAACTTCGCTCCACCAGCTTTCGTGCTACCCCTTTTCCGCGAAACAGTGGATCGACGGCCATATGATGCAAATAACCAAAAAGACCATCATGACCGACAAGAACGGCACCTATCACCTCTGCGTCCATCCGGGCAACAGAACTCAAACCAGGATTTCTGGCGAGGTAGGATGAAAATTTGACCAGCGAATTGGCCTCAAGAACACGAACTCCCTGCACGCCAGCCCACAATCCAACAACTGCCTGAAAATCATCAAGTAGCAGTTCGGCTATTATTACTTCAGCACCGGCAACATCAACTTTATATTCCTGCTCCATTACAACCTCTCAATCCGCTCTCTCATTGTCTGCAAATCAACAACCGAACTGCTCGACAAAGCAACAAAAATTGTATCATCACCGGCGATTGTCCCGGCAACTCCCGGAAGCTCAGCCTGATCTATCAACAATGCCAGAAAATTCGCCGCACCCGTTGCCGTTCGAACAACCATCAAACTATCTCCAGCGCTGATAATCGAAA
>JAQTWB010000201.1 GCA_028689495.1 bacterium | reverse complement strand
TGCTGATGTCGCATTGGCATTTTGGCAGAGCATTTCCGCATGCTCCATAATTTGCACCAAGGTCAGCAAGATTTGATCGTCAGGCTTGCCGCCGCTATTGAGATGGCGGGCAATCTGGTTAATGTTAGTGCCCATGCGGTTGAGTTGGTGCATGCAGGCGTATTGCGCCTGACGCTGCGCGCTGGGACTCTCTGTACCCGGTTTCATTGCCTGGCAGCGCACATACTGGGCGACGGTCTCGAATTCCTTTTCTATGGCCAGTTGCGTGATGCGTTTTTTCTCATGGTGATTGACGCGGACCTCGATGCGCTCCTGACGCAAAAATTCGCTGGTGTCTGCGCTTCCTGCCTGACCTGGTCTTTTTTTCTTGATGGGTTCTCTCATGGCCCTGCTCCCTTTTTCTTATTGTTGTTATGGGTCGTGCGGCACCGCGCCACATGCCTTTAAGGGGACCGGGTCTCCCGGCAAGTAACCATTCGCGGCATTCAGCCGTGTAATGGGTTAACCTTGCTGTTGGATTCCTACCCCTTTATCTACTAAAACGCATTAATCTGCGAAGTCAAGTCTTGCGCAAACTGATTAGCCAGATTTCAGACAAACGGCATAATTCAACGATAAAGCAGCCCACGGCAGGTACGGGCTGAAGGGTGTCGCTTGAGCAGGAGGCTTGCTCAGCTAAATACTACCAACCTCATCTGAGGTGCCTGTAGTTTCCAAACGCTTTTTCCGTTGTGCCAGATATTCAAATACGCTGGTCGGCTTGACTTGGTCAATCAAGAATCTGAAATCGTGAGCTTGCTCATCGCCTACCGACTCGGCTCGTCCATTAACGATTTCAGTTACGGGGTACCCAGGCGTCCAATAGTTCAGATCCTTGATTGCATCTTCGGCGTCCTCAATATCTTTTTTTGATAGCGCTTCCAGACAATCAAGCAGCTTTGTCGTTATTGTGTATGTCGCGTTGGTCGGTTTATCCAGCTTGATTTTGTACATCTGATCGAAGGTTTCTGGAATGGCTCGGTCTAGCAGCCCAATCAGAATGTAATTCATCATCTGCTGCAATTCGCCCATGAAATGCGCCATCCTCCATGCCGCAATGGCGAACGTGATCAGGTCGATATCTACGGTCAACTCGCCATTGCTGTAACTTTCAGCAACACGGTTTTTATGCGTCGTTTCTTTCCAATAAGCGGGCGGATCGTATTCGTTGAAAATCGGATAGATCAGATATGAGCATCTCTGCAGGAAGGAATCACCAAGGTATTTCTGAATTCCGATTGCAGGATCGAGTGCGACAAGTGCGTCACTGACCTTTTCCATTGATCCGTCCAACGCATCCCAGAGTGGCGCAAAGCCACACGACGCTCTGGCGCTTTCCGGGCCAATGTGAAAAAAAGACTGCCCATTCACATGATTGGGGCGGCTCTGCCTAATGCGGTCATCAATGGCAACCAGCTTCTTCTTTGAAATGCCATTCTCTCCCTTAGCATACCGGTACAGCATAGTCGTGGTATCGACGTCGTCGATCAAATCCCCAAGTTGATAGGGGTTTTCCGAGCCAGTGACGCGCATCATTTCTGCCAGCCACACCTGGGTTCGCATGAGATCCATTGAGGACTGCTTTTTTCTGCCTTGCATTTACAACTCCTAGAAACGATTAGATGTGTATGGGTTGCATAAAACCATTTATTTTATGCAAATCAAAATTATTGCTCCTTTTTTTATGATTCGTTCATGCCAATTCAGGCACGTTGAACAAGGAGAAAAATATGAATGACAGGATCGAAAGCCAGCCAGAAAATCACATCAACACAACCGAGCCCGTATCCCAGCTTGTGGATCAAGATATCGAAATCCACGACGCAGCCTATCTGTTTCCAGAAATGCAGGAACAGGAGTTCGCCGAGCTCAAGCAAGACATCGGCAGGAATGGTCTGCAAATGCCCATCTTACTTTACAGGGGCAAGGTGGTTGATGGCCGTCACCGTCTGCGTGCCTGTACTGAACTTGGAATTGTTCCGCGCTTCGAGGAAATGCTTGCCGCCAACGATGCCGCAGTCAACCAGGCCGTGGTCAGCATCAACTTGCATCGCCGCCATTTGACTGAGAGCCAGCGTGCGCTCGTCGCGGCACGCCTCACGAATTCGACTATTGGAACAAATCAGCATACCGCTGGAGCGGTATCCCAACAGAAGGTTGCTGAAGAACTTGGGATTTCTGTCGACTCGGTTCTTCGTGGCAAGAAGGTTCTCAAGAATGGTGTACCTGAGCTTGTCGAGGCCGTGGCCGCAGGCAAGATCAATATCAGTAGCGCAGCCAAACTTGCAGCATTGGCCAAGGAAGACCAGTCACAACTGAATTTCGATGATATCAAGGCCATTCAGGACGCCAGCAAGGCAATCAACAAAGCCAAATTCGAGACACGCCGTCAGGAACGCCTTCAGGAAATCGAAGCGAAGCGTGCCAACAACAAACCGTTGGATGCATCCATGGGAACCTTCAGCGTGGTGTACGCGGATCCGCCATGGAATTACATGGGCGAAATGGCTGTGGGATATCCCTGCATGTCGGTGCAGGAAATCTGCGATATGCCCATCTCTGAAATTTGTGCTGACGATGCTGTTGTGATCATGTGGTGTTCCAGTTCATTGTTGCCTGACGCATTGCAGGTAATGAACGCATGGGGATTCACTTTCAAAACTAGTGCCGTCTGGGACAAAAACGTAACCGGCCAGGGCGCATATTTCCGCCAAGCCCATGAAGTATTAATGATCGGCATCAAGGGCAATGTGCCCGAAGTACCTTATTCAGCACGCCCATCCTCTGTTCTCAAATATCCGCGTCTGGAACATAGCCGCAAACCCCTTGAGTTGTACCAGCTCATCGACGACATGTATCCCGAACTCAACAAGATCGAATTGTTTTGCAGGGGGGGAGCCTCAGGGCTTCCGCACTCGAAATGAATAATTGATTTTGCATGTTGATTTCAAGAAATTCGTTCACAGTCAGTGGCTTATGACTTCATCTTGTAAACCCATCAAAAATCCGGTCTACTCTTGTCTTTTGG
>JAQTWB010000012.1 GCA_028689495.1 bacterium | reverse complement strand
TGTCGCAGCATTCACTGTCTTCCTGCTAACAACAACAGGTATCGACTGGATTCGCTATTCTTCTTTGGCCCGAGTCGACATGGTCTTTGCCCTGGGTGTGAATATCACCCTGCTCGCCATTCTCTGTTTACTGCATCGCTGGAACAATAAACGCGAGTTCAGTCTATCCCTCGCGACCATTCTCGCTGGCGGCACGGCTCTGTCAGTGCTGGCCAAAGGCCCAGCCGGACTGCTACTGCCCGGAGCAACACTTGTATTTTATCTCGGCCATGTCTGGTACCACCATGCTATGCACCCGACCCGCGCCATACCACTCATACGCACGGCAGTGGTTTTTCTCAGCGGACTACTTATCGCCACACTTTGGTATTACCTAGCATATCAGCACCGCGGTAACGATTTTCTTGCCACCCAGCTTTTTAAAGAAAATTTTGCCCGTTTGACAGGAGAGGAAAGTGTCAATGTAGGACATGAACATGGATTCCTTTATGCAGTCTTGATGCTACTTCAGGATTTTGCTCCCTGGAGCCTGTTGTTCCCACTGACCGGATTCTATGTTTTAAAGATCCTTTGGAGTAACCAGAAAAGCGATCTATCTACGTCGATGACCGGCCTGTTTTTCACAATCTGGGTTGGGACACTGACGGCTGTGCTGATGGTCACAGCCAGCAAACGAAGCGTCTACTTTATCCCGGCTTATCCAGCTTATGTCTATCTAACCGTCTCGGCAATCTACTCTTTCAGTAACGGTCAACGCGAAAAATTTTTTACCCGCATCATTCACTGGTCAGAGAAAACCATATCTCTAATGAGCTGGTCTGTTCTACTGGTGTGCACATTGCTGATTTTGTTTTTTATCGCTCAAACTACTGGCCTTGGTATGAGCATATTCGAATACTTCGAACACATGCGCAAAAACAACTTTATCAAAGATGCCATCTACCATATCAAACCGGGTATATTGGATATCTTGTGCCTTCTCATCGCAACAATCAGCGCATTCAAAGCACGAACACCAAAAAGACCACAAAATGGCTTTGCCAGCGCAAACCTGGCCATACAAAAAATCACTTTCTCAAGCGATGACAAAAACAGTCAGACAGGCTTACAGGCAACACCGGTGATTCTGCGGCAATTGATCTTGCTCTCTCTCTCCCTTATGGGGCTGACCACCATTGGACGTCTGACATTTTTTGCTCCGTTGGCTGAACTTACAACACCAAAATATTTCGTCGCCAGTCTTGCAGCAAAAGACATGCAGGACCTTGAACAATTTAAAAGTGATTTTTACCCCTTTATTTATTACGCTGGACAAAACATCCCCTTTGCTTCTCTTGATAATCCCGGCTCGGAAAAACGCGGACAAAAATTCCTCCTCTGGGAAAAGGATCTGCATTTACTTGGCAAATCTCTTGCGACCACTCCTCGGGTTATTAGCCGAAGTGCCGATCTCTCGGCCAAGCCGGGTAATGCATTGCTGATCGTCACCAGTGAGTAATTTCCGACAGTGCATCTGCTTGTATCCTGGAATATTCCCGGCAAAGCTAAAAACCGAACCTTGCTTACGCAACGTGCTGTAATCATTGAATCTTAGTGGCGTTTCTGCCCGAAACAGCTCACAGCTTATCCACAGTGCCTGTGGAAAGTTGCAGCCTTTGCCCGGATGTTGCATGAAGGCTGCCGCCGAACGGAAGGGAGATAACACTGGCCTCTTCCTGCCTGCGTAATTACCGAATAATATTTAGGTATTCCCGGACTAACTGTTGCCTTTTGGTGTGTCGCTTTTTGGTGCCGGGTTAATTCTTATTGGTACCGGGTTACTTTTGTTAACCCGGAAGACGCACTGCTTGGCGACCGTAACGGCATGCCGAAACTTCAGTGTTTAAATTTTGTTCGTTTACAGCTTCCGGCGCCCTTGCTATAAGTGCCTTGAAGTTAGGTTAAGGAGTCAGGCATTCCCTTTTTAGGGAGAACCGACTCCAATCGAGGCAACAGGTTATAATCTCAGGAGACAAATCATGAGTCAGGAAACCAAAAACAACAGTTTACTCGACGACTTTGAAACCCTGACACGCTCAATCGAAGGGCGTTGGTCCAGCGAAACCGAATCTACCCTTATTTCACTAGAAAATCGTCTGCGCCAGCTGGAAGAGCTTGGTTTCCAATCAGGCCCTTCCCTTCTCGGAAAAGCCCGGGAGTTATGACCAAATCAGCTAAGCTCATTTCGCAGTTTGCGCCCCGTCTGCTTCAAGCTGTCGTCGCCCTGCTAATTTTTTGCAGTTGCAGTATTTTCGATCCGGCAGAGAACACAACGGATATTCGGGCAAATCCTCAGGATGAAGCCAATGGTTCGGGCTCTGGGCAATCAACTGATGCGAACAAAATCACCCCTCCAAACGGTAAAACGTCCAGGTTAAAAGAAGCGGTAACTGACTCCTCCCTACCCGACTATCTCAACCCTCGTCACAGCAAACATCCAATTGAAGTTGTCTGGTCCGCACCAGACAAAGATGCCCAACTTGCCAGCAATGCTCCAGCTCCAGACTTCTATATTATTGAATACGGAGTTACTCCCGATGCGGAAAAAACACTTCGTATTCCAGCTCGACAGCTTGTAGCGACATCCGACGATGTTTTCGGCTCAATTTACCGAGTGTATCTGCACGACACCCCGGAAGACCAGGTGCTCTATGTCAGGATTAGATCGGCAACAGACTCGACTGTCTCCGAACCAAGTGTCACCTTTGAAATCCATCCCGGCACTGGATGGGGGAAAAGACTCGGCGCGGAATGATTTCATTCCCCTGCCGCCCCTCTATTAGTTTTTTTTGTAGGGCCAAAATGGCCCTACATTTACTGCGCTTGATATTCTTTTTAGCGCGCAGGCATCCGGCTAATCTTGTCTGCATTCTGGGTGTGTTTTTCAACACACCCTCAATTAGTTTTTCTTTTGTAGGGCTAAAATGGCCCTACATTTACTGCGCTTGATATTCTTTTTAGCGCGCAGGCATCCGGCTAATCTTGTCTGCATTTTGGGCATGTTTTTCAAGACACCCAAAATTGCATAGACGGGGCGTTCATGGTATTGAGCCCGCTCACAAGTTTATCGTATTGACTTCATTAAGAGTTTAAGTGTTATGGCATCCCTCGCAAAAACAACAAAAATGAAACGTGGAAAAAGAGACAGTCGTTTGGCCAAAGCAAGAGCCAGTAAAATTCGCGCCAAGCTTGCCAAGCTGCGTCGGGAAGGAAAGCTGTTTACTGCTGAAAAATAGTAGCAGTTTTTTACAATCAGCATGGACAGCAATACACTTCTAACCTTATTGCTGGTTGTCCCACCTTTGGTCATAGCTGTAGTTATCCACGAGGTAGCTCACGGCTGGGTCGCCGAAAAGCTCGGTGACCCGACTGCGCGTGCTTTGGGTAGAATTTCCCTTAATCCGCTCGTGCACATTGATCTGTTCATGACAATTCTCTTGCCAGCGATGCTCGTCATCTCCGGCTCTCCGGTTATTTTTGGTGGCGCAAAACCGGTTCCTGTAGATCCACGCTATTTCAAAAACCCTCGTCAGGGAATGCTGTTCGTCGCCGCAGCCGGACCGATTTCAAATTTTCTGATTCTTGCAACTACAATAGCTACTATTCGCACACTCTCCTCGTCTGCGCTGTTTCAACAGGAAATACCAAGCCTACCCGCTGCGATCATCATGGGCTGGCTTTATCACAGCGTGCTAATCAACACCGTATTGGCTGTATTCAATCTGATCCCCGTCCCTCCTCTTGATGGAGGAAGAATAGCGGTTGGGCTGCTACCGCTTAACCTGGCCGTTAAACTCGCCCGCCTCGAACCTTATGGTCTGCTGATTGTCTTCTTTCTGCTCTACAGCGGAGTGCTTAACAAACTGCTCATGCCAGCCATTTCCCTTCTGCAAAAGCTGCTAGGCTGAAACCATTACCTACATGCATTAATCAAGCCTCTTTCCCGGCTTTGCCAATGTAATCGAGAAATGACTTTTCGATAATCTCTCGAGCCATAGCGTAGACCTGACTTTTTTCTTCATGCAGACAAAGAAAACCCAATGGAATTTGAAATCCTCCTTTGTCACGCACATTACCGCCACCATAATAGCGACCGCTCTGCGGAGAAAATCCAAGAAAGCCTTTAAGGAATTCATCCGGGTTAATTGTCTCACTCCGCGTACGAAAAGAACCGTCAATCGTCTTTTCATCAACGATACCGTAAACAAGTACGGTATCGGTCCCTTCGCGACTCAACAGAAGTTCCGCGGCCTGTGGAATCACATCGCGATCAGATGAACGAACAAACCCGACATCAGAAAAAATAAAGTTGTCGTGCAAATGACGATTTACCAATGCATTTTCCAGGATGCCAAGCATTGAAGACGTCAACATCTTGCGTTCAATCAACTCAATCACATGACTATCGATACAAGAAGAAAGATAACTTGCCGCTTCAAACTCCAGTTTTGTCGCATATACCAGCCGATTGGTATCGGTACGCATGCCGTGAAAAAGCGCTGTCGCCAAACGCACATGATCGGTATCGCCAGGCTCGAGTCCTTTTGGAGCGGCCTCTTTAATATATTCTGTCAGGATAGCGGCACATGAACCTGCATGTTCGCGAATATCGACAAAAAGCGCTTTGGAGGCGATCTGATCCGCCCGATGATGATCAATAAATGCAAGGAACTCTAGCTCATGTTCCTGTAGCCGATGATCCAGTTCCGTATATGATTTTTGCGAGTCAACAATACTGTACATTTGATATTGACTGATATCAAAGCCTTCACTGTAACGAAGTAGATTAACGCCAAGACGTTTCACCATCGCCCTGTTTTCATGATGACTAACATTGGCGAAAGTCAGAATCGCGGTTTCAATATCAAACAATGAGCCGAGATAGTCGAGAGCAAGAGCTGAAGATATGGCATCAGGATCAGGCGTTCCCTGCAATATGACGAGATGCTTCTGTTCCCTCCTCTCAGCAAAAAGATTGGCAAGTACTGAATACCTCGAGACCCCGTCAGAATACTCCTTGCCCTCACCCAGCACCATTGGCAGAGACTTATCGCCACCCATTTCTCCTCCAGAGACCCTACCGCCGTCCACGACTACGCCCAACTGATGTTTCCGCGGCAGTCTTGGCCATAATCTTCATCTCAACAACGTTGCGATTAATCTTACCCGTGAAGTCAGATGTTTCCTCAACTATTTTTAGACTGTCCCGAGTAATCTCAACCACTGTGCCAGAGTTATTACCAATTCGTGTTCCCATCTTCACCATATAGCCACGACCAGTCGCGTCCTCAACCAGAGCAGTTGGTTCACCGCTAGCACTTTCCAAAACCGATGCCAGTCGCAATTGGCCAAGTGTGTAACGCTCAAGTGGAGTGTCGCCGGCAAACTCAACCTTCTGCGAAAGATTAAATGGAAGAAAGGGATCTCTTTGCCCGGAAGGATCGTAAATAAATGTTTCTTCTTTCATCTCGTTCGGATTGACAAAGTCCTTCCCGGCCCCAGCCATCGCCAGAATCACCTCGCCTTCCCCAGCATTGTTTACTTCTACAGCCTCATTTGCTGTCACCTGTCCACCAATCCTAAATTTCTGTCCATCCCGTTCGTATAGATATGCCTCGCCTGTTACAGGATTGAGTGGCACCTTGTCGAAATAATCAGGCACAAGTTGCGAGAGCTTTAATGGCGGTGTCCCCCTGCGAGTAATAAAATCAGCGAGCGCCAACTGAATTTTCAGTAGACTCACATCATCAGGCTTAACCCGATTCTGTTTTATCACGGCCTCAACCTGCATCTCGACCAACTGCCGTGGGGTATGATCTTCCGGACGGGTAGCGAAGTAGTAAACCCCAAGGGCAATGGCGCCAAAGAACGCTAGAACGAGTAAAGATCGCATCGACTGGATATCCTTTGAGAAAGTATCATTGCGCAAAAATGCACTGGTTATACAAGTTAAGATGCAGCCCCAGGAAAAGCGCTTCGCTATTCCTTCTCACGACTAAAATTGCCAGATATCTGGCTGAATGTTTATTGCTATGAATTCGAGAACCCGTTCACATTAAACATGGTTGTTATATCCGGTCCAATATAGACACGAACAAATTATTCATCCATCAGCCGTTCAATTCCAGCTCCAGCTGAGAAGAATACCTGCCATAGCGCATCATATAAAAACAAAGATTCGCCTACTTATGCAAGCCATAGATTTACTAGGATTCTCGTCGTGGATTTAGCAACTGTCATTGGCCTTGTGGCCGCATTCGGATTTATCCTCTCTGCCATTCTCATGGGCGGTTCGCTGATGCTCTTCTGGAATACACCAGGGGTAATTATTGTCTGTGGTGGCTCTCTGGCGGTAACGCTAATGCGCTTTTCGCTACAAACAACATTTTCTTCAATTCAAATTGGCCTCACGGCATTTAAGCATAAACCTATCAGCCTTAATGAAATGGTCTCCAAGTCTGTAGAGCTAATGACGATCGCCCGCAAAGATGGCCTTCTTGGTTTGGAAAATGTCTATATCGAAAATGATTTCCTAGCTTGCGGTGTACGTCTTGCCGTCGATGGACATGAACCAGACTTTGTTCGCAAAGTGCTGATTAATGACATTAACAAAACGATCGAACGCCACGAACAGGGACAGGCAGTATTTCGTGCTATCGGCGACTCAGCACCAGCGATGGGCATGATTGGCACATTGGTCGGACTGGTGCAGATGATGGCCAACATGTCCGATCCGAAAGCAATCGGTCCGGCAATGGCTGTCGCCATCCTGACGACGCTCTACGGCGCAATAATTTCCCACGCCTTCGCTATCCCGATCGCCGACAAACTCGCCGCTCGTTCCAAAGAGGAACGGACTAATCGCCAACTGATCATCGAAACAGTGTCGTCCCTTCAAAGCGGAACAAACCCCCGATTACTTGAGGAACTGTTGCGCACCTACCTGCCAAAAAACCAGCGTCCGGTAGAGGAATGGTAATGTACGAGGAAGATGACTATCTCGAGCATCATCAATCTCCAGGTCCTGCACCGATACCAACATGGATCCTCACCTATGCTGACCTGATGAGCCTGCTCCTCGCATTTTTTGTCCTGATGTTTTCATTCTCGGAAATGGATCGTGCCCAATACAAAATTATTGGTGGTACAATTCGCGAGGCGTTTGGCGTACAGAACAAAGTGGAAGCCCACGACCGAGTGCTTGGCAACTCTTACATCGCCGATCAGTTCAGCCCAGGAAAGCCTGAACCAACTGTCGAAAATTCTGTGCGACAACAAACATCAGATGTGACATCCGAAAACCTTAAGGTAGAAAAAGGTACAACAAAAGATCCGCTGAAAAATGAACATGAGGACGAACTGGACCGACATAAAGAACAAAGCGTCCCTGAGGCGATTAACCAGATGATGGAGACAAGGCAAGCGGAAAAACAAGCCCTGCAATTCACTGGTGCCGCCAGTATTGAACTGGCTGATGACGTAAAAAATGATCAGGTTGAAATCGAACGTAAAGAGACCAAAGTGATACTCCGCGTCCGGGAAACAAGTCTTTTTAATTCCGGAGAGGCCGAGATATTGCCGCAATTTCACCCACTCGTAACTCGACTTGGAAAACTACTACTTCAATCAGGAGGTAAAAGTATCGCCATTGCCGGACACGCTGACGATCGACCGATTAAAACAAGCCGCTTCCGTTCCAACTGGGAATTATCAGCATCAAGAGCCGTTTCGGTCCTACACGAAATCAGCCAGTCAGTCCCACTGGACCTGAATAACATCTCCGTTGAAGGATTTTCATCGTATCGCCCGATTGCCAGTAACGACTCTGAGGATGGTAGAGCGCGAAACCGTCGCGTTGAGATAATTGTTAACTTTAACAGCGAAACCAAATAGTCAACAAGTTATCAGGAACTAGTCTCGCACTACAAACCATCTGCATAACATCGCATCAAAGCTTCTGTCAGTTTACCCTTGGTCGCTTCGAAAGTGTTATTATGATTCGCCCTCTTTGCTGTCACCAGATAAACCTTGTTATCACCGCGATATGCCTTGGCGAGCTTCCTGGCGTTTGAATCCAGAACAACCTTATCACCTTCTCCATGGGCCACGATTAGACAGGTGTTAAACAAACGACCCACATAATCTTCAACTTCAAACGTCGAATGAAGCAGTGAAACAAAAGAACCTATCACAGGCCTGATAGAGATAATATCTTTCAGACTGGTGAACGCCGAAACAAGCAGAAGAGCTCCAGGTTGATAGTCAGAGGAAATTTGGGCGGCGACAGACGCACCAATTGCATGACCGATAACCACCACTTGCTTGGGTTTTACCTTTTCACGCTGGATTACTTCAGACCACACAGCGTCAGCATCGATATTAAACCCCTCCTCAGTCGGCCAGCCACTGCTTTCCCCAAATCCACGGTAATCCACCACGTAGCTACTTATTCCAAGTTCCTCAAGCCAACGCTGCATCGGCAAATAAGCCGATATTGGCAAATCTGTCCCTCGAAAAATTATCGCTACCCGCGGCAATTCATCGCGACGAAACCTGCGCCGGGTGCCAACTGTAGGTCCGACAGACTCATCAGAATCAACACGGCCAAGAAAAACACGTTGAGATATCGGCATATCAACAGGGGGGAATTGTTTTTTGGCTTTCAGATACCAGACATCAAGTGTCTCTTTATCAACTGTAAGAACTGAAAGACGCGTTATATCTCTTGGCGCTTCAACCCGAATCCCCCGATATCGGGCAATACGCGCCCGGGTCACTTCCGGATAAATCTGAAAATCCTGAGTTATCACCAGCCCGGCAACAACCAGGAAAACAGCCAGCAACAATCCCAAAATAAAGAGCACAATACGCATTATTTCTCCGCAACACCGGATATCACTAAATCACTGGCAGGAATTGATTTAATCCTGCCATTTCCTATTACGGCAACAAGATTAAAAAACATTAAACAAATATTTACCGGCAAAAGTTGAAATTTTATTAGGGTTTAAACCATCACAAATGTGTATAGTATGAAGCTGCAGACGCAACTTCGGATAACTTGCCCGTGGCCCAGAGCCAGCAGGCTAGCAAATTATGGCAATACAATGAGCAGAGGCGAAAAACATAATTTAACAGTCCGATATCTTGAGCATTTTCTGCCCAATCAGGCAAGGACCCGCAAGGAACACAGTAAAACAGATGGCCACTCTTTGCGAAAATGGATCCGCCTGACTCTGCTTATCATACCTATATTGACCCTCAGCGCCTGCGATGAGGAATGGCTACAGGCGTATTACCAAGCGCTACGCCGTGGCATGCCTGCCGATACTGCCCAGCTCCTGAAATCTGGAACTTTATCAGACAGCGCATCAGCCGCACTGGCACAACAGCTCTCCAGCACCGATCCGTTCCTAAGCTCTGTAGACAATACGTCATGCAGCACAATGATCGAAACAAGCCCCAGAGGACTCGCTTGCCTTCATTGCACTGAACCCGCTGCTCAAACCCAGGCTCGAGTGCTGACCGTAATCATGCTTGAAAGCTGCCTAAAAAATCTTGCTGTCAACTACCTTGTCGATGACACTTTTGACTTCGACCCGGCTTTTCTTTTGCAACAAATGCACGCCCTGACATCGAATGGCCGGAAACTGGAAGTCACATTCTATCTAAGCAATGGCCCATGGCAAAGGAGGTATTCCAACCCGCCGGAAAATAACTGGGTCACAGAATTTTCACCCCAGGAATTCCGTTCAGCCATTTTCAGTAACCAGATACTGCGAAAAACATTCGCCAGCAAAATATCGCGATTAATACCGGTGCTAAACTACGCAGCTTCTCGTGGCGCCACAATCTACATTTCTCCAATGCTCGAAGACAATCTCGACGACCGTTCTTTTTCTGAAATGCTCTCTATCATTCAAGACGAGTTACCCGACAGTCTGTCTGTCTATTTTGTACGGAACGCTTGCCCTGGATGCTATTCTGGGAATACATCCTCCCTACCCTTTGCGGTAGCTCGTGAGATTCACGGCGTCAACCTGCCTACAGGCGGCGATAAAAGAACTGCTACAATCACCAACGATGGTATTGAATATATGGATTCCTTCTGGAACAAAGAGCTTGATACCTCACTACGCACAGTCCCAATCGAAACTATGACTGCCCTGCGTGACAAAGCCAGTGAAGAGAATGTGTCCTTTATCCTCTGGAGCGGCAAACGTCAGGGCGTATTTGGTGAAATGATTCCACCTGCGGAAAGGAACTATGTTATTCCATCATTCCGCGAACGTCTGTTCCTGGTTAACTTCCTTAAGGGCCAAGCCCGTTAAATACAAGGATCGGGATTGGCACTCGTTAAAAATTACGTGAGCCATATTTGGTCTGCACAGCCAATGCCGGAGGAACATTTAAAACTGTCAACTTCTTTTCAACCTTTCCCCCGTGCTCCTCACCACGACACCATGATTTGACAACACTATCGACAGCCTTCAAACGTTCGCGCCTTGCCGAGCGAGAGAACACAGTCGAAATTTTTCGAACACCCCAGTATTCACAAAATGTAAAACTGCCATCCTCTTTACAGAGATCACGAAAAATATTGAGAAGTTCTTCGACAAGGTCAGACGTGAAATTATTAAACGGCAAACTGGTGACGATGGCATCAAACCTCATGTCCGGACCAATCGCATTACGCAAATCCTGCACCGGTCCTTCAAAAAAACGAACCCGCTCCTGATGCCGACAATAATAAGGGTTCTTCTCCAGACTTGTCTTTAAATGGCGAAGAAACTCACCGTTAATTTCACAAATCACAAGCTCATCTTCAGGCCCCATCACCTTAAGTATCTGTCGAGTAAACGGGCCCGTCCCTGGACCTACCTCAAGAATACTGCGCCGACCCGACTTCTCCAGCACCGGAGCAATCATATCCCGGGCAAAAAATCGAGAACTGGGGGCGACCATACCAATCTGAGTAAATCTTTTGGCGATCTCAGACCAGACTTTGAAATAATCAGTGCGATTCATAATAAAACTATCAGAAAGGTGAGTAAGAAGAACATGGAGAAAGACCGACAAACAGGCGACAGCTTAAAGCATAACCAGATGTTTTTACAACCATGAGTTTGTTTTACTTTGGCAACCCAAACCCGAATAACCACCACAGATAGAGCGCCTCGAGAGACACCCTCCAAATATAAAATCATGTCTGGTCCGGATGTTGCCTGTAAACACCCATAGAATTTTAGACTAATGGCGAGGTTGCGAAGTCTGAGGCAAGGTGTGGAACCCCATAAGAAAAAAGATAACGCCGAGAGAAGGGAACACTGGTGTGTTCCCGACCTAACGCTCTCCAGCCGATCGCCCAGAATTTGCGGCTTTCCCGGATCAGGAAAACTTACGACCGGTTACCAAATCAAACATTCGGACAACCTTTATCTTGGGCGACCTCGGGTAAGGTAATTTCAGCTCCTCCACAAAAGCGAGTATAACGAATATGTTTGGTCGAATTGCAGGGCTGGGAAACAATAAATTGATTAATGGTCATGGCGTCAGCCGCATTTGAACACTTGTTGTAAAGTACGCCAACTCTGACATCTTTGGGCACAGTCATCCCGGGCATAACATTCCCGATATCACCACCCACACCACTACCATCCACTCCTGAATACTCAAATCCGGCACTTGCGCCATTGGCTGATTCCTGGTCACCAACCTCCAAAGCGGTTTTCGCATTTCTCAGAGTATATTCGGCACGACTGTACTCAGCATCATCCTTATAAACATAAAATGCGCCCCAAGAGAGACTCGAAAGAATACCAACAATTGAAACTACATACAGCAGCTCAATTAAGGTAAATCCTGACTCACAAGATTTTGACCATTGCTTCATATCCCGAATCTCCCGCAATTCTAAATTATGAGAGGGCACTGAACTGCATAAATTAAGCCCTCATTTTATTACAGTATTGAGATGCCGGACCGTTATAATCTGTCGCGACAAATTCCCTTTCCCCCGAATATTTCATAGCAAAATCCACGCCTATAGATTAATTGCCTGATTTAATTGACTCTTAAAGCAGAGTGAAAAATAGATATCCTGTCTTTTTGCCAATTTTTGTCGCATATCAACAAATTTCGACCCCAAATTTGATTGCTTTATCAGGTGATAATTAAAATGTGTCAGAAGTTGAGCTGGGCAATAATCAAAAACTGGACATTTAAACCTTCGCCGTATATACCCCTCCCACTATAAATTTCCCGATACAATCGCCACTAACGTGAGCGGGAGGGGTATATTGAAGCAACCGCGCCAGCGGATGCGACCGAAGACCAATATAATGACAAGAAACAACTTGAATTCTTTCAGACTTTCTATCCTGGTATGCATTTTGTTGCCTGTTTGTCTTGGCGCTTGTAGCGAATACTGGTGGACACGCGGTCAACCACCAGCTCCATCAACCATGCTTAGCCGGGCCCAGACAAACTTGAGCAGTGCCCGTGAGGAGTTCGGCGAATCTCGCGCTGACATTGCCGAAATCAGTGTTCGCTATGAAGAATCTATGCGCTCAATGCTGGACTCTATTTCAAAAAATTCGGCTCTATCCGAGACTATCTCCAATTTGCAGTCCACCCAAAAAATATTTGCTGAGCTTGAGGGACACCTCTCAATTGGCTCACGAGCTGCCTTTGGTGAACTTTCTGCGCAACTGAGAAAACTCGCCCATGACATAAGCAAACCTGATGCTCAAACCAGCTTACAGACATACGACCTTTTTGCATCCCGGTCTTTTGCCTTTCTCGCAAGAGAGCTGGCGACACCGGCACCGAGACCAACAAGGGTGGCAATTCCATAAATAGCCCCCTCCTCAAGCGACAGTAAATAACTTCAACTGGACAAACGTCTAGTATCCAACTAATGGCGTCTGGAATCCGGGAAGGGTAACCATAAATGGCTCGGCGATAACCCCCACCGGGACCGATATTTAAAAAATGTGGCGAGGATCATGTCCTTGACCAACGTAGCAGGAGTTTCTCAGGTATGTTAAGCCATAAGAATATTGCCGCTATTGCCCTGGTAACCGCCGCTTTCCTTGCCGTCTATTTTACCAGATCGCCTGAAACGGTATCCAAATCTGACGCCATCGCAAATGTACCGCCCGCAGACCAATCGAATGCAACGCCCAAAGGAATTTCTTCAACAACAAAAAGTGAAAATACTGCCGCCACAAACAATGTTGCCTCGCCAATAGCGACACTGAATGCCGCTACAAACGCAAAGGCTCCTTCGCCTGAACAAAGTGGCAATCTCGTCACCGATCCCGCCATGCTTCCAGCAGAATTTCAGCAACAGCTAAACAGTCAACCACCTGAACTGCCCGCAGATCTTCGCGCTCAACTCGAGGGGCCTCCCCCAGAACTCCCGGCAGATTTGAAAGCTCAGCTTGAAGGTCCTACCCCGGAAATCCCGGAAGATATTCGCAGAGCACTTAACACACCACCAAGACAAGTCAGCCTGGAGGAAGTAAACGGTCCAGCGAGGAATTAAGCCATAGCGAACCAAACTTAATCCGACATAGGCTGTCAGAACGCCTTGCAGATACTTGCCTGAACTCTGTATGCATTAATCTTAGTGCTTTATCCAGTCGATTATCGTCACGGAAAATCAAACAGACCGCCGCGAGAGCCTCACATAAAATACTGGCATACCTTGGGATGTAAAAAGTTTTTCGAACTCTGTCATTACATTGTCCGACAGATAATCACTATTGTGTAAATCTCTTGAAAACTCTTGCACAACAAACCGCTCATCGCACTCAACGCGTTCCAAGAAATAATCAAAATACTCTTCATGATCAGTTTTCACGGCAAGAAAACCATCCGACGAAAGGAGTCTGTGCGCCGAATTCAGTAACTGCTCATTCATCAAACGATGTTTGTGTTGCTTTTGTTTAGCCCACGGGTCAGCAAAATTCACATAAATCCCCGCAATACTATGATTGGGGAAAAATTTTTCCGCCGATTCAGCCCTGGTCCGTAAAACAAATACGTTCTCCGCCCCCCGCACCTGTGCTTTCTCTACAGTCCGCACGGCACGCTTGTACCGCAACTCAAAGCCCCAAAAACCTGCGTCAGGTTGCAAAAGAGCCCGATCAATCAAATGTCCCCCAGAGCCAGAACCAAACTCCAGATAAGTGTGCTCTGCCTCAGCAAGCTGCGCCGAGATATCAACATCAGCTTCACCATCCGGGAAATTAAAAAGCCTGCCCGGAAATTCAGCAGCTCGACCTCGATATGGATTGTTAACCACCTCGTCACACCCTCAATCTATAACGACTCAATGTTTCGCCGCTGGTGCCGCCCAGCCCGGAGGAGCATCAGACGGAGAATATTCCTTCACATCAAGAGGCGCAGACTTACAATCCTTGGATTTATGACGACAACTGGCTAATTGACGCTGTAGGGAAGATATAGTCGCACCACTTTTTTTCCCCGCCGCCTCCAGTAAGGCCAAACGCTTTTCCAGCACATTGAGACGATCAACCAGCTGCTTTGCCTTCTCACCTTCAATCTTGCACAGCGCTCCCATTGAACGCACTTCTGTCAGTGTCTGCTGCACTTCCCGTGATGACTTCTGGGCCACTGAATCGGGATCTGAATATGGAAGGGCCTTTTGACAAGCGGTGATAGATAAAGAAAAAAACACTGCCGCGAATCCAGCGAGAATCAGCTGTCGACGAAAATTATAGCTTTTGCTCATAGTAATCTCTCATTAATTGTCCGGATCGATACCCGACCGAACAAAACAAACGCGATATCAATGTACAGGATTCAAGCGCATACTATCTGGAGCCGTTCAGACCCATACTCAATAACCCTGCCATAGTAAGACAAGAAGCGGGATATTGCACCAGCGAAGATCAAAGTGCTAGATAGTAGCTTCGTAAACCAAACTCATCAACCCACGCCCTTTCCATAAGGATCACGTCCAATGTCAGAAAAACCTGTTGTTGCTGCCAAGGCTCCAAGTATCGTCGAACTGGAACCGGGAACCTACTATTGGTGTAGCTGCGGCCGCTCGGCCTCCCAACCATTCTGTGATGGTTCTCACTCCGGAACCACTTTCAGCCCGATGCAATTCGAAATCATTGAAAAAAAACGTGTCGCCCTCTGTGACTGCAAAATTACCTGCAATGCACCTTTTTGTGACGGTGCCCACAAAAAACTCCCTTAACAAAATATGAAAATCACGGTTGCTCACAGCCCTGACAGCGATGACTACTTCCTCTTCTGGGCGATAGTTACCGGCAGGATAAGCACGGCCCCTTATAGGTTTAGCTTTTCGGCTCATGATACACAGACCCTGAACACAATGGCCGCGATGGTAAGCAGCGACATCGTCGCTATCTCGGTTGCTGCCTATAGTGACTGCGCCAAAAACTACGCAATCCTCGACAGTGGCGCCAGTATCGGACGGGGTTACGGACCGGTAGTCGTCGCCAAGCCGGGCTTTTGCCGTAAGGACCTGGATAATGCGCGCATAGCCATTCCCGGCTCAACCACAACTGCAGCTCTGGTCCTTTCACAGGCGTTGCCCAGTGCCCAGCTGGTAACTATCCCAATTGAACCTTTCGAAAATGTCTTTCAGTCCCTAAAAACAGGAGAGGTTGATGCCGCACTTTTGATACATGAGGGTCAGGTTGCGTTCCCCTCATGGGGTTTTATCGAGGTTGAAAATCTGGCCTCTCTTTGGCAGGTCTCGACAAGCCTCCCACTCCCCCTTGGCATAAACGTCATCCGCAAAGCACTTGGAAATGAGCATATCAAAGACATCAGCTCAATTCTTGCGCAAAGTGTCGCTTTTGCCATCCGACATAAGGCCCAGGCATTAAGTTACCTGACCGAGATTAACCACCAGAGAGGTACTTCCTTCACTGATCCTGAGAAAATCAGCCATTATCTTGACCTTTACGCAAATAACGATTCACTGAGACTTGCGCCGGAATGCCGTGAGGGTATTATCCGCCTGCTTGCTGCTAAAAATATGCCCATGACCGCAATTACTTGGGCCTAAGTCGAATACCAGCTTAGTATTATGAGCAGCAATGATATCACCTGGAATATCGCGAATATCGCTATACGTTAGTCCGATCTTGCCAAGTATCTGAAATTTCACTTAATAATTACGTGCGCTGCGTTAATGGAACATGTAAACATACAGAAAGTCTTCGGTGTTATCCTGAGACTGGAGCGAGTCATCGAGCGGGAAAAAAGAACATTGACCAACAGAAAGGTGGGTGAGCTCAGCCGCTATCAAGTGCTTAAATCTCACTTGGAACTAGCCCAAACGATGAGGAAAACTGCTAACCGCTTGCAATTACAATGCGCAGCGGGCAATAAACTTGGTGCCTTGCACGAAGTAAAAATATTTCAGGGTTTGGCTTCTTTAATTGAGCCGACAATTGTTCCCCAGCTGGTCCCCTCCGATTATACGGAAGGTGTATCGCAGATTGATTACCACTAGTTGATAACCACTAGGAAATGAGCCAACCGTCACCAAGCGCCCCAGAAGAACAAGCCTCTTCAGCATTACAGCCGGATTCATCGGTTGAAATAAACCTCAGTGCCGAAATCGAAGGAGACCAGGACACTCCCGGTTGTGCATTGGAACTCCTACCAGCCAGACTGCTCAATAACCCGGAATATAACAAACGTGCGGCCTTCTTGCGTCAACGTTTTTACCCCGACCTTCCGGGCCTTCCTATGCTGCTCCCGAGGGAGTTTCACGGAATTTCCCGCTCTCTCATTGATCCCGATGCTCTGAAGGTCGTTTACCGCCTGCTAAATGCTGGCTACAAAGCATTTATCGTCGGTGGTGGTGTGCGCGACTTGCTGATCGGCAGACAGCCAAAGGATTTCGATATTGCCACCGATGCTTCAACGAATGATGTGCATCGACTATTCCGTAATAGCCGAATTATTGGCCGTCGATTCAGACTTAATCATGTCTACTTTAATGGTGGCAAAATATTCGAAGTCTCGACCTTCCGCGATAACGCAGAGGACAGTGATGATGTGGAAAGCACGTCAATCATCACTCGTGATAATGTTTACGGAAATATTGAAAGTGACGCCTATCGCCGTGACCTGACAATAAATGGCCTGTTCTACGACTTGCGATCGTTTGCGGTAATTGATTACGTCGGTGGCGTCAAAGACCTTGAAGAAGCTACCGTCAAGACAATCGGCGACCCGGCAGTTCGCTTCCGCGAAGATCCTGTTCGCATGATTCGAGCAGTGCGCCACGCAGCACGCACTGGTTTTCAAATCGAAGAAACAACACTGAATGCAATCCATGCGCTTGCTGAGCTAATCGCTGAGTGCTCTCAAGTGAGAGTGTATGAGGAATTTCTAAAAGAACTTAAAGGCGGTTACTCCAGACACTCGTTTGAGCTTATGGAAGACACAAGCATACTGCCCCATATTTTCTCCCCGGTAAAATACGTAAACCAGAGCCGCGTCTCAATGATCAAAGAACGATGGTCAGGGACCTTACGTAAAATTGACAAGGCCGCAGCTCTCGGTTCGGATGTTCCCGTTTCGGTAATGCTGCTTTCAATGATGCTTGGTGAAGTTGATGAAAACTTTTTCTCAACTTTACCACCCGCAGATATAGAAATTCAGCGCTCGCTGTGGGGTAAAAGTCCGATTAGCGCCATGAGAACTGCCGGCAAGCGAAGACGCCGAAAGCCCTCGGGCGATATCGATTCACCAAACCTGTCCGAAGGAGAATCACCCGCCGAAAAGTTTGTCCCGGACGAACCATATTTAAACAAAAACGATCGAGATAGCGAATGTCTCCCGTTACCCGGGTCTGGTGAATCACCCGTTGAACCGCAGGTTGAATCCATGTCCCTTGATGAAGACTGCGAAAACAGTGACCTTCCAGAAAGTGCGGTCAATCCCACCCGACACCTAATCAATAAACTTTTCCTACCAATGGGCGTCTATCGAGCCGACCGTGAGAAAATGGAACTGCTGCTTTCCGGACGTATGGCGCTGATTGAAGCAGCGAACGGACATCGTTCGGCTCAGGAAGTGTACAGAAAATCATATTTCGAAATATCGCTGCAGTTACTCGACCTGTGCACACCAACCGAGGAAAGCAAACATGCTGTGAGCTTCTGGCTGGAGTTTCTCGAAGATGCGCCGCTGCCCAAACGCAATAATAACTCTGCAGCCGCAGGCAGAAGACGTCCACGGCGCCAGCGGAAAGGACCAAGGCCGGAGAATCGCAAGTGAAAGACTTCCCAAAGCTTATGACCTCATCTATTTTACTTTACCGGGATTGCGGTCGGGATAGTGTTCTTGGAATGATTAAAGCCTGGCCTGGAATAATTGCTCCTTTTATCTACATCCTTGCACTATCGCTCTTTCAAAATCTTTTCTCATTTGTTCTTCATGGGTTTGTCGGTGGCCTGATCTTTGGTCTCGTGAACACCCTGATCGCTGCAAATTATTATTGCCTTGTGCTACACGCAATTAACAAAGAGAAGGTTGTCCTTAACGAGTTGTGGGGCGAAACTATCGCCATCTTCCCCTCGGTACTTAATGTCCTCTTTGCCCTCTGGATCGTTACCCTACTAGGAGGCGGATTACTCAATAATGCCTTTGCTGTCGCCGCAGTAAATCTGGTGCTTTTTGTCGTGCTTAATCCGTTACCTGAATTAACTTATCTGAAAGGCGGAGGATTTATCCAGGCAGCCGAAGAAAGCTATTACCTAATCAGAGACAACGCTCTGGAGTGGTTCCTGCCTTTCTCTGTTTTTTTCGGCCCACTTTTTTTTCGCTCATCGTTTACAGAATTTACCTATATTGTCTCGCAAATTAACCTGATTGATTTCTGGAGAGTGTATCTAGGAATCATTCTTGGTGTCCTCAGAAATTCCGGAGATTTATTTTACGGATTGGGACTCCCTGTCGCACTGCTGCTGACACATTTCATGATGGTCTTTCGCGGCAACCTGTTCCTGCGTCTGTCGACATCAAGCAGAAGAAAGCGTATTCACCAATTAAACGCCTAACCCGATTCCGGTCTCACCAGGACTCGAAAATATTGACCCCTTAGCAGACAAGCGGAGTTAACCATGAACAATCGGCCACTACTTGTTCAGGCCCTGAACCGTGAACCTCTGACTCGTCCTCCCGTATGGCTGATGCGCCAGGCTGGCCGTTACCAGGCAAGTTACCGCGCTATTAAAAGTCGTCACAGTTTTCTCGAAATATGCCGCAGTGCCGACATTGCTTATGAAGTATCAATGCTGCCAGTAACCGAATTTGATATGGATGCGGCAATTGTTTTTGCCGACATTCTGCTCCCCCTTGAAGGATTGGGCGTGACGATTGACTTTGCTCCGGGACCACACATCGCCAATCCCATCAAAAAACCGGAGGACATAGAAAATTTGGTCGTTAGCGAATATGACGCCTATAGTATTGTGCCAAAAGTTATCTCCCGCCTTAAGGACACTCTGGCGTGTGGAGAATCACCAAAGGCAGTACTTGGCTTTGCCGGAGCACCATGGACCCTGGCCTGCTATTTAATTGAGCATGGTCCATACAAGGGCTTTCAAGGTGTGCCTGTTTTTGCCGAACAACATCCACAGGCAATGCAAACTCTCCTCGACCAACTAACAACTACAACTATTGGTTATCTGGCGGCTCAAATAGCTGGTGGTGCAGATGCAGTGCAGATATTTGATACATGGGGCGGTCTACTGGACGAAGAATCTTACCGCCGATTCTCCTTGCCCTATATCACACGAGTTATCAATGCTGTGCAGACAACGGACACACCAGTTATTCTGTATGTCAATGGCTCAAGTCACTTGCTTGAAACAATGGAAGAATCAGGAGCAAAATGTCTGAGCCTGGACTGGCGAACTGACCCCTCAGATGCCCTTGCCAGATTAAAATCTGAAACTGTAATTCAAGGGAACCTCGACCCGGTTTCGCTTTTTGCGCCTCCTGCACTCCGAACACAAAAAGTCCGGTCTATGCTTGAAAACTTTTCCGCACGACCAGGATATATTGCCAATCTTGGACACGGTATACTGCAAGAAACACCGGAAAGCGCCGTTCTGGATCTGATTAATCAGGTTAAAAGCTATAGCCCGGATATTGCATGTAAGCCCGTCGTGAGGTTGTGAACTTACGTGCAATTGCCGGGATAGCTAGCAAGGAAGATCTATGACCATCAGCTGCTGTATCATCCCACAGTCAGTCGATCTTCTAATTATCGGCGCTGGCATCGGCGGCCTGACGGCAGCATATGAGGCACAAAAGAAAGGCATCAAGTTCCTGCTTATCGAGGCGGAAAACAAGGTCGGTGGCGTAATTAATACCATCACTGTTGATAAGGCACTGCTGGAAACGGGACCTAACAGCTGCCTTGTTAAACCTGGAATAATGCGTCTGATTGCGGAACTCGGCCTTGAGGATCAGGTCATCGGTGCAAGCCGATTGGCAAAAAATCGATACTTTCATCGCCCCGATCTGGGCATTAATCTTCTTGCTGCACCCCAAGACCCACTACAGTTTATCACCTCACCTTTCCTTGGCCTAAAAGGGAAAGTCAGATTGCTCACTGAAGTTTTCACCAGACGATCCACAGCGAATGATGAAAGCGTACATGACTTTTCCTGCCGGCATTTTGGCGAAGAATTCACAAACAATGTGCTCGCCGCCATGCTTTCAGGCGTTTGGGCCGCCAATATAAAAAACCTGAGCGTCCGCTCCTCACTGCCTGTCATCTGGGATTGGGAACAAACTTGCGGTTCTCTACTTAAAGGCGCCCTCACACAAAGGAAGAAAAAAATCTCCACGCCACCGGCACCGGACAAACCGGCGAATCTTCCAACACGCGGGATCTTTTCATTTAAAAACGGCATGTGCACTCTGCCGGATATAATAATGGCGAAACTGGATAAGAACCGCTTGATGACCTCTGGAAAAGTTACCCGTCTGACAAGAACAACTTCGGATGATTTCAGGTGGAAGGTCGAGGGTATCGACCAACAATCCTCCAATCCCCAAAATTTTTCTCTCGTTTGTCGGCAAGTGATCATTGCCACTGAAGCCTCAGCCGCATCAACTCTTATACGCGAAATCGATCACACTCTGAGCGGCGAAATAAGCAAGATCCCCTATGCCCCCTTGGGGGTCGCTCATCTACTAGTCAATAAAAAATCGTCAGATTATCAACTGGACGGTTTTGGCTTTCTGACCCCCCCCCACCTCAGTCAGGGATTACTCGGGGCTATTTTTAACTCTTCCCTTTTCCCGGGACGTAGTGGAGACGAAGCATGGCACCTTGTTACATGCTTTATCGGAGGAGGGACTTTCCCCGAAATGGCTGACATCAGGGAAAAAGACAAACTGTTATCCGCTTTAAGCCAGATCCAAACAGTCCTTCAAC
The DNA here is from genome assembly GCA_028689495.1 of bacterium. GTDB lineage: Bacteria > Bdellovibrionota_C > UBA2361 > SZUA-149 > JAQTWB01 > JAQTWB01. The sequence goes on along the minus strand of JAQTWB010000012.1, from coordinate 35,283 downwards.
TAAAGGAAGCTCCGCATGTGATCAATACAACATTTTACCCTTTTGCCATTCCCACCTACCCACTGGGGCACTACAGTCTGCAAAGAAAAGTTGACGGGCATGCACCACATCTAACCTTTCTTGGCAACTGGCATAGGGGAGTTAGCGTAAGCGACCGCATCGAAGAAGCGGTAAAAGCGATAGAGGCCATCGGGTTAAGCCGCTACACCCCAACTACCGATGTCAGGTCATTATAATGCCCCTAATGCCAAACAGAATGTCTGAAACTCCGATTGCATCTCTTCAAGCAGCCTCTCGACAGTCGCCCTATCGCCAGCTTTTGCAGCTTTTTCCGCCTGCATCGAGGCGTCGCGAACCCGCTCGGCTCCCACATTAGCCGATGCGGATTTCATCGAATGAGCCTCCCGTTCAGCAACTGACAGGTCACCTTTTTCTAACGCCTCGACAAATCGGGCAAATATATTAGGAGCATCATCCACATAAATTTCCAGCAGTTCTTCCAGCAACTCCTCGTCTCCCTCAAATCTCTCAAGACAAAGTTCCCTATCAAAAATTTTTATTTTCGCATCCACCATAAAATCTCCATAACCAGAAACTCTTTTCACCCTACAGTCTTTAGTCGATAACAGCTGGCATTCCCCATGCTGCATCGTTCAAAATTGTCGTCCACATATAATGTGGTCTCTGCCGCTCCAAGAAAAAATACTCCGTTCGGCTTAAGGGCGCGGCCTACGCGAGAAAGGATTTCGCGCTTGGTTTTTATATCAAAATAAATTAGAACATTGCGCATAAAAATCACATCACAGTGTTCAACCAAACCAACTGGTGATGCCAGATTGAGCTTTTCAAAACGAACCATTGAGCGAATGTCGTCTTTAATAAACCACTCATGCCCTTCTTTGCGAAAATATTTGACAAGATATTTTGCGGGCAAACCACGGTTAACCTCCAGTTGGGAATAGCTCCCTGCGGCAGCTCGCCTAACCATCTCGGTAGAAATATCTGTTCCGATAATATCAATCTTGAAATTGGCCGCATTAGAAAAATGCTCTTTGATAAGCATGGCAATACTATATGCCTCTTGCCCACTGGAACTTGCCGCACTCCATATCCTGATCTCACGACCAGAACCGCTCCGCTCAAGAATTGCAGGCAAAATTGAACTCTGAAGCGCCTCAAAAGGATGTTGGTCACGGAAAAAACTTGTCTCGTTAGTTGTCATCGACTCGACCACCTGAGAGACCAACACTGCGTCACCTTTAATGATACGCCGACAGATCTCATTCGCATCAACTAGTCCCTCGCGACGTGCCAGCTGCGACAAACGCGACTCAACAAGGTACTCCTTACTTTCATCTAGGACGATCGCCGCTTCGCGCTTCAACAGAGCACAAACGAATTGGAATCCTTCCTTGTCAATGGCCATCAGTACCTCGCAGCTTGCTCAAAACACAAATGAAAAATACTCACCACTCCGACAACACCGATTTTCATTCAACACATTGCCTAAAACGCATATCCGGACACAGCAAGAATCTCATCCCGCATCGCTTGAAGGGAAACTACCTTATCTGCCAATCCAGCCTTAACAACACTTCCGGGCATTCCCCACACGACACTACTCTGTTCATCCTGAGCAAAAACCAGTGCACCACACGCCTTAAGAACCGCCGCTCCTGAAGTACCATCATGCCCCATCCCAGTAAGAACCACGGCCAGAGAACGACTGCCATAATTCTCTGCGATCGAACGAAAAAGATAATCGACAGCGGGTCGGCAGGAGTGCTCAGGCGGCGTCTCAGCAAGTCTAATCCGCATTCCCGACTTTTCTCTATGAACACCCATATGAAATCCACCAGGTGCAATATAAACACAACCGGACCGGACCGGCATTCCATCCGCACCCTCAACTACTTCAATCTGTGAATTGGAATTCAACCGTTGGGCAAGTTGTCTGGTAAAAATCGGCGGCATATGCTGTACAACAAAAAGTGGAACCGAAAGATCAACAGGAAATAACGGAATAAGACGATTCAACGCATCAGGCCCACCGGTAGAAACGCCAAGTGCGACGACCTCGACAGCCGCCGATGAAACCTTTGTGAGATTTTGATGCTCTGAAATGGGGCGAGCTGCCGTAGAATAAACCTCTGAGGCTGCCTTTACTCGATCTCGAGGTTTTCCGAAAAGCATCACTCGCGGAATCAATTGATCTCTTACCTGCTGTATAGCAGACTCTGCCGCATTAAAATTTGCCGGCTTGGAAATAAAATCACTAGCTCCAATTGCCAGAGCCTCTACAGTGGCACGCGCACTTTGTTCGCCCTGGCTACTGAACATGATAACAGGCAGATCTGGACAGGCGGCACGGATCCTTTTTAATGTTTCTATGCCGTCCATTTCCGGCATCTCAACATCTAATGTAACCAAATCAGGCGTCAATAAAGCGATTTTTTGTAACGCAATAACACCATTTGCCGCACGACCAACAACTTCTATCTCTGGGTGCTCCTCAAGAATACCGCCGAGCAATTGACGGATAACAACCGAATCATCAACAACCAACACTCTAACTTTTTTCATTTCTCGCAACCCAAGTAATCAAAACCCGACCAACGACAAACTAAAGTCCCATCATTTTCAACTTATCAACAATAACATCCTGAGTGAATGGCTTCATTACGTACTCGTCAGCACCTGCTTCAAGTGCCCGTATTACCTGTTCCATCTCTGTCTCTGTCGTCACCATCATCAATTTCAGCGCGCTGTATCTAGCATCAGCACGCACAGCAACAACAAACTCATAACCTGACATAACTGGCATATTCCAATCAACCAAACATACCTTAACACCATCACTGGCACGCAGAACATCCAACGCCTCTTTACCATCCCCTGCCTGTAAAACTTCATGCCCCAAATCGGAGAGCATACCAGCTAATAAGGTACGCATGGCTCTGGAATCATCAATCACTAAAATTTTCATTTAAAGTCTCCCTCTACTGCAAGCGAATTACCTTACCCACGTCAAGAATCAATAACAAACGTTCCGGTAGTTTATAAACCTCTTTAACAAGCTCCGAGGCCAGACCGGCCATATTGGCCGGAGGAGGTTCAAATAGATCGGCATCTGCGTCAATCACATCACCCACTTCATCAACAAGTAAACTCACCACGGAATCACCATCACGAATAATAATATTCATTGGCAAGGTCTCCAGTGAAATAGGCTCGAGACAAAGACGGGTTCGAAGATCTATAGCGGTAACAATTTGTCCACGAAGGTTCATTAACCCACGCACTGCCGCAGGTGCCAGCGGCACAGGTGTCATTGACTGATATCGAATTACTTCCTGAATATCAGCGACATCAATCGCCATATACAAATCGGCAATCCGAAAAGTACAATACTGTAAGCTACTATCTTTCATTATCAGTCCTCATCTCCCTTTAACGAAACAATGACAATTTGAACGGATATCATACTCTCGCCCCGATACCAGCTATATCCAAAATATCAGTGGCCGATCCATCGATAATCGCAACTCCCTTCACACCAGCCGATGTTCCTCTCACCGTTAACTCTACTTGTTGCTCGACAATATCAACTATCTCTTCAACAATCAGGCCATACGGTTCATGACAGTTTGTAACGACAACAGACAGTTCTTTATCTTCCCTCGTCAGCCCCAAACCAACTCCACCAGACCCACCGGCAAACTGTTCAATCTCAATCAAAGGCAGCAGCTTACCGCTATATTGAAGAAACATTCCGGCCGAGGTCTGTTCAATTTCAGAAACTTGTATCTTCTCAAGCCGAGAAACATATTCCAAAGGCACTGCGCGCCGACGCCCATCCTGCCCGGTCATGACAAGCATCGTCTCAATAACACCTGTTGCCGTATCTTCTGAAGAAAACGAAATGAGTGGCCGATGTCCTTTTACTCCTGCGCGACTGGCCACAGCAGAAATATCGGCAATAAGACACACCGATCCGTCCCCAAGAATAGTCGCTCCTGCAAAACAACCAACTGCCTCAAGCTGACGTCCCAGCGGTTTAACAACAATTTCTTCCATGTCCATTATCTTCTGCACGACAACACCAAAGGAGAACCCGTCCGTCTCCACTACAACAATAAAACGTGGAGACATCTCGGCGGTATTTTCAGTTAGCAATAGAACCTGTTCGAGAAAAACCAAGGGCAAAATTCGGCCTCGTAAACGGAATACCGGGCTCCCGAGAACATACTCAATCTCACCATTCCCTTTCTTTGCATCCACCCGCAATAATTCCACAACATTCAGTTGCGGAAGAGCAAAAACCTGCTCACAGCAGGAGACCAGCAACGCAGGGATAATTGCCAGCGTAAGCGGAATCCTCAAACGCATACGAGTGCCTTTACCCAATTCACTCTGAATATCGACACTACCGCCAAGTTTCTCTATGTTACTTTTAACAACATCCATACCAACGCCACGGCCAGACACGTTTGTCACAGTTTCGGCAGTAGAAAGTCCAGGTAAGAAAATAAGCTGTAGTGCGTCATGATGGGAAAGGCTCCTTGCACTGGCCTCAGTCAGCAACCCCTTTTCAATTACCTTGTTAAGGAGTTTATCTGTATCAATCCCGCCACCATTATCTTCAATCTCAACTACAACCTGACCTCCTTCCTGATAGGCACGAAGATGCACGGTCCCTTCCTCCGCCTTGCCCTTAGCCCGCCGTAATGCCGGTTTCTCAATCCCATGATCTACGCAGTTCCGTATGAGATGGGTCAAAGGGTCCTTAATTGCCTCTATCAAGGATTTATCAAGTTCAGTATCCTGACCGTCCATCTCCAAAGAGACCGACTTTCCGAGGTTCAGCGCCAGGTCTCGAACAACCCGAGGGAATTTCCCCCAGATATTTCCGATCGGTTGCATTCGCGTATTCATCACACGTGTCTGCAATTCTCCCGTAACAAAATTAAGTTCAGATACCGTACTCTTCAACCTTTCGTTGCTTGACAATGAAGTGTAACGAACAATCTGATTCCTTGTGAGGACAAGCTCGCCAGTAAGATTCATCAGTTTGTCCAGAATACCTACATCCACACGGACACTGTTTTCTGAAACCGCGCTATTATGAACTGCAGTTCCAACTTTCTGCGCCAGGTTGGTCGGATTAGCCGGAACAATCACTTCAACGGCATCATCGGATTTTGTTGGAATCACCGTCTCAGCGATTTTTGCTTCGACACTTGAATCCAACGGAGAAGAACTCCCAGCTGAAGTCATATTAGCCGAGGAGACATCAGTTGAGATAACACCTGCTGAAACCACAACGGCGATATCAGCTGTCTGAGCCTCTAGATCGAGCGTCTGAAGCGCGACCAAACTAGCAATAATCTCCGTCGTATCAAAATCACCTTCCTGCCGTTCATCGCGAATAGTTTTAATGACAGCCCGGGCAGTATCAACAAACTTCAGTAAAGCATCAGCCACATCCTGATTAAATGTTTTTCGCCCATCACGGATTAAACTAAGAAGATTCTCAGCCGTGTGTGCAAGAACCTCCAGCCTGCTGTAACCGAGAAAAGCACATGAACCCTTTAAAGTGTGGACCGTACGAAAAATCCGACCAATAAACTCGGTGGAGTGTGGATCCAGCTCCAGCACAAGCATATCACGCTCGAGCTGCTCGAGGTTGTCAAAACTCTCGACAACAAATTCTTCAATCGCCTGATCCAGGTAGCTCATTGTCTGCCCCGAATGAAATTTCTATGTGTTCAAAAATACCGTATCGACAGAGTTTGCGGATATACGTCCATGAGAAAAATCCCAAGACTGTTGCAAATCAATAAACTCAGCAAGCTGCCCATTGACAACAACAAAACGTCCTGCTTCCCCATCAATACTTCGATCCAGCTCTGAGCAGTTGTTAATTACATCTAACACTTCTTCCACTGCCACACCGATACTACCTCCCGTTGCAGAGCAGACAATCAGCTCAATTTCTTCAGAGAGGTTAAATTTACGATGATAAGAATCTGCCTGCTGATCAGCACCAATTTCACCTGTCCGTGGACGACCCGACCTAACCTGTTCATGGCTATAGATAAGCTCATCAATAACAACAATCGGCATAACTGATTCCCGATACTGCATGACCGGACCGATGCTTGTTTGTTCAAGGCGGACACGCTCGATTTTTTCCAACCTTTCAACCAAAGCAAGTGACAGAGCAATCTGTTGCCCCGAATACGAACGACAAATAACCAACCCTTCCCGGAGCTGACCGAGATCGCGAACATCTGCCATGTTCTCGACAGCTTCAGTGTTGTTCATCGATAGCGCTAGCCGAGTCGCCAATGCCGGCATATCAACAATCAACGCCACTTCACCAGAGCCCAATATCGTTGCCCCCAAATAAACCTGACAGCCAGATAAGTGCGTTGACAAAGGCTTAACTACAATCTCCTGCGTGTCATCTACGCTATCAACGAGGACACCGAACTTTTGTTCATTACTCGTCGACACAATAATCACTACACCTTCGTAGTTTTCAGGCTTTGCGATTCTCCCCGCTTGAGTAATTCCCAGCTCGGTGGCCAAATCCAGCAAAGGAATAAGGCTCTTCCGCAATCTGAATACGGGAGCACCACCAGCAATCTCCACAGGAGCACCACTATCTCCACCGACACGAGCGATTTCTGCCACCTGCCCTTGCGGCAATGCGAACCTCAGACCCTGTGCACTAATTACAAGTGCGGGGATTATCGCCAAAGTTAACGGCAATCGAAGAGTGATCGTCGTGCCTACCCCTGGAGCACTTGCCAGTTCAACTGTTCCCCCAACTTTCTCGATGTTGCTCCTCACAACATCCATGCCAACACCCCGTCCAGAAATGTTCGTAACTTCCTTGGCAGTGCTCAAACCGGCGCGAAATATCAGCTCCAACCCTTCCTTCTCTCCCATTGTGGCAGCTTGTCCCGGTGTAATATCACCACGCGACAGAGCCTTCTCAATCAATCTGGCAGAGTCAATTCCAGCACCATCATCACGTATCTCAACAACAACCATTCCCGACTCATGCCGGGCAGAGAGATAAATAGTCCCTTCGTTGACTTTACCCGCCAAATCCCTGGTCACCGGGTCTTCAATCCCGTGATCGACGGAGTTACGAACAATATGGGTTAAAGGGTCCTTGATTGCTTCCAACAAAGTGCGATCAAGTTCGGTCTCCTGCCCTTCCATCTCCAGACGAACAAGTTTACCGCATTGTCTGGAGATATCGCGAACAACTTTAGGAAACTTGCTCCAGATGCTGCCGACAGGCTGCATTCGTGTCCGCATTACCGCTTGTTGCAACTCCGATGTAATCAACCCCAAGCGTTGGGTAGCCGCAATAAGCTCTCGATCTTTTTCCTGCTTTGTTTCTTCGAGCATTCGGTTACGTGTAAGCACCAATTCACCGACCAGATCCATCAACGAGTTAAGGTGACGGACATCAACACGAATAGAAGTCTCAGAAATATTTTTTCCCACCGCAGAATTCTCAGCGATAGACTTGTTCTCCGCCGGCACCCTCTCTTTCGCTGTATCCACCGTGTTAACAGCAACATTGACTGGCTCAATCCCTTGGTTACACTGAGCTATCGAAGCAACCGGTTCGTCATGACCGGCTTCAGCCCCTGCGGGCAACTTCACACCTTCATGGGAAGTCTGAGGGACCACGGTAATAGCTGGGGGTTCAGCAACCTCTCCTGTCGTATCAGAATATGTATCGATTGTTCTAATCAATGCGTTCAGCAAATTATCATTTGCGTCGCTACCAGTTTCTTCAACCTGACGCATCAAGGCACGACAGACCTCAATCAACTGCAACAAAATGCTGGTAGTTTCCGAGGTATATTTATGAACACCATCACGAAAACTAATCATAAAGCTCTCGGTACGATGAGCACTCTTCTCCAGGTGAGACAAACCAAGAAACCCACAGGTTCCTTTAATCGTGTGCATCGCCCGAAGAATGCCATCCCAAAGAGACCGTGCCGTTGGATCACTCTCCAGCTGCAATAGATCGCTATCTACCTGATCGAGAAAGTCATACGCCTCGACAAGAAACTCCTTGAGAAGATCATCCATTTACTGTCACCTGGGTAAGCCAGCGCCATCTGTGCCCACCGCGCTGTAGTTCCATAAATTTCTCGATCAACAATTTTTGCTTAACTTCTGTTACATCGAGTGCGTCCCAGTAAGAATCGTGTATCAGGACCCTCCTCCCCATTCGCATATGTTCAATAATACAAAATGCCGCATACCACCGTGCTTTAAGCTCATCCATTGAGACCAGAGGAAGGTCCGCCTGGTAGCCAAAGGTAGACGTTCCTTCGGCTGCTTCACGTCCGCAGCCCGCAGCAATCATCGTCAAAGCCGAAACCTGCAAAGGCTCGCAGCCATATATTCTCTCACCAACACGTTGAATGTCCTCACCGACAGCAAGAGACTCTAAAACCCCCTGAACTTCCTCAAGGTCACCGGCCGCTATCTGAATTGCCAACCCGCAACGTCCGGCAAATCCGGCAAGCATACCCTCACCGCGTCCAAATTTCCGTGAAGTCATACCCAGATAAAACCCCAATTTGGCGCGGATCAGTGCATCGTCCAATATCGGTATCGAGATTCTCTTTGGCAAAACATAATCTACCCTTCGACAGACCGCATGAATGAAACAAAGGGCAGCAGCTACATCGTCACCAACCAGTGATAAAGCACGATCTATAGTCGAAGTCTCACCAGATTGCCCGGTATACTCGTGCCCTTCCGCCGGGAATTCAATAAATGTCTGGTCCGAGGCTGCACGCATTATCAAAGGATGCAAGGCAAAAAATGACATTGGGTGAAGGCGCTGAGAACTACGTCTCTGAGAAAATACATTGCTTATCATTGGCCGCAAAAAACTTGGCACAGGATGAAATTCGGCGACCAAAACCCGAGCTTTCTCCCAACTGACTTCTGGAAAGAACATCTGTTTACGAGAGATGTCACTTGCAGCTGTCCCCAAATCACGCAAAACGTCTTCGGTGTAACTTCCAGGATTTCGCAACAAATCGTCGGTTTGAGAGTTATCGCTCATAAACTACCCAACATGGTCTTCAGCTGAACCTGCAATTCCGGATCTCTCTCCTTGCTCAACCTCTGATTAAAAAACTCTACTTGCTCATCTCGCGACATACTTTTGTATGCTTGAGTAATCGCAAATATTCGAATAAATTTTTCCGGATTACCAGAGAGCTTATCGATCTGCTCCTTGTTTGGCTGCCAACCACTGCTGCGAAGTAATCGGAAAGCTTCAAAATCAAGTAATGTAATTTCTTTTAATGAGGATGACCCGACAACTATCAAACCAAGGATCTCTTCCGATGGAGATGTCGCTATCCAACGTAAGACATCAGCCTTTTTTTGATTCTGCTGATCACCAAGGAACTCGGCCAGTTTCAAAGTCTCTTCGCCCGAAAGCAGGGTAGGCTCATCTGAAAGACGTCTTAGAACGGCGTAAGCTGCAGGATGAAAAAATTTGGCGACATTAATAGCTCTTGTTAATGCATATGCGCGAATCCCAGCAACCGGATGGGAAGAAAGATAACGAATCAATACATCAGGGATATTCCCTTCGGGCGTCAAGCCGGCAAGAATCTGCAACTCTACGGACGGAGTGACCCCTTTCCACTTGATGATGCTGACCTCCTTCCCCCATTCAATCAATTTATCTGCAAAATGAATGTTTGGATGTTCGAAAAGAATCTGCATTACCTGCCCAGAATGTTCGTCGTCACCTCGATACAATCCAGCCAGCGCAAGCAATGCTGCTTCCACATCAAGATTCACAAAGTCACTTAGTTCTATCGGATCGCGAAAGCCGTTTATCGCAATCTTCGCAAATTTTTGCACAATCGGATCGGCTGCTGTCAAATCCGGGCGAAGCGCTACCAGAGAACGCATTCCAAGCCCGATTGGCGCTGGTAACTTGATAAAATTACTTGCCGGTATCTCCTGCAAAGTCTTCGTCATCGTCGGATAAGACAAAGAAATCGCCAGTTGCACCTCAGGACCAAGTGAAGAAATCGATGGAATCACGTCCCGAGGAATTGTTGACTCAGCAATCGGCAAGGCAGAATAAATCAACGCTGCGCGACGATCCAGATCGCTCAGTTTCAACTCCCACGCCGGATTGTAGGTGATACGAATGACATCGCCGAGAAAACCTCTTGGATCCTTCCGGGAGTCCTGGGCAAGTATGCTTCTTCTTATCAACCCTTCAGCATAACTTGCCAACTCAGAATCCGGTCGCACAGCGACCCCAATGATCTTCACCAGATCAGATGGAATCCCGGAAACCCAAAACAGTTTTAACTCCTCTTTCGTGTAATGAACTTCTGGAGCCGGCATCATGAATGTGTAATAGCCAACTGCTGAAATCACTCCAAATATTACCGTCAGAATCATCCAACCCAATGATGAACGCTTCTTTTCACTTTCTTCCGCTGTATCATAATCGTCCACTTCCTCTACTGCTGATGATACTTCAGGAGTGGCTACTTCTCTTTTAATCTTTGTCCCTTCCCGTGCAGATAATTTAACCCCTGCCTGAGAAATATCGGACAGGTTTAATCGTGGCACGCCACTTGAAATCATTGGAGCATCCGCCTTACCCACCATTGCCTTGCCGGATGACTCTCTGGCTGGTTCAGTTTGTTCCACCGGCGGAACGGCGTCTCCCGATACAACTGAGGAACTATATTCCTGTCGATCTTTTGGAATAACCTTCTGCACTGGTGTGACAAGCGGAATAGCAATCTCTCTGCGCGGATTCGCCAAAGAAGATTGAATTTCATCAACCAAGACCTGCTGAACTTCGGGACTTCGCGATCTAAACCTCTCAAGTTCCGCAGGTGAAAAAACAGTAGTTCCCGAAGGCGGAGACATAAAAGAGGCTGGTTGACTTACCTCCGGGATCTTCGCAGCCGTTGGTTGAGCCTTGGCAGTTGGCTGAATCTGAACTACACGTACAGCTCCATCGGCAACCTCAAGGGTTGTGGCATTAATCGGCTTTGTCGCTGGGATAAAAGGCGCACCCGCACGTCGCTTGCTCAAAATTTCGAACCTCCAAATCACTTATGCCAAGTCTGAAAGGCTAAGCGGCTCTAACCCGAAAATTACACGTAAGTTCACGATTGAATCAGGTTTCACAACCTTGCAAAAGGTTTACGTGCAACATCCAGGCTAAATCCGCGATCCAGCCTTCATCAGACCAATATGTTAGATGCCACCATGTCTCAATAGTATGCGTTAGGGAAAGAGCAATTGAGCAAATCAGCTTGTTGTGTTACAAACCCTTCGTTTTGCTATGGTTTTACCGAACAAATCGGATAAGCGGAAACTTGTTTCACCCAAGGTTTAAGGGAATAAGGGTTTAAAGAAATAGGGGTCTCAACAAAATTGGAGCCCAAACTGAAATATACGACTTGTATAGGCAAGATGAAGGTATGAGAGTCAGCCGAACGGGAGGATCCACCAGCACACCCTTCCTCCGGCATATAACTACTGTATGGGTGTGCCTGCTTCAGGCTGGTATAACATTGAGTATCGCAAAAAGGGCACTTTCCGAGTGACAAAAAAAACCAGCTCAACCTCACCATTCAAACTCGATATCGAAGAGCGGATCAACAATCCCCTAATGCGCAGTGCATTTAAAGTCGCCCGCCCTGCACTGGAGTCCCTCCTCGGCCTGGACTATCTCGATAAACACTATCAGTTAATTAGTGGAACGGCTCCCAAAGAACAATTTACCCGTGCGGCACTTGAAGCACTTAATGTTAAATATATTGTCTCCGACGGGGACCCGAAGAGAATTCCCGACAAGGGCCCTGGAATAATCGTCGCCAATCATCCCTTTGGTGGCCTGGAAGGGGTCATTCTGGCTGACTTCCTTTCTGCCATTCGCCCGGATGTTAAGCTGATGGCCAATTTCCTCCTACGGCGAGTCGGCGAAATCCAGGACTTCTTCATCGCCGTCGATCCTTTTGATGGTCCGCACTCCTCGAAAAATAACATCGCACCACTAAGAGAAGCTATCGACTGGGTTAATAATGGCGGACTCCTTTGTATATTCCCTTCCGGTGCAGTCTCACATTATCACTGGAAAAAAAGAGAAATTGTCGATCCTCCCTGGAGTCTTACGGTTGCCCGTATTGTCCAAAAGACCAAAGCTCCTGTTGTCCCTATCTACTTTGCCGGACACAACAGCATGCTTTTTCAGGCGGTTGGAACTGTTCATCCGCTATTGCGGACAATCATGTTACCGCGCGAGCTGGCCAATAAACGTGGACGCTCAATAGAACTGCGGATTGGCAATGCTATTGCCCATGAGAAACTGGCATCGCTAAGCTCCCGTCAGGAAATAAGCGACTACCTTCGTCTGAGAACCTATATTCTAGGCCACCGCGATCAATCTCCTCTGGCTGAACGAGTCAGCGGCGCCGCCAAGCAGCAGGCTGCCCGAAAAGAAGACTCAAATCATGTCCCCGTCGCTGAAGCCGAGGCGAAAGAACTTTACGTCAGTGAAGTAAAAAATCTGCCTCCCGATCATCTGCTAATCACAGCAGACAACCTTCAGGTCTATTTCATGACTGCCAATCAGGCTCCGCACCTGCTTCGCGAAATCGGCCGACTGCGGGAATTGACCTTCAGAGCAGTTCAGGAAGGCACAGGCAAAGCGCTTGATATCGACAATTATGACAATTATTACACACATCTTTTCGTCTGGAACCGCGAGGCCGAAGAAGTCGTCGGCGCCTATCGCCTGGCAAAAACCGATGTTGTGCTGGAACAGTTTGGACGCAAGGGCCTTTATACCTACTCGCTTTTTCACTACCAGAGAGAATTGCTGCAGCAAATGGGCCCAGCTCTTGAACTCGGAAGATCATTTATTCGCCGCGAATATCAGAAAAGTTATTCACCACTGCTGATGCTCTGGAAGGGCATTTGCGCCTATGTTCTCTTGAATCCCGAGTATAAAATTCTCTTTGGAACCGTCTGCATCAACAGCGAATATGACACAGCCTCCCGTCAGCTGATTACCCGCTTTCTTGAGGAGAACAGCTACTTCCCGGAACTTGCACGAATGATCAAAGCAAGAAACCCGATGCGTAAGTCCCAGCTTCGCGGAGTGGACAAGGAGGCATCCAGCATAGTTGTCAAAGACCTGTCTGACATCTCCGACCTGTTACAGGAAATGGAGGCTACTCATCACCAAATCCCGGTGCTACTGCGACAATATCTCAAGCTAGGCGGTCGACTTCTCGGATTTAATGTCGACGAAAATTTCGGTGACGTACTCGACGGCCTTATCTATGTTGACTTCATGGAGTCCGACCCCAAGCTGCTTGCGCGGTTCATGAGCCGGGAAGGCGTCAGCACCTTCCGCGCTTTCCACGGAGACAATGGCAGCAATTCTCCCCAGAAGCAGGCATCCTGACCAGCGAGTATTACGGTTGAACTTTCCCCTCAGATTCTTGCTCTCTGATATCCATCCTCTGCCAACCTCAAGATCTGGTTGTCTCGTCCGGGCAAGTGCTGTCCCTGACATATAATTGCCCTCAAAGACTAAAGCTTCGACCGTGGCTGACGATATAAGAACATAGGAGATCGACCAATCGGACAAGAATCAGTCTGAATTGTGATATTTTTTGCTCCGTGATGCTGCACAACTGCACTTTTCCATGGGTATGCCGCATCATAACAGTTACTAGCGGGGCTAAGAGGAGTATGAGCAGTAATGAAAAACAAACACCGTCCCTTCCAACTGGGATAGTGCTTTCCGGTGGTGGGGCGAGAGCGGCCTACCAAATAGGCATTCTACGGGCTCTGGCCAGTACGGGCATACTTCAGACAGAAAACATTTCGGTTATAGTTGGCACCAGCGTTGGAGCTATTAACGGCATTGTCCTCTCCGGCTGCCTGGGCAGTGGGCTACACGAAGCCGTAGAAGCAATAGCCGATGTCTGGCGTGAACGGACTTACCGCAACACATTCTCGGGACACATATCCCACACCTTTGTCAGAACACTAAAAGTTGCCTTCCTGCGTTACTCTTCTCCCGGTCCTGTCGCCTCCTCAGTATCAATTTTCAATCCCACTCCACTTCAGGATCGCATCAACCAGATTATCGCCGACCATGGCAACGTCGACATCCCTACTCTAAAAGCCGTCGCCGTAATGACAACAATTGAAGGAGAAGAGCGCTTGCCGTTACTTCTCGCACGAACAAGAAAACGACTTGATCAACACGCTCTGGATGGAGCGAACTTCGAAGTTTGTTACCTGAAAGAACTCCAGGCACGACATGGGCTTGCCAGCGCTGCGCTGCCCTCGGTCCTTCCTCCAGTCACACTCGACCTCGAGAATAGGAATGTCCGCCTTGTCGACGGCGGTATCTGCGACAATCACCCCGTCGATCCAGCTGTTCGCCTCGGCGCTGAGCGTATTTTCATTCTCGACTGTTCCGGACGCCGCTGGTGGTTTGATCATTACGATGAGCCACACTACACCAAACCTACATGGCAGGTCTCAGCCGTCCCTGGTTCATATTGTCTTGTGCCTGAAGAAATCGTCGACTTTCACAACAGCAAGGGACTCGGACATTTCCTCAAACTTTCACTGGGGCGTTCGACAAAAGACTACATTATGGCCCTTGGCCCAACCTGGCCGGTTTTCAAGATCCTCAAACACAGACTGGGAGAAGAACTGGCGTATGAAGTAATGTCTTATGTAACGCTTCATCCTGATTTTGCCGAGGCACTACTCGAATATGGCTATAACGATGGAATGGCCTGGATTGCTCGCACCTTCGCTCCAATTTGCGAAGACAACTGCGATGACAAATTGCCGACAGCGAAACCGGAAGCGGCATAAACTGTAACCTTGGCGTCAGAATAACCGAAGACCTTTGGAGGGTTTGTTTTTCAACACACCCATAAAGTGCAGGCAGAGATAACCATTACCATTTCAACTTACTCCGGCGACAGAAGAAGATAACCGTTTATCCCGGCAAGTGGTTGCACACGACAAGTCTTCCCCTGCAGAAAACAATCCAACGACAGACTTTTGCGTTTTTTCCCTTTGCCGGCCAATTCTACCATCTCAGTGCATGGCAGAATCAGGTGCACCGCATCATCCGGAATGATTACTACAGCTTTCAATACATCGGCGGCAAACTCGCGCAATACAACCTCAGCGACACAAACGTCCTGCCCATAACGCTCCGCCATCATTGGCTGTAATCGTGTATATGCCTCGACAACTGAAGCCTGCTGAATATTATTGAAGGCAGTCTGAAGCTCAACGTGCGCTTGTGGCAGATGCGAACTGGCACTCTCGGTGGCGAAATCACACCAGGCGTGATCATCGCGAAGCAACAAGGCACCAGGTAAAAGAGGAAGTCCAATATTGACACCTTCGGCCAGTATTTCGGCCATTGCGGCAAGCCCGGCAAAATCGTGACTTCCGGTAAGAATAATTGTCGAAGCATCGGCAAATGCTGCAATCGCTTGTCCGTGTAATTTTGTCTCTCGCAACAAATCTGCAAGAATAAGACTCGGTGCATTAAACCCATCTTCGGCAGTATAAAAATACAATCCAGGAGATACCATCTCCAATAAACGACCACTCCTCTCGATATCGCGAAACAAATTTTCCCGGGCGATTCGCCCAAGCTCAAGCTCAGACAGACCCAACATATCCAAATCTTCGGTTCTGGCCGGAAATGAGCAGGACGGATAATCGAGCGACAGAGATACCTGAAATAGCCTTGAACAACCAAGAGGCGAAGCAAGTCCGGCAGACGATCCTGTATGTCCAGCAAGCGAAAGCATGTTGCCTGAATAAATATCCCGTATACGTGGCCGCAGACGTTGCAGAATTTCTGAAGGACTGAAGTTTTCTGGAGACTTCTGTTGCAAGATACTATCAACGACAAGTGCTATGTATTCGTCGCGTTTCGCTGACGAAGCATGACGATAATCCTCCTCGAAACCGGAAAGCAGACAGGTCCGCCTCTCCGCCCCCGTCAACAGGGAAATTGTCATAGCCCCCATATCCAGATTCAATTCGCGAATTTCAACCTCGCGAGAAAGTCTCTGAAAAACACTTCTGATAAATGCCTCACAAACATCGGCAGAAATAACCATGTCAATAGGGGAACCTGGAACCGAACCAGCCACTCCGATTTCAGCCACCCCCAGAGCGGAAGCTCGACCTTTGGACATGATCTCGGATTCCCAAAATTCAGCTGACAACCTTGGGTCATCGTCACCCTCTGCATTACACAACTCAGGATATTCATCCCCAGATATGAAATCGACTCGCCACAACAGTGCCCAAGAGAAAAACAAGCCAATAAAAAAGACACCTGATACTGCCAGCATCCCTTTCCCCAAATGTCACAGACGATCAATTCGCCCATGGTAAATAATCCTCTCCGGCTTCCCACAAAGTTCCGGGACATATAAGAACGTCATAATTCCAGATCATCTTAACCGGGAAATTGCACGTGAGTTCACGGGTTCGGTATATAGTGGCCGTTTACGGTATTGATTACCTTGCACGCCACTTTGTTGGTCTATGATCGGTAAACGACCATAGATGTTGAGAAATTTCAGGCTATGAGCCAAGCTTCGCCTGGCCCGGATGTTGCGGTTGAGCTTGTCGCGTGGTTGTGAGGTCTGGGACAAGGGGTGAGGGTAGATGGCAGCTTAGCTAGGACCGTTTTTAACAAAATTCTGCCGTTACAGTTTGCACTCTGTGATGGCCCTGTTGCGGTCGCGAATTCTGGGCAATCTGCGGGTGAGCGTTCGGTCGGGAATACCCCAGTATTCCCTCCTCTCTACTCCCCCCCCCTGATCCAGAGTTCCAGGGGGCTTACGTGCAACATCCGGGCTAGCGACCGAATTGTCATTGGCGGCGGTACCCGGTCAAGCCGGGGATGACGAAATGGAGGCAATAACTTCAGCGCCCCAACCAGCCCAGAGCGGCATCGACAAAACCAAAACCGGCGCTAGGGATAACCGCCTCGTTGATCTCAAGAATCACTACATCCTTCTCCAGCATATCCTGCTGCCAGTTGATAGTGGCGGGATCCAGCGCCTCTTCCTTAAGCGGCGGAGAACTGTTTTTTCGGCGAAAGTAGTAATAAAAATCGCGCTGAGCAAAAATTCTCTGCTTGTCGAGGATATGTAGCATCTGCCAGACATGACTGGCCCCGACAATCAGCACCCGTGGACGAAACTCCTGGCCATTTCGGGTATTGCCGGTCATCGCATAAGGCGTTGGTTGAAAAAGTGCCGCCCGTCGCCAGAGGTTAGCAAAGAGCAACAGGTCCTGGTCGTCCCCCTTCGGCCTTGCCTCGAGCCTGGCCTCTCTCCAGGTAACTTTTGCCAGCTGTTTCCCAAGAAGCTCAGACAATCGCTCACTCAGCTCTGTAAGAAACTGACACACGGCATAATAATTCCAGTGTGTCCCACTAGCCGCGTATACAGGGAACCTCTCAGTTTGTTTGAGCTTCAGCAGAAAATCCCTGCCATCAAGATAATTGATACCGCGCGCGGCAAGCATCGGAGTCCAGCGCTCGTAATTACCAGGCTCCAGATCACGGCTGCGGCGGACAAAACGCGAGGGAATGTTCTCCGGATAAACACTGGCCTTACTTGGCGATATTACAACAAGGAACTGGACCCCTCGAACTCGAAGTTTTTCTTGAAGCTCAGCAATTTTACCTGCGACCTCAAGCAGAACCGCATCCGCCACACTGTCCTGTCGATTGTAATTATTGATGTATGGCTTTTCAAAAAGAAAGGCGTTACGCCCGAGAACAATCTGCGAACTACTCCTCTTCGACATCTCTTTAAATACAGAGACATTTATTTGATTGTCAGTTCTTATCAGATGTCCACGAAAGCCGATATGTGCAGCAAACCATTCTGCCAACTGCTGCTGCATTACCCCGCTCATAATGCCTTCATATGAAAATGAGGGAAAATCTTTTACTGTCTGCGCACCAATTAGCTTGTTCTCTTCAACCATCGGCAGAATCATCTGCACCCCGGGAAGAACCAATAACAAAAGAAATACCGCCGAGAGGATTACCTGCTTCATCAATCCTCCTAAAATCTGAAATATAAAAATGGACTGAACTGACTATTGGCGAGCGAAAGAACCGAAAAACAAAACAACAGCAGAGCTCCAAGCCCAACTAGAAACGAAAAAAGATTACCTGCCAACGAGCCTTCCCGATATAAAGCAAGCAACCTCTGCCAGATACTATCAGAGGTAAAGGAGAGCACAGCAGCTACAGCAACAACAAATATCTGGCGTATACCGATAATCTCTCCCCAGGTGATTCGCGCCAGAATTTCCGGCGGAGAATTCAACCCCAGCAAACGCAAACTAAAATCAACTGCCGCGCCAAGATCCGCTGAGCGAAACAGCACCCAGCCAAAAACTACGGCAATAACTGTCAGCAGGTTCCGAACAAACGCCGGTAGCAGGCGATAAACATTCAAAAGAAATGCCCGCTCCAAAACAAGAAATAAACCGTGATAAGCTCCCCAGGCGAGAAAATTCCATTGAGCTCCATGCCAAAACCCCGAAAGCAGAAAAACAATCCAGAGATTCACATAAAGACGAACTTTACCGACGCGATTTCCGCCAAGAGGGATATAGAGGTATTCCCTCATCCAACTCGAAAGAGACATGTGCCAACGACGCCAAAATTCGGTGATGCTCTGGGAGACGTACGGACGATTAAAGTTTTCTAGAAACTCAAAGCCAAACAGTCGCCCCAACCCGATCGCCATATCCGAGTAACCGGCAAAGTCAAAATATATCTGAAAAGTATAGGCCAATATTCCCACCCAGGCATAGGATATGCTGAGTTCACTTGCCGGCAAAGCAAACACTCCATCAGCGACAGCGCCCATTTCATCGGCAATAAGCACTTTTTTCCCAAGACCCAGGCAAAAGCGCTGCACACCCAAGGCAAACATCGCAGGCGTCTCCCGACGATAACGCAACTGCTGCGCGACATCATGATAACGAACGATCGGCCCGGCAATCAGCTGCGGGAAAAGCACAACATAAAGACAATAGTCGACAAACGAAGCAGCGGGTTCTGCATCGCGACGATAAACATCAACACAGTAGCTCAGCTTCTGAAATGTGAAAAACGATATTCCCACCGGGAGCACTACCTCCACCCAGGGGACACTGCTGCCACCAAAGCACAAAAGGATACGGCTGAATTCCGCGACAAAAAAGTTGGCGTATTTGTAATAGACAAGCAAAGAAGCATTTAGCAAAACGGCAAACGCCATCCAACGATAGCGTGCTACCCCATTCGCCTTGTCGATTCTCTTGGCAATCAGATAATCAGCAAGCGAGCTGCCAAGCAAAACTAGGACAACCTGAGGCGCTCCCCAGGAATAAAAAAAATAGCTTCCAACAAGAGCTGTGATATTTCGATATGCTCTTGGCGTAAGATAATAGGCGAAAATAAATAATGGCAGGAATACAAAAATAAAAAGTAGGGAGCTAAAGACCATCTGACTGTTCTCTGATTGATGATGCTAAAAATAGCCCGTTACTGCCCGCTTTTATCTGAGCTTATAACACGATAATCCCCGCGCAAATACAACCAGCGAAACCAGAATACATCTCGCAGCATCCGCAGCGAATCTCGCAGCAGGTCGACTTTTGACCCGGGTATGTTCGTCCAGTTCACCGGAATCTCAGCAATCTGATAACCGGACTTTCGCGCAAGGAACAAAAGCTCAACATCAAACGAAAATCCTTGAGAACGCTGCCGAGAAAACACATCCTGAGCGGCCTTCCGGGTGAACAGTTTAAAACCACACTGCGTGTCGGCAATTCCCGGAAGTATGAGAAAATTAACCAGACCATTAAAAGTCCGGCCCATCACTTTTCGATACCAGACAGTAGAGACGCTGGTGTCTTTGGCCAACAGCGCCCGAGAACCAATCGCCACATCAGCACCGTGATCAACTGCGGCGAGCAATCGCAAGACTTCACGAAATGGGGTCGCTCCATCAGCATCGCAATAAAGAATTCTTTCCCCTTTCGCCTGCAGCACCCCACAACGAACAGCGGCTCCTTTTCCGGCATTAGTGACAAGGGAGTAAACCCGAATACCTGGCAAGTTCATCTCGCGAACAATGTCAGCCGTTCTGTCGCGACTACCATCGTCAACTACTATCACTTCATAAGTGAACGACTGCCCGGAACAAAAATCAAGTATATCGTGTAAGGCTGGTCGAATACGCAATTCTTCATTGTATGCAGGAATAACAACACTGAGTAAGGGAATCGTGCTGTCAGTCGAAGACATCTCCATCAGCAATATTCCTCCTCAGAATCTGCTGCTTCAGCCTGCGGTAAGTGCCCATGCAGTTCACGAAAAAAAAGCCAGCCTCCTGGAACACCGACCACTAGCATCTGCATCAGGTGCTGAATCGCCACCATCGCCAGTGCCGGTTCTGGCTCAATGCCGACATGAACAAGGGCCGCCGTGGCAAAAGCCTCAATCACACCGATACCGCCAGGTGCTGCTGGAATTAAAGAACTGAAATTTACGGCAGCTAAAAACAGGCTGAGGTAAGAAAGTCCGAGGTCCTGACCAAAAGCTTCGCTGATTTTTGCATAGGCGAACAACTCTATGCCCCAAACCAGAACTGAACCGATAATAATCCAGAACAAGCGCTTTGGCCGCAACAGTGGCTCAAGGCCCTCAATAAATCGACGAATACGCACCAAGGCAAAACGTGAAGCCCGACCTTTTAACCGGCCGGCAATGACTTCAATCAAGCGGTAAACAGACCGGCGAAATACAAGAAGCAGAAAAACAATCAACGCCGCCAGAGCAAAAAGAAATGACACATAGAGCAGCGCTTTCCCTTCCTGCAAAGCCTGAGCATCACGGGCAGCAAAGGTAAACAAACCGGAAAAAATCAAACTGATCATAACACCATCGGCCAGTCGTTCACCGGCAATAGTCGCGAGAACCGTCGTCCGACTTAATCCGGTAGCCTTGCCACCCAGATGAGCCCGAACAAATTCTCCCATTCGCGCCGGGAGGATATTGTTCATAAAAAAACCGAGAATGACACAACGATAACTCGCGGAAATACTCGGTGCCTTTTCGGCAAAAAAATAGCGCCAGCGCCAGGCGCGAAGGACATAACCAACTACTGTGATGACGACCGCCGTAAGCAAAGGCAACATCCTGACAGCTGAAAGGAGTCGGGCGATTTCGGTCAAATCAACCGATCTCAGCACCCACCAGACGCAGGCCAGAGAGATCGCCACCCCTCCGTAAAGGCTCAACTTCCTGCTATACTTGCTCAAACAGGCCTCTCATTTCTATCCTATACATCAGATACCGGCGCAGACTAGATAAAAGCTATTTGCTCTTCGGAAGGCAATCGGCTCTCACGGTGATATCCATCTCTCCATCGAGACGGCACTGTCCGGATGGCAAATACTCCGGGGAATCCGCATTGCGTTGCGCGCCCCTAACAATCGATAACCCATTGCGATCCGCCAGACAATCATCCCCACATTGTGCATCAAGCCGGGACAATGCATCAGTGCAACCTGGCAGGACAAGAGGAGTCCCGAATTTCCTGGTCAAATCTCTCCGCAGGGTCACATCCGAACAATCTGAAGAACGCACAACCCCACGGGCATGACACTCAATAATCGCCACAGGACAACTCTTTTTTATCGCCCCTGTATCCTCAACCAAAACGGCCGGAATCTCCTCATTGGCAGTAGAGGAGCCAAGCCCCTTCCCGGTCAGAATCATGAAGGTCATGACAACAATACCAATCACCAGGCCAGCGAGGACCAGAATTTGTATTATTTCAGACTTGCTTTTTCTCTGTGCCATCAATAACTACCAAATAATCTGCTCAAGCTGACCAAACAAACTGCCGACAACTGACCTATAGCACAAGGTTTTCGCCCTGAAAGCCCAGAACTGTAAAATTTACTTGTGCATATCTCTAACTATAGAATCAGGCGGAGAAATTATGAGCACTGAACACAACGACGAGCTCAAACCCCAAATTGCCCACCTGCCGACTCTTGAATACTTCAACAGGACCTACGCCCTGAGTCTTGCCTATGACGACAAGAAAGCAATCGGCCTGTTCAGGGATTATGAGAGCAGCGAAAAAGCCAAACGCCTGAAAGCTGAACTGAATAACGTAAAAAACGGGCTTGTCGACAAGCAGGCTTGCGACAAACTCATTGGCAAAAAACGCTGGCACCGCTTCGGCGGGACCGAAGACAGCTACCAGCGCTGGGCGATTGCCGTATTGCTGATGCTCTCAAAGCCAGGCTGAAACCCTAATATCTTCGATAAGTATCATCGTAACGCTGTTGACGACGAAGCTCTTCCAGCTCGCGACGCTGACGCTCCATCTCTTCCTCCTGCCGACGCTGACGCTCTTCCAATGCTTCCTGCTCAGAGTCCTGATTGTCCATTTGATTGCCCAGAAGCGCCCCCCCAAGAGCACCAGCCGCAGCACCAATTGCTATCCCTGGTCCAGCATGACCTGTCTGCGAACCGACAATGGCTCCAAGACCAGCCCCCATCGCAGTTCCTGTAACAGCCCCGGTTGTTGTCTTGTTAATTGGCTGAGAACAGGCCGAGAGAATCAGCAAAGATGCCAACCCGATTATAAAACGCTTCATGATATTCCTCCGTAATATTGAGTTAATTTTCTCACTTTAATCTCATCCTCACTGAAACTATTTGACCCAACTATTTGACTCCTTGGCGCAAAGGCCGTTCCATTTGAAATTCTACCGTAATCGGGCGCCTCGCGAGGCGCCCCTACATGCACTCCGGTCAATCCAAATTGTAATCGCAATTCCCGGTCCAGTCACCCTGAATTTCGCTCGCCCCGGAAGCTCAGCAAGCCCCCTCACATCCAGCACAGACCTTCCCTCTTAGCAGCATGCGGATAATAAGCACCATTACACCAATAAAAATCGAACTGTCGGCAACATTAAATGCCGGCCAATGATAGGTCGAGACATGAAAATCAAGAAAATCAACAACTGCGTCAAACGCAAAACGATCAACGACATTCCCGGCAGCCCCGCCGAGAATGGCCGCAAGGGCTAGACGCGAATACCTGTCCCCCTTTACGTCATTGATCAAATAATAAATAACAAAAAAAACAGCGCCAATAGTCACCAAAGCCAGCACCAGTCGTCTTAAAACATCTGGTAACGTAGCAAAAAGACCAAAAGCCGCACCTGGATTGTAAACAAGAGTAAGCTTGAAAAAACCAGGCAAAACAACTATTTCCTCCCCGACCTGCAAGGTGGCGCGAATGGCATATTTACTCAGATGATCAAGGGCAACTACCAGAAAAAAAGTCAGCAGCACCCCGGGCCGCAAAAGCTCATCGCGAATATCCTGCCATCTCTCCTTAAACGACATCGCCCCCCCCTCTCGGCGTCAGTACGCCTTCTCCAAAATAAAAGAAATTTCGGCTCCATCAATCTCCTGTGGAGTCGAAAGAACAGCCCGTCCTTCAACTGATGGTTCACTCAGGTCATCAACCAACGACATCTCAATCGCCAAAACCTCACTCATGATATTTTCTCTATGAGCCTCAAGAGCCTCGCGAAGAATAACTGCCCCTGTCACATAGGACAACCTGATTCGATCCGTCACCTCAAATCCACCATCCTTGCGCTGCCGCTGAATACGATTGATAAATTCCCGAGCGAGACCTTCAAGCTGAAGCTCTTTCGTCATCACCGTATCATATTGTACTGTCACCCGACCGCTCGTCTGCGCCGCCTCCGCACCAGGAAGCAAATCGCGAGTAATCAAAAGCTCGGCAGCGGTAAGCCGCTCGCCAGAGATATCAATCGTTCCTCCCTCTTCCACAGCACAAATCTCGGCACTATCAAGTTCCTGTACAGCATCCTGAAGCGCCTTCATCCCCTTGCCGCCAAGTTTAGGTCCAAGAACCTTACCTAGCAATTTGGTGTTGAGCCGAGCCTGCAACACAACAAGCCCCTCCTCACAGGTAGTATAGACTACCTGCTTAACATTCAGCTCTTCCCTGATATAACTGTCCAATGTCTTTAATCCATCAAGTGCCGACTGCTGAGGATGAACTATTTTCAAGGAAGAAAGAGGCTGCCTGAGCTTAATCCCCAAATCATTGCGAATACTTCGGCCAGCAAGAATCACATCTTCAAAAAGCTCCATTGCCAGTTCCAGCTGACGATCGATCTGCAATAAAAATTCCACATCCCCTTCAGCACCACTCACTTCAAACTCCGATGCCTGAGGAAAACCCGTCATGTGCACGCTGTCACAATCAAGACCTGGCACACCTCCAGCCAGATTAAGGAAAATCTCCTCACTGCTAAACGGTGCGAGCGGAGCCATAACCCGGACAAATGTCAATAACGCCCGATGAAGGGTCGCATAAGCCTGCTGCTTGTCAATATTCTCCGACAACTCGGCACCGCCCCAAAAACGCCGGCGATTCAAGCGAATATACCAGTTAGTCAGCTGATCAATAAACTCAAGGATTGGCTGAGTCGCCGAATAAAGATGATAACTACCAAGCGCTCCATCGACACCGGAAATCAGTGAACCGAGCTTCGACATAATCCAGCGATCAAGGATATTGTCTGACGGCTTGTCGGGAACATTTTCGGCGCTCCAGCCGTCGACAAGAGCATAGGTAACAAAAAAGTTATACGCATTCCAAAGCGGCAAAAGATGCTGCCGCACAACATCACGAACGCCTTGCTTGCTGAAGCGAAGCTCCTCTGCCCTTGTTGCAGCCGATGCCAGCAGATAAAGCCTCATCGCATCTGCGCCAAGCTCATTCATCACTTCATCTGGCGGTGGGTAATTCCGAAGAGACTTCGACATCTTTTTGCCATCTTCGGCAAGCAAAATACCGTTGACAATCACATTTTTGAATGCCGGCTTACCAAACAGCGCCGTACCCAGGACAAGTAGCGTATAAAACCAGCCACGGGTCTGGTCGAGACCTTCGGCAATAAAGTCTGCCGGAAAACTCGCCTCAAACTCTTCCTTGTTTTCAAATGGGTAATGCGCCTGAGCATACGGCATCGAACCACTTTCAAACCAGCAGTCCAGCACCTCGGATATGCGCTTCATCTTTCCGCCACAGCCGCTACAGGTTATCGTCAAATGATCGATAAAATGGCTATGGAGATCGGATATTACTTCGCCGGTTTCCTTCTCAAGCTCATCCACGGAACCAATACAACGATCGCTCTTGCACTCCTCACAGCGCCACACAGGAAGTGGTGTACCCCAGAAACGGTTTCGTGAAATAGCCCAATCCCGCGCCCCTTCAAGCCACTTCCCCATCCGTCCATCGCGAATGTGTTCCGGCACCCAATGAACCTCGGAGTTCATCTGTTGTATCTGTTCACGAAAACTCTCAACCTTGACGAACCAGCTCGATATCGGCTTGTAAATTAGTGGCGTATCTGTGCGCCAACAAAAAGGATAAGAGTGAACAATCGTCTTATGCGAATGAAGCAGCCCTTTTTGCCGAAGCGCCCGGATGATATCGCCATCAGCTTCCTTGACGTGACGTCCGGCAAAATCAGGCACTTCCTCGGTAAAACAACCGTCCTCATCAACCGGGTCAATAACCGGTATGCCTTTTTCAAGGAATATCTTCAGATCCTCCTCACCAAATGAAGCAAGATGCACAATGCCCGTTCCGTCATCGGCACTGACATAATCGGCTCCATAAATACGAAAAGCATTTTCCGCACGACAGTGCTCAAACCATGGGAAAAGCGGTTTGTATTCCAAACCCACCAGCGACTCACCGCTAAACTCACCGAGTATCGCACCTTCCGCGACTTCACCCTTCTTGTTGAACAACTCAGGAAAATGCTCCGCCGCACGCTCCCGGGCACAAATAGCAACGGCACCGGTTTCTGGTAACTTGAGCGCGGCATATGTCACGCCAGGACCAACCGCAAGCGCCATGTTGCTCGGCAATGTCCAAGGCGTTGTCGTCCAGGCGTAGGCACTGACCTGCGCTCCATCCGGCAGAGTAACCCCAAGTATCCGGGATAGTTCTTCTGTTATCAGCGCAAAGCGCACAACAACTGCCGGATCCTGCACATCCTTGTAATTCAGGTTAGCTTCAAAATTTGAAAGCGGAGTATTGATAGCCGGTGAATAAGGCACACATTTAAAGCCCTCGGTAATCAGACCTTTGCCCCAGAGCTGCTTCACTACCCACCAGATAGACTCCATGAAATCCTTGTCCATCGTCAAATACTGGCGTTGAAAATCAACCCAACGACCAGATCGAGTGACAAACTTCTTCCATTCTTCTGTATAACGCTGAACGATACTGCGACATTCGTCGTTAAAACGTCCTACTCCAAACTCGCGGATTGCCTTGGCTCCGTGAAGATCAAGCGCTTTCTGAATCTCAAACTCAACCGGCACACCGTGGCAATCCCAGCCAAAGCGACGGTCAACGTGAAAACCCTTCATTGTGTAGAAGCGTCCGACTACATCCTTGATGGTCCCGGCAAGCAAATGCCCATAGTGAGGAAGACCAGTTGCAAACGGTGGACCATCATAAAATACATAACTGGGTCGACTCCCGGTTTTACCCTCACCACCAATACAATAAATGCTGGCATCGGCCGCCATGGAACGCTGAAAAATGTCCTTTTCAGTCCAATATGCAAGAATTTTTTCTTCTAGTGCCGGAAAGGAAATATTTGTACTGACCGCCTTCATCTTCCTGCCAATATAGACTGCTTAATTAACAATTATGATCTCCGTGGCCATTTCGGCCGCTCCATTCAATTAGTCAGATCTGGGCCTTCACCCTGACCACAACGCTCGGCGAGCATTCTGCCGACACCGGCATCACTGGTCCAACGAGAAGTATCAACCAGAAAAATTTCCCCGGCGTCCCCGACGGCCCAGAGCAGACCCGAGGCCGGTGAATAAATCATCTGCCGCACGGCAAAACCAAGAACATTGCTATGCAGTTCGGCGCGTAGTGGTCCCGGTCTCATAACGGCAAGCTCTCCGGGCACAGAACTTGTCTGGGCAGGATTCGCTGTTTCAGAGAGGTCATTTCCAAGAAGAACATCAGTGATGCTACGCACCTCGGGCTTTCCCTCAACCGTCTGTGCTTTATCATCTTTCAGGCAATAAAGTGCAAATCGCTGATCCCGACTACTGGAGGCAAAAACCCGCGCCGATGTCAGGTCCTGCTCAATAAGGTCCATAGCTCCCAAGGCTGGCCCTGCCACCTCCCGTTCGAAAATTTTCTTCAGGCCGCGCACCTTCCAGGCGACCACTCGAGCATCCTCGGAAACAGCCAGTAAAAGTGTAGAATCTGAGGACAATGCAATGTCAACAATTCTCGACCCAAGAGCTGGAAGCTCGCTGAACAAAGGATCTTGATGCCTTTTATCATAAAGACTATAGCCATCGCGAATTCCAAGCTCCCTTTCCGTGCGAAAGGCACGCCAAAGAGCGAGACGGCCATCCTGCTCAGCGGCAAAAAAAGCTCGCCCCAAAGGATGAAATGCAAGACGAACTACAGGAGAGACCGCGATAGAATAACGCTCAAGACGACGACTATCAAAGTTGAAAAAACTTTCCTCAGCAAAAACATCCCATATGAAAACATCACCATCCGCACCACCAATAGCCAGAATCTCGCCTCGGGGGTCCCAAGCCAACGAACTGATTCGACCCTTGACCGTAGCCATAAGCCTGACAATTTTCTTTTCAGGAAGATCGACAATGACGATGCGTGAGATAACAGCCACGGCCAGGTAGCGGCCATCCGGACTAATCGAAAGGCCACCGACCGGACGCCCCATATCAAGAAGCGGGGTCTGAACCAGGACACTACCCGAGTTCTGCCGTTCATGCCTCAGGGCGGATACACGACCTGCCCGATTGGCGATAAATACCCGCTCACCACCTTTCTGCACAGAAAAGGCGGTAACCTGTTGGGGCGACAACTGCCAGTGCTGCAGGCTAATCCCGGATACCGGATGATTTTGCTCGTCAAACAGCGATTCCTCATCAGGTAAAGACCGTCGCGGCAAAGTCTGAGCCTGTTCATTAAGAAAGTGAACCCCTACCTCATCTTCTGCCGGGACATATCCCGGCACAAAGGTGCAAGAACCAAGCGTCAGCGTAAAAGATATAAAAATAATCGTAGATTGGGGTTTCGTCAGCAAAAACCGTTTTAACCCGGATAACAATTTCATCAGCCTTCAAGTTGTGGTAGTGGCAGAGCCCTAAACTTTAATCAGTCAAACGATCGCAAAAATACAAAGCATAATCGATCGGAAACACGCAAACAGAAACATGCATAACAAAGCATCCATCAATTTCCGGATATGAATTCATCAGAAGCTAACACCATCACCGACAAGATCCAAGAACCTGAAAACACTGAAATGACCTTAAAAAACGAATCTGAAACTATCGCCCCTTCCGCGGCCGCTGTCACTCCATCCGAACTATCTGTTGACACAGCTCTTGAAACAACTTCTGAAATTTCCGTAACTTCCAGCAAACCAGACGTTACATCCTTCAGCGAAATTCTCCAGCCGGGATTTCTCCTCGACCAGACAAAAACCCTGGGGTTCACTACCCCAACCCCTGTTCAAGCAGCGGTTATCCCCCGAGCCCTGGCCGGCCTTGATGTTGTCGCCCAAGCCAAAACAGGTAGTGGCAAAACTCTGGCTTTTGTTCTGCCGCTACTGGAAAAGCTGCTGACAAACAAATCGACAAGTTCTGCCGCCTCAAGCTCGGGACCTTTTGGCCTTGTAGTCACCCCGACCCGTGAACTGGCACTACAAATTGAAACAGTAATCAAATCACTTAAACCCGACTGTTCAACCTGTCTGGTAATTGGCGGCACAAGCTACGAAAAGCAGGAAAAGCAGCTCAATGAAGACCCGGAAATTGTCGTTGGCACTCCGGGACGTATACTTGACCTGATGAGACAAAAAATCCTCAGACTCAAACACTGTGGTTACTTTGTCCTCGATGAAGCAGATGAAATGCTTTCGATGGGCTTCCTTGAAGACGTGCGGGCAATTCTTTCGCGCCTGCCGAACAAGCGCCAGGGACTTTTTATCAGCGCAACGATTACTCCACGTGTTGACATGCTGGCCAACTCCTTCCTCAACAAACCGGAAAAGATTGTCATCCGCACCCTGGAAACAGATGTGCCACTGATTGAACATCTCTATTGCGATGTCGCCGGTGACCTGATGGCCAAACCGCGGGCCCTTTGCGACATCATTGAGACAAGCAGACCAGCCACTGCGATCATTTTCTGTAACACCAAATCCGATACCCAACTGGTAGAAGTTCTGCTTCGTCGCCGTGGTTTCGATGCCCGTCGCATCAACTCTGACCTTTCACAATCGCAAAGAAACAAGGTCATGACCCGTATTCGCAACAAGGACATTCAATTCCTCGTCGCAACCGATATCGCCGCCCGTGGTCTTGACCTTGATGAGCTTGAACTTGTCGTTAACTACTCGATTCACGACCAACCAGAGACCTATGTCCATCGCACTGGCCGCACTGGACGTGCCGGCAAGTCCGGCCGGGCAATCAGCCTTGTCGGTCCGCGCGATTTTGGATCATTCCATTTCGCCAAAAAAGTTCTCGAGTTTGATTTTCAGAAAATGGAACTTCCATCCGACAAGGATGTCGCAAGCGCCAGGGTTGCCCACCTTCATGAAATCCTCAGACTGGCCGACATGGAGCTGGCTGAGCGCGACCGCATCACGGCTCAGGAACTAATCCGTGAAATGAATGTTGAGGGTGAAGTTTCAGAGGACCTCTCCGAGCTTATCGCAAAAATGGCGCGTTACTGCATGGAGCGGTTCATCAAGGAAGAAACAACAAGTCTTGACGACGAATTGTCAGTTTCCGACGACAATGAACAACCGCAAGGGCGCCGTCAGGGCAGACATGACCGCGAAGAAGACGGTCGCGGTGGACGACGCGAACGTGGGCGGAATGACCGCGGCAATGTGCACAATAACGATCGGGAGCGCAATAACGATCGCGGACGCAATGACCGAAATCCCCGCAGCGAAGGTGACCGCGAAGCTACAGGAGAGAAACCAGCCGAAGTCCATCGCGAGCGATCTGCCAATCCGGAAGGAGCCGCTACTCGGGAAGGGAAAGGGCGCGAAGAACCTCGCCGTGATCGGAACAGGGATCGCAATGCCCCGGCGCAGGCATCCGACACAACAACCGGCACCAGGACTGAACGGCCTCGCACCGAACAGGCCAGACCCGACAAACCTGTCAGCACAAAACCCGTCGAAGGTGCTGAAAGACCCGCCCGCGAAGACAAGACTCAGCAGGAAAAAGGTGGCCGGGGGAATCAGGCTGATCGGGGGAATCAGACCGATCGAGGAGCAGGGCGTCAAGACCGACCAGTCAACGCTCAAAATAGCGGCACATCCAACGATGAACGCAATATGCTGCCAGCGATTATCAGGCTTTACGTCGGTCAGGGCAGCGCCTCCGGCATGACAGCGGATGATTTCCGTGCTCTGGCAACTGATATCGCGGAAATAGATGACAAGTCACTGCGCATGGTGCGCTTTCGCGAACATTACGGCTTTATCGATCTGCCACTCCAGGAAGCAAACAAGATGATCGATAACATGAATGGCATGGAATATAATGGCGAGCCAATTTTGATTGAATTCGCCTCCGAGATAATGCGAGCGACTCCGCGACGCGGAGGCAACTATCAGCACGGTGGCGGACGTTCTCAGCATCATGGTGGCGGCCATCAAGGTGGAGGTCGCGGTGGTCGCGGCGGCGGTCAACAGGGCGGTGGCCGAGATAAAGGCCGAGATGGGGGCCGTGGTGGTCACCATGGCGGACATCACGATGGTGGACGAAATGGAGGCCGCGGAAGTCAGCATCGGCGGTAAACGTTGCTGACTAATATCTCGAACCGTTTCAATTATGAAAAGAGTGAAACGATACGGGAAGAACTTGGGCGCCTCCCGAGGCGCCCCTACCTAGGGCCTCGTCATGATGATGACGTTGGCATTAAAGGCACGAGTGATTCAAGACCAAGATTCAAGACCAAAATGGTTCCGGGTTACTTGTTACCAACCTTTTTCACTCAAGCTGAACCGCAGACCCTCCCGTATAACGCCGCGGCAGACGCTGGTTTAGAGACGTCAGCACTTCGTAGGTGATTGTGCCGTCAATTCTGGCGACATCCTGCACGGTGATTGCTTCCGCCCCCTGCCTGCCAATCAATACGACCTCATCTCCAACATAGGCTTCCCCGTCCGGACCGATGTCGGCCATCAACTGATCCATGCAGACCACTCCAACTATGGGGTACTTCCGCTCACGAATAAGTACCTGCCCACCGGGAGAAAGTCGCCGAGGCAGACCATCACCATAGCCCACTGGAATCGTCACTACTCTGGTATCGGCTGGGGCAATCCAACGATGTCCGTAACTGACCCCCGCACCCTTTTTCACAACCTTGAAATAAACGACCCGGGATTTAAGCTGTAGAACAGGAGTCAAATAATCGGTTCCTAAAAGATTCTCAGCAGGCGAAACCCCGTAAATCGCAAGACCCGGACGAACCATATCAAAATGGCTATCGGGAAAACTGAGCACACCTGCCGAATTGGCCAGATGAAACATCGTGTTTCCAGAAATACGTCCTGCAAGATAACTGCGGATTTCAGAGAAACGACCAATCTGAACCCTGGTAAATGCCTCATCCTCATCGGCCAATGCCAGATGAGAAAAAACACCTACTACATCACAAAAGCGCACCTTCATTGCCTCATCGAGAAAGCGCCCAGCACTGTAATAATGCACCCCGACCCGCTCCATACCCGTATCGATTTTAAGATGAATTCTTGCGCGAACTCCTGATGCCTTGGCTACCGCTTCCACCGACTTCAGCTTGTCGATTGAACTGACTGTCAACTCCAGGTTGTGCTCAAGAAAGTACCTCACCTGGGTCTCAAAAATCCCACCAAACACAAGTATCGGTGCCTTGATGCCGGCCTGTCGCAGACGTATCCCCTCTTCAACAAAAGCTACGCCAAGGTAATCAGCCCCGGCATCAATCGCCACACGAGCCGAAGATAGCAAGCCGTGGCCATAAGCGTTGGCCTTTACCACCGCCATAAAGCGACTGCCAGAAGTCCGGGAACGCAGAAAAGCAATATTCTGTCGCATGGCGTCGAGATCGATATACAAACCAGACGGACGTAAACTGAAAGGGTCTTCCACTGTCACCTCTATACTGTCACCTCTATATTGATACTGCGTCCCTATTCCCTACTATTCTACGATTCAACGGGAACTTCGACCCCTGTCATGAACCATGCGCTTCGAGAAAACATCTCGCGCAAAAAAACAGTTTGCCGCCAAAGGGAGTTGTTTGAAGAGCATCTTGCCGTTATTCTCCAGTCTGAAAATACCTCGAAAATAACGGCACAAGCTAAACATGAAAAAGTCTTCCTCACAAATCAGCCACTGGCAACAGCTTGGCAAACAGATGCTCTATGACACAAGCTATTTTCAGCTTTGGTCAAGACGGATGCGTTCGCCCAGTGGCCACTTTGAAAGCGACTTCTTCTACATCGATGCTGTTAACTGGGTTAACGTAATTGCCATTACCTCGGAAAACGAAGTAGTAATGGTTGAGCAATTTCGCCATGGCATTCAGGAGACTTCACTGGAAATCCCCGGGGGCATGCTTGACGCCGACCATGAAGACCCGGAAGAAGGAGCCCGCCGAGAACTGTTGGAAGAAACAGGTTTTGCTGCCCAACGAATGGAATCACTGGGTTTTATTCATCCTAATCCGGCGATACAGTCAAACCGCAACTATTCCTACTTCAGCGAAAATGTCACACGAGTTTCATCCCAACAACTGGACATTGCCGAAGACATTGCTGTGCATTTAATCCCGCTAGCTGAAATTCCCGGGCTTATCGAATCTCATCAAATCACCCACGCCCTGGTCGTAAACGCTTTTGCCCGACTCTTTATCCGCAGACCCGAACTACTGACACGCTAGGAAAAAATATTTCCAGCATCATTACCGACAACAACAAAAACATGAAACAAAACATCATCCAACCAAAAGTGCTCAAAGGTTTTCGTGATTATCCACCGTCAATCATGCAACCGCGACGCGACATGATTCGTCGCCTTGAAGATTGCTTTGTCTCTTTTGGTTTCCTGCCAATCGACACCCCGGCCCTTGAATACAGTGAAATTTTGCTCGGCAAAGGCTCGGAAGAGACTGACAAACAGATGTATCGTTTTCTCGACAACGGTGAACGAGACGTGGCACTGCGCTTTGACCTGACAATCCCCCTGGCGCGATTTGCCGCCATGAACGTCAGCGAACTTGGAACACCCTTCCGGCGCTATCATATAGCCCCCGTCTGGCGTGCGGAAAAACCACAAAAGGGTCGCTTCCGTGAGTTTGTCCAATGCGATTTTGACATCATCGGCACAACTTCCCTGCTCGCCGATGTCGAGGTTGTGTCTGTCATCCACAGCGCACTTCAGTCCCTGGGCGTCAAGCACCGGATTCGCGTCAATAACCGCAAGCTGCTAAACGGTCTGCTCGATTCCCTTTCACTTGCCGATCGCTCCGGCGAAGTTCTTCGGGCAATCGACAAAATCGACAAACTTGGGCTTGATGTTGTTCGCGAAGAACTACTGCAGGTAACCGGACACGATCAGGACAAAACGCAGGCACTTCTGTCGTTCATTTCACTTCGAGAAAACAAGGACTCCGCTGCGGTTCTCGCCCACCTTAAGAACCTTGCCGGAAATCACCCACTGCAGATTCAAGGAATCGCCGAACTGGAATATCTCTTTGCCACTCTCCCAGCAGCGAGTGAATTCTGTGACCTTGATGTATCGATTGCTCGTGGACTCGACTATTACACCGGCCTGGTATTTGAAACATCGCTGGTCGATCTACCGCAAATCGGCTCAATCTGCAGCGGCGGACGTTATGACAATCTGGCCTCGCTGTACACAAAACAGTCGCTACCGGGAGTAGGCGCTTCAATAGGTCTCGACCGGCTAATTGCAGCACTTGATGAGCTCGGCCAGCTCGGAAATCACAAGTCTGCCGCAGCCATTTATATAGCTTTTGCCGAACACTCTGCAGAAATTCACCATTACGGCTTCGCACTGGCACAGAGACTGCGCCAGCAGTCCGTTAGCGTCGAAACTGCATCTCAGGAAGGAAAGCTTGGGGCCCAGCTCAAATATGCCGATAAAAGGAATATACCTCTAGCTGCGATTATTGGCTCAGATGAGGTAGCCTCTCAAACAGTGACGGTAAAAAATCTGGGCAGCGGAGAACAACAGCAAAAAGTAAGTATCGAGAATCTGCTGCTCCTGTTGAAATAGGGAAAATTGCACTTGTGAACAACCCCGAAACAAACCAACTGCCTGATGATATCGCGGCATTGTTCACAACGTTCCTTGAACGCTGGAACGTCGCCTGCCAGCGTCATCCTATTTATCAGCTCGATATGAGCTGGCCGTCAGTTGGAATAATCGACCTCTGCCTCAATCATCTTCGCGGTCGGATGACTTTCCAGAAAATGGAGATTCATCTGGTCAACTCCGCTGCCGTGTATTTGGCTCTCATCGCCCAATCGATCTGGCAACAGTTCCCGGACAAACCGGATACAGAGGTTTATCGCGACCAGGAGAGCGGCGACATAATCCTGCGGGCCCGCGGCGGTATGTATCTGGCAACGGAGGAACAATTCACTGTTAATTTCTCCCAAATTCTTTTCCAACTGCTAAGCCGCGAACCAACACAACTTCCCGTAATAAACGGCTTTGTCCGTCCGGTAGATCGCCAGGAGAACCTGATATCAACTATCTGTCTGGGTATCTTTTCTGGAATGAGCGAACTGGGAGAAGGTTCTTGGGCTCGTATCAACAATGCAATGGAAAATCCTCGCTCGTATTTAACAAGCTCTTTTTTGGCAAAAAGCTGCGCGTTCTACAGTAAACGAGTTTTTAGTGACGACCTTGTCGCCCAAGATAGTGCCCTTTATTATGAAGGCGGACTGATCTCT
>JAQTWB010000071.1 GCA_028689495.1 bacterium | reverse complement strand
TATTTCAGAGCTGAAACGGTATTGGTTATCTTTGCCTAAAATTTGAGAAATTTTAGGCTATGAGCAAGCTACGCTTGCCAAACTCCTACGGAGTTTGATTATACCGCGTCGCTATTTCTCCCATTTCTACAGTTTGGCGGAGTGTTTTGACACGGGATAATTTTTCCATCTACTACGGCGTAAATCTCAGCAGATGAGTAGGAATATTTAGATGAAGTTGCCCCCTGATTGTAGATTTCTTCTTGTCCCGGACAGTTTCAAGGGCACGCTTGATTCCATGGAAGTGGCCGAAGCTATTGCCAATGGACTTGGCGAGAGTTTTCCTGATGCACATTTTGACAAGTGTCCGATGGCCGATGGTGGAGAAGGGTCGAGTGTTATTCTCGGGCAAATACTTGGCGCCAGGCGTTATGAGCTTGACGTGGTCAGTGCCGATCATCGACATATTCGAGGCTTCTATTTCATGACAGATGCCGGTGAGGCGTTTGTTGAAATCGCCGCAGCCAGTGGCTTGCCTTCTGTGCGCGAACCATCGCTTTACGCTGTTCGTGCAACCTCATTCGGTACGGGACAACTAATTGCGGACGCTATTACCCGAGGAGCCCGGAAGGTTCATCTATTTCTTGGTGGCTCGGCGACTTCAGATGGCGGAGTCGGAATTGCCAAGGCACTTGGTTATCGTTTTGTTTTTGAGGATGGAAGTTTTTCGTCTTCTCCGGTCATGGGAGATAAATATCCTGGGGAACAGCTTTCGCGTATTGTAAATATTCTTCCGCCGGAGGATGCGAAATTTTTAAGAGATGTTGAGTTCGTTGCTGTTTGTGACGTGGAAAACCCGTTGTACGGTGTAAATGGTGCGGCGCATATCTACGGTCCCCAGAAAGGGGCTAATGCGGCGGATGTAGAGCTTTTGGATCAGGGGTTGGCGCATCTTTCAACTGTCGTTCGAAAGTCTTTTGGAAAGGTTTGCGAAGATATACCTGGAGCTGGTGCTGCGGGTGGGGCTGGATATGCGACATTAGCTTTTCTTGACGGACAATTGCGAAAAGGCGCAGACTTTTTACTCGAGGCGGTTGATTTTGACAGGAAGTTGCTTGAGGCCGACTGTGTGATCACCGGAGAAGGGCAGATTGACGACCAGTCAATTGGCGGCAAGCTTTTTTCGGCGCTGCTAAAGCGCTCAGCTGCAGCAGGTAAGCCGCTGATTGTGATTGCCGG
This sequence comes from bacterium, assembly GCA_028689495.1. GTDB lineage: Bacteria > Bdellovibrionota_C > UBA2361 > SZUA-149 > JAQTWB01 > JAQTWB01. The sequence goes on along the minus strand of JAQTWB010000071.1, from coordinate 11,476 downwards.
TGTGACGGCAATCAGTGAAGAAATGCTTGAAGCTTACCCAAACCTTACAGTTTTTGGTCTGGGCCGAACCGACTGTTTTAGTCATCCCGACAGGGCACTGCGTTTTGTTGCACGTAATATTGGCAAGCTGCTTGTCGGTTAGTTGGGTTATCGAGTGTATATTGAAGCAGCCGCGCCAGCGGATGCGACCAAAGACCAATATTCTGCTCGAGATTAAGGTGTTTTGAATCGGGGAAATTAAAGTGCGAGCAGTATGTTCCTTTTCTCCGGCAGTTTCTGGCCCCTGTCAGGCTTGACAGGTCAGCTCAGTCAGTAGGCTTTTCTCGCCAAAAATCACACCATACGTATTGTGGGCCAGCGATCTGTAATTCTCATCTTTCATCAACTCCGCGTGTAGAGCCGGAAGTTTATAAAAAGGCACAGATGGATAGAGATGGTGGACAAGGTGATATGAAATATTGCAGGGGAAGAAAAAAAATCTTTCCAAAGGTGAAGCAATAATGTTGCGCGAGATATTTAAAGGTGAACTTCCCACCAGGGCTGCATGATCTCCGAGAGCTCTGACTCTTGATAACAATGGCAGGATTGTCAGCGATGGCAGGCACCAGAGCAGAATAAATGGCTGCCACATGTGGCTGACAGTCAAAGCGGCAAACAAAGAAAAACTGAAAATGAAATACGCTAAATACATTATCGGGTATTGCTTGAGAGCATCAATGCGACGAGTCATGATGTAGTCAATTGGGGACCAGGCCTTTCGGAAACGGCGCAAGTCGCCCAGGTTGAGGGCAAGCAAGTCGCCAACGAAAAGTTTTGCCAGGTTTTTTTTGTTTTTTGGCATTTGCCAGTTTGGGTGGAGGCTCATCATTAGTTGCTCCGGGTCATTATCTGTGCCGGTCTGTAAGTGGTGCGTGTAATGAAACTCGCGATATATCTCGATTGCCGCACCAAATGGGAAGGCCAGAAGTAAATTTCCTATGAGATCGGCAAGTGCGCGGTTGGCGAGAAAGTTATGGTGAGTAACGTCATGGGCAAGTATTGCCAAAGCTTGCTTGCGGGCCATGATAATGATTGCAGCCAGCATATAGATTACTGCGTTTTCTGTTTTTACGGCAATAACTGAACTGCCGAGTATCATCGTCCATTCTGCTACAACATGTAAAAGGAAGAGAAACGGCCGCCGTGCACTTAATTTCGCAACGGCTTCTTTGTGGGAATCAGGGTCGAACATGTTGTGGTTCAAGCTGTGTCAGATTTTGTTTAATCGGATGCTGCTTGTCGGATCATTCCTTCAGCTGTTTTGCGCCGCAGGCCGGCGAAAGGTCCATCAGGAGACAGGGAGTTCAGATCCCACTCGGCGATCAGTGCCGGGAGAATATTGTCAATTATTTCTCCCGAATTGATACGATCCTTGAGATTTGTACGCAGCGCAGTAGCGGCTTCTCTGATTTGGTCAATAAACTTTTGCGCCAGCTCTCCGGTGATTGCTCCAGCATGCGGCAGAGCGACTACAGAAAGGTCGAGCTGGGCAATGCGATCAAGAGTGTTCATGTAGTCGTTGAAGTTGTCGGAGAATGAGGGCACTGACTTGTCGCGGCCATGATAGGAACCGACCGCTTCAGCGGCGACGATGCATTTGTCAGGCATGACATAATAGCCCAATTGGTTGCTGCGATAACCTGAGGCGTCGATAACCCTTATTTCGACATCGTAACCGAGATGGAAATGATCGCCAGGTTTAATTGTATGGTCAACGCTGGTAAGCGAGCACCATTCCTCAATAGGGATGGTCATTTCCTGTTGAAGAGCTGCGGCGTGTTTTGACTGTTCGGCATAAGAAGTTCGTAGGAAATCTGGATCGGCAAGTTTTGCGGCCACACCAGTCGATGCCATTACCTGTAAACCGGGATAGGCCTTGCGCAAGCTGGCAATACCTCCGACATGATCGAATTCATCATGGCAGAGGAATACCTGACTCAACCTGCAGTCGTCTGGTAGAACCTCGTTAATTTTATGAATCAGCTCTTCGGCGGTTGCGGCGATGCCGGTGTCGATGATTGCTGCGTTCTCTCCGATGACCAGTAGATGACTGGAGGTGATAGTGGTCACCTGATATATATCTTCGCCTAATTGTCCGTCAGATTGAACCCACATCTGGAACTATACCCTTTAAATTGAGGTAACCGGCTTTTCCCGGATGCCTGTTACAATACTCGTTATAAGATGACTATTTGGTCAAAAAGTGTGCCGGAGTGCCCGATTCGTCTTATGAACGACAGATATCATCGGGAGTTCGCCACGAGGACACATTGAGGTATACCTGCAGCTCAGTTGAGGCGCAACCTGGTCCATACCAGAAGGTGGTCGCTGCCTTCGCCGATTTTACCGGCAAATCCGCTTTTGACCTGTTTTGGCGTGAGTGAATCACTTGGTAAATAAATTTCGTCAATAAGTTCATAACGTCCGCGGAAACGGTAGCTTCCGAGGTCACCTGAATTGATTTCCTTTGTAAATTGGCTTTGGATCGCTCCCATAAAAAGTGGTCTGTCCTTGGTGGAATTCTGTTTTAATCCGGGTGGCTGCGCCAGGCAGGTACTTTCTGCCTGGTTTGTAATGCGGCAATAGCCACTTGATGAGAAGTCGGAAATCGGTCTTTTCCCGCTTAGGACAATATGTGAAGGACTTTTTTGCGTTGTGTTGCGATCTCCGGCCAGGATTACCATGGTTTGTGGCTCTGATTTGGTTATCTGAGAGGCCGAGTTGTAGAGTCCGGCCGCCATTTGCAATCTCAGATGCTCGAACTGGCTTTTGAAGGGATCTTTCCAGCTATTCGCCTTGGACTTCAGGTGGAAGTTGATCAAGGCCAGTTTTTTGCTTCCGTTAACGATCGGTACTTCGATTCGTAGTAACAGGGGGCCTCTGGAGTAATAGGCAGGAGGCATGTTTTTCTGCAGTTTAGGCAGCAAGTCCTGCTTCAAAGACAGCATGGCTATGGGTTTGGTTTTGTTTTCATCCACAAGCCAGGCATTGCGAATCGATTCGTCATTCGATGGCCCGGTCAGAGCAACAAATCGCCGTCCGCTGCGCTGGTTCAGATTTTTTACAAGTTCGTCAAGTATCGACTGAGACTGTCTTATTGTTTTACCGATAACCTCTTGAAGAGCGACGAGATCACATTCAGCTTCGACAAATCTACCAGTCAGATATTCGCGCTGTTTTTTTCTCTTGGCACCTTTACTGCCTGCATCGCCATAGCGATGGAGGTTTTGCGAGCAAATTGTCAGCTCTCGAACAGGCTTCAGGATTTGTTTGGCATTGGGTTGTGCGCTTGCTGGCAACAGATTTATTGTCGACTGATATTCCGCCAGAGCGCTGCCGACGAGCGCCAGTATGATGCCATAGATGAGCGAAAGGAGAATTTTTTTCATTATCGGCGAGGCAGTTTGCGCTTATTGCGGGGATTGAAATTTTGGGAATAATTTTTTTGGTTAATATCCTCTTTTGAATCAAATACAGCACTGAGCGGCGAGTTGGTTTGTCCAGCCAGGCGTATACGGTTTATGGCCAATTCGCCAATCAGCAAGGCGTCGATCACATCTTGAGGTAACTTTTTTTTGTTGGAATTGATTTGCGGGAAAAGCTTTTCAGCGACCAGACGAGCTTGTTCTTTTACTTCTTTGCGTGGGAGTTGTTTGCCGGACATGCCAAGTAATTCACTTTGCACTGTGCGTGGGTTTATTCTGCCTGGGACAAGGCAGCCGTTACTGCGGGCAACTGTTTCAAAAATTCCCCGGACGCGTTCGACTTTCATTGCGCTCATGGGATTGCGAATGATTGTTGCCGCAGCTTCACATACAAGGATGTCACTGTTCGTGAACGAAAATTCGGTGAGTAGTGTTTCGACTTCTTCCTGCAATTTTTTTAAGCGGTATGCAAGCGGGTACGAACTTTTTGGTGGATAAATAACACCTGCTTGTTGTGGTTTGCAGGACGCAAGAGAAAATAACGCCCATCCTGAGGCGGTCAGACTTGGATCGATTGCCAGCAGGCGGGTGTTGTTACTCAATTTCATTACTGCAAGGCACTGTAAAATTTGGCTCCTGAAAAATTTTATCTGAAAAGAAAATTTAATGTGATTCTTTCAGCAAGGGGTGTATAGTGGCAACAGGTTTTCGCAGGCGACACATATATTCAGTGTGTGTGAACCGATAATTTCAGATAGGGAACTGCCTCTGGCCACCAATGACATGCCTCCTTCTATCCAAAGAGTTTATCTCTTCACGGGTAAATGAGTGGACCTCAGAAGCGGCTATGCGAGCCATATCGCCGAGAGGCTGTAAGGCTTGCCGTGGTACCCACCTGCTGGGGATAGGGTTCATCTATCCGCCAATATGTGTCGCCTCGAAAGCCTTTTTTGTTTCATTCCTGATGATTCCAGTCTTGTCCGGCATTTTCATCACATCCTTTTTATTACCGATGGCCTAGGTTTCTTGCCTAGTTATCATCTCTTGTGATTTATAGCGCTTCTCTAAAGTAATTTTCATGGGGTTGCCTAATGGATGCACAGGATCTTTTAAGAATCTATAGAAAAATGATGCTTATGCGGCGTTTTGAAGAGGCCGCAGCCAAGGCTTATACCGAGCGAAAGATCGGTGGTTTTTTGCACCTATACATCGGGCAGGAAGCGGTTGGCATGGGGGTGATCGAGGCGATGCAGAAGCAGGACTCGGTGATTTCCACCTATCGGGTCCACGCGCAGTATCTGGCTCGAGGCGGCACTGCTCGTGAGGGTATGGCCGAGCTTTACGGTAAAGATACAGGTTGCTGCCGTGGGCGCGGTGGGTCAATGCACTTTTTTGATGCCAAGAACAACTTTCTTGGTGGGCACGCAATTGTCGGTGCTCATATTCCGGTTGCTGCTGGCGCGGCGTTTGCTTCCAAATACCGGGGTGACAATGCCGTGACTGTCTGTTTCCTCGGTGAAGGGGCGATGAACATCGGGCCATTTCACGAGGGACTCTGTTTGTCCGCCCTCTGGAATCTTCCAGTTGTATATGTGGTGGAAAACAACCTCTACGCTATGGGCACTCCGGTAAGTCGTCACATGGGGCTTGATGATGCCTCGGTCCGTGCGCTTGGTTATCCTATGGCTCGGGCGACCGTTGAGAGTACGGATGTCCTGGAGTGTTATCGAGCGGCAAAACATGCCATTGAACGTGCTCGAAATGAATCCCTGCCATTCTTGTTGGAGTTCAAGACCTATCGCTATCGCGGACATTCGATGGCCGATCCTCAGACCTACAGAACGAAGGAAGAAGTGCAGCAGTGGCGTGATAAAGACCCGATCAAGGTTTTGCGGGCTCGCATTGAAGAAGAGTATCCCGATCTTGCCGCAGAAATTAAAGCAATCAACGCCAGTGTCGATGATGAAATTGCCGATGCCGTCCGTTTTGCTGAAGAGTCTCCTGAACCGGATCTGAGCACCGTTGCGGATTATACTTACGTATAACCCGCATCTGTTGCAAGCTGGCAGCTCGCCGCTGCCGATATTTGATTTAATCGTTTTTCATAAAGTACGAAGAGATGCGAGAACTAAGTATACGTGAAGCCCTCAATGAAGCTCTGGCCGAGGAAATGGAGAGAGATGAGAATGTGTTTCTCATGGGCGAAGAGGTCGGACACTATAACGGGGCTTACAAGGTTTCCAAGGGGCTGTTGGAGCGTTTTGGAGAAAGGCGGGTGATTGACACTCCGATTGCTGAAAATGGCTTTGCCGGAGTCGGTGTAGGTGCGGCTTCGATGGGTCTTCGTCCGGTTATCGAGTTCATGACATTTAACTTTTCGTTGATTGCGATTGATCAAGTCATCAACTCAGCCGCCAAGTTGCGTTACATGTCGGCTGGACAATTTACTTTGCCGCTTGTTTTTCGCGGGCCAACCGGTTCGGTGCATCAGCTTGGTGCTCAGCATTCTCAGAGCTTTGAAGGTATGTATGCCAATTGCCCGGGTTTGAAAGTTGTACTCCCATCGACACCGAAAGATGCCAAGGGACTGCTCAAGTCCGCCATTCGCGACAATGACCCTGTGGTATTTATGGAATCTGAAGCGATGTACGGCGTGCGCGGTCCGGTGCCTGATGGAGAATACACCATTCCACTAGGCGTTGCCGATGTTAAGCGCTCTGGTAGTCACGTCACTTTGATCGGTTGGTCCAAGGTTGTTCCGCGTATGCTCGACGCTGCGGCCAAGCTGGCTCAATCGGGCATTGAATGTGAAGTGATCGACATGATGACCATTCGTCCATTTGATTGGGAGACAGTTCAGGCGTCGGTGCGAAAGACGAATCGCGTGCTGGTTGTTGAAGATGCCTGGCCACAATCCAGCACCGGGCACTGGGTTGCAAGTCGCATCATGCACGATATGTTTGATTATCTGGATGCTCCGGTAATTACACTTTCCGGACGAGACTGCCCTTATCCTTACGCCAAGAACCTCGAAGCCTTAATGTCGGCAACCGCTGAGGATATTATGGTAGCTGTGCAACGTTTGCTTTGATGTAGGACGTTTGATGATTGCCGAGTTCAAGGGGCGCAAGCCTGATATCGCTGATGACGTTTTTATTGCCCCTGACGCAACGGTTATCGGTGAAGTTAATCTCGCTGCTCAGGTATCGGTATTTTTTGGCTCTGTGTTGCGCGGCGATATTCTGGCGATTAACGTCGGCCGTGGCAGTAATATACAAGAGCATTCGATGCTTCATACCAGCCGTGGCAGGAATCCGCTTTACATCGGCGAGATGACGACTATCGGCCATCGGGCAACTATTCACGGAGCCCGGGTCGGCAGTAACTGCCTTATCGGCATGGGAGCCATCCTTCTTGATGATGCTCTGATTGAAGATGAGTGTCTGGTCGGTGCCGGTACTCTCGTTCCTGAGGGCAAAACTTTTCCACCCCGCAGTCTTATTATCGGCTCACCTGGCAAGGCCGTGCGTACTCTTAGCGAAGCTGATTTGAAGGCGATTCGCCAGAACGCTGAGCATTATATCGCTCTTGGTGCCTGGTATCGGGAGAATCTCTAACTGTTAGCCTGACGAACGCCATTTCCAGCGGAATGTTAATTTCGCAATACTCCCGTAAGGGGATTTTCGGTCTCTTATAGCTCGCCTCGAACTTCACCACTTCTGAAAGGGCTCATGTCTAATAACCGGGATAGGGACTGAGTTCACACAATAATGTGACATTCAATTTACTTAATATAACAATCAAATGTTCAAGTATCCTATTCAAAGTCTCGAATAGTTTTGAATGGGGAGTTCCAGAGAGGCAGGAGAACATTTGTTTAAAAAAGCTGTGGCAATTACAGGGATATCATTTTTGCTGGGGTGCGCTCTGGTCTTGGGAACAGCTGTGTCTGCATATTGCCAGTGTGTTGCCGCGCCATTCCTGGAAGACTTTGAGGGGGGAGCGTCCGGCTGGGTCGCAGGGGGAACAAGTAGTACCTGGGCATTTGGCACTCCGGCCAAAACTGCGATTAACAGCGCCGGTAGCGGAACAAAGCCTGGGTTACTGGAGGTCTTTCAGGTGTATACGTTAATAGTGAAGATTCTTATGTCAGTTCCCCTTGTTATGATCTGAGTGGATTAATCGCACCAGTTCTTAAGCTTAAGGTTCGCAGTAAAACTGAAAGCTATTACGACGGTGCGGTTGTACAGGTTTCAACTGATAACAGCGCGACCTGGAGTAGTGTCGGGGCATATGGCAGCGGTACGAATTGGTATAACAACTCTTCGTCAGGCAAGTGGGACGGTGATAATGGTGGTTGGCAAAATTCACAACACCAGATTTTATCGCTGGCCGGGCTTGCCAATGTCAGGTTCCGTGTTGCTTTTAGTTCGGATGGCAGTGTTGTTTATGAGGGATTTGCCTTTGATGATTTTGAAATCATTGAAACCCCGATTCACGACTTGCAGATTGGTAATGCTGAATTTGGGGCACGAGAGCAGTCGGGCGACAGTTCAATTTGTCAGGGTTCATCACTAAGCTACCCGACGATTGAGGTGGCAAATAATGGTTCTTCCGATGAAAGCGGGTTTCAGGTTTGGTATCAGGTAGATGGGGAGGCGAAGGTATATGAAATTTTCAGTGCGAATCTGGGACCGTTTACCAGCTCGCCGTACACATTTACGACCGGAGTTGATGTCTCCGCTGTAGGTAGTCACAATATTACTTACGGGATCGATTTGCCGACAGATACTCGTCCGCAGGATAATGAACTTGTCACTTCCTATAATGTTCTTCCGACAGTTTCCCCCTCATATCTTGAGACTTTCGAAGGAGGACCGGCAGGTTGGATGTCAGGTGGCGATAATAATACATGGGCTTTTGGCACTCCCGCCAAGACGATTATCAACAGTGCCGCCAGTGGAGTGAATGCCTGGGTAAATGGTGGTTTGAGCGGGAGCTATCTTAATGAGGAGTATTCTTACGTTGTCTCTCCCTGTTACGATTTGAGTAATCTCCTATCGCCTATCGTGCAGTTTAAACTCTGGAGGGAAACCGAGCCAGATTACGCAGGGGTGTATTTTGATATTTCTACGGACGGTGGAGTCACCTGGGATACATGGATGGGAGATCCGGCGTTTGGGAGTAATTGGTACAATAACGTTTGGTGGTGGTGGTGGGATGGTAGCAGTCAGGGTTGGCAGACAGTTGAAAATCCGTTTCAATATCTGGCGGGAGAAAGTTCAGTTCGTTTCAGGGTATCTTTTTATTCTGACCCGGGTAATCCTGTCGAAGGTGTGGCCTTTGATGACTTTACAGTATTCGATCCTCCGCCGTACGATTTGCGGCTAATTACAGGGACGGTTGGTAGCTCTTCGGGTAGTGAAGGTAGTCGGGTCTGCAAGAGTGAAAATCTGACATTCCCCTCGATTGAGATAGAAAACAAAGGGACCAGTAGTGTAAGTGGTTTTCAGGTTTGGTACCAGGTCGAGGGTAGCCCCAGAATATACGAAACTTTCGCGGGCAGTATCAGTTCAATGTCGACGGGGTCGTTTACGTTTGCAACGGGGTTAATCAGATCGGCCGCGATTAGTCGTAATATAAGTTATGGCGTTGATCTTCCGGCTGATGCTTCACTTTCGGACAACGCCCTGGTTTCCACTTATACTGTGATGAACCCCTTGCCTTATCCATACATCAGTGATTTTGAAACAGACCAGAGTTACTGGAGCAGTGGCGGGAGTGATGACACATGGGATGTAGGTGTTGTTGCCAAGAACAGTATCACTCACGCTTCGAGTGGACAAAATGCCTGGGTTACCGGCGGATTATCTACCGGGGTAAGAAAATCTCTTGAGGACTCATACGTTGAGTCTCCATGTATAGATATGTCCAATGCCAAAAATCCCGAAGTAAGGTTCTCCTATTGGAAAGCTATGCCGTATAACGACAAAGTTACCTTCCAGTATTCAACGGATGAAGGTATGGAGTGGCACACGGTTGGCGGTAAAGATACCAGCAAGAACTGGTACAACAACACGGCTGGTTACTGGAGTGATAGCTCCAAAACATGGCTCAATACGTCACATGATCTGGCTGACCTCGCAGGTGCGTCCAACGTTCGTTTTCGTTTTCATATCGTCGCCGGGGGATATTATGGCTATGAGGGTTTCGCTTTTGATAACTTTGTAGCTGGCGAGTCTGCAACTCCACTAATCGCGACACAGCTCGACACAGCGTTTGGCAATGGGGGTGTTTGGACTTTTGCCGAGAACGATCACAGTGAGGGGCGAGATATCTGGGTTACCTCTGGGGGAAGAATTTATATTGGAGGAACATATAATACCGATGGCGGAGCTTCCTCCCGCTCAGCGATATGGGCACTTAATTTGAGTGGCTCTCTGGATCCCAGCTTTAGTAGTGATGGCTGGAGATATGAATTTGGTAATTTCGCCCACGGGCATGATATTTTTGTCGATCAGAGCGGCCGCATATTACTTTCGGGTTACAGGGAGTGGGGCTCTCGCGATGACCCAACCATGTGGGGGTATCTGAGTAATGGAAATTATGACAATACTTTCGGTTCGGGCGGTGTAGGCTACAACAATTTTTCCGGGATTGAGGTTGAAGCAGTTCGGGCAGTCGAAGACACTGTGAATGGTGGTTATTATATCACTGGTGGGCAGTATCATAACTACATGACCGTCTCCAAGCTGGCATCCAACGGCAGTCCCGATCTAAGCTTTAACGTAACGGGTAAAGTCTCATTTGCAACTATCCCGACTAATCGCGGAAGTGATGTAGTTGTCGATAGTTTGGGACGTGTGCTTGTTGCAGGTCAGGGGAATCCCGGGGCGGGTGACAGGGACGTTATTGTTTGGCGATATCTGGCCGATGGGACTCTTGATACAAGTTTTAATGGAACAGGTTACCTGGTGCTTGACGGTGGCGCCGGTGTTGCCGGGGTGGATGATCTGGCAGAAGGTCTGGTTATTAACAGCGCAGGGGATATTTTTGTCGCAGGTTATAGCAGTAATGGTGTTGATAATGATGCGACAGTTTGGAAAGTTCTCGGGGCCAACGGGACACTGGATACGTCGTGGCAGTCTGGCGGACATGTGTCTTTTTCAAACATGGCGGGGGGAAGTGAGACAGATGCCTTTCATGATCTGCAGCTTGATTCGGTAGGTAATATCTGGCTTGCCGGGCAGTCTAGCAACCTTTCTGGCAACCGCGACATGTGTGTTGTCAGACTTGACGCCGATGGTAACCTCGATGTCAATTTTGCTGGAGGTGGAATTTATTGCCATGATAATGCTGCTGGCGGGAGCGGTGATGATATTGGCAAGGGAATATTTATAAATTCCCAGAATGACGTTTATGTTACAGGTGAGAGTAAAGGTCCTGTTTTTGTGCAGGCAACTGTCTGGAAGATTAAACTTGAAACGAGAACAATCAGTGGCACAGTTACCGCTGCCGGAACACCGCTTGCTGGAGTTACGGTTGATGGTATGCAGCTCGGCACACAAACAACTGACGCCGGAGGCCACTATCAATTTAAGTATGTGCCACTTGCTACCAGTTATCAGATTAAACCGGCCAAGTTGGGTTACTCCTTCAGCCCAACGTACTCAACTGGAATTTTGAACGACAACGCAACTGCCAATTTCACCGCGGCGACCTCGACAGCAAAATATTCGATTTCCGGGGTAGTGCTTGATGGCCTGACGCCTCTTTCCGGGATAAATATTGACGGTGGCCCCTTGGGGAATCGAACGACTGATAGCTCAGGAGTATTCAGTTTTACAAATGTGCCGGTAGGAACGCAGTATGCACTTACTGCCAGCCGAGACCGAACAATTTTTTATCCAGAAACTCAAACAGGTTGGGTTACCGGGAATGTCAGTCATACATTCGTTGTTGCTCTTCATGATGTGACTTTTTCCGATGTGCGTGTGGATGCAGTGACCTCG
>JAQTWB010000011.1 GCA_028689495.1 bacterium | reverse complement strand
AGTCGGCTGTGATTGGAATACTGTTCGCAGGTGCGATATCCCGTATCAGACCACCCTCAGACTGGGGTGCAAAAAGTATATCGGAATTCGTTCCGGACGCACCTGTCCCGTCAATCAATAATGCATTTGTAATTAAAACATTCATGGCTCTTAATCTTCAACAAACGGAAAGCATGAAAAGCGGCAACGATATGTTGCCGCTTTCATGCAAATCAACAATAGATTTATACCTATCGGCAACCTCTATGTCACTTACAAACCAAGCGCTATGCCAGCGCTAGACTGTCCCTAGAATCCATTCCCGCCAACCGAAGCGTACGAACTGGTAATTCTAGGCCCATTGTCACTCGAACCATTCTCTGAAAAGCCTTAGGCTGTTCTGTCACCCAATAACAACTCGAAAGCTCAGAAGCATTAGCCCCAAAGCGAGAACTACAAATATTAGACTCATGGAGCCATTGCTCTATACCGGTGGCACTATCAACTATGCTGATCGGTCCGCTCCATTGCTCAATGACCAACCTTTTTACAAGTGGAAAATGAGTACAGCCCAAAATCAGGGTGTCAATCTCATTGTTCTTTAACTCCTCCACAACGCGTTTGACGCTTTCAATCATTCCATCAGAGTTAATTGCCCCAGCTTCAATAAAATAAACCCAATCAGAACACCCTTTTTCAAAAACTACAGCCCCTGAGTCACACTGATGTATCAAAGCAGTATAACGCTTTGATTGCGCAGTGAGGTCAGTGGCCACAACACCAATACGACGACTAGTTGATACCCGTAAAGCATCTTTTATCACGGGATGAACAGGGCCAATAATAGGGACCCTGAATGAATCAACGATACCCTCAATGGCCAGGTAAACAGTATTGCAGGCAACAACAATTGCATTTGCTCCACTATTAATCAGCCACTGAATGGCATAGACCGCTCTTTTCCTTATCGCAACAAAATCTCTTGACCCATGCTTAAAATATTGGCTATCGGCGATGCAAACAAACCTCGCATCGGGAAACTTTTCAGAGAGATGTTCGAATATCGTAACACCACCCATACCTGTGTCGTACAACCCGATACAAGTGGGGCCCTTCTTTCGTTCAAATGTAATTACTTCACTCATTGGTATTACCTCATTGTGTAAACATAAACAGTGGTCAACCAATTTAACAGTAGCGACCATTGCGTTAGCTTTGACGAATCATCCCCTTCCATGTCAGGCGCTTTCCTTCAGCTTCTATTTCGCGCAGATATAAGTCTCGAAACAAGTGTTTTTGATAGAAACAAAAAGCTTTGTGATTCTCACTAAAAACCTCCAATGTGATTGAATTTTGGAAGCAGAGAACCTCGACAACGATTTCCATAATACGCGACCCAACACCTTCACCTTGTATATGCTCTGCAAGATAGAAATACTGAATTTTCCTTGCGCCCTCTATTTCGCTAGGGACTAAGCACACGACCCCGTCAATTGTATTTGCTTGTGCATGAGTTAAAACACAAAGATCGATTTCGTCTGCTCTAACCCACATATGCAAATTGTCTAGTGCTATTTTGGGATATAGTTTTTCCCGAATAAGTGACTCAGAAAAATGTCCGCGATATAGATTACTCCACGCATTACGAATAAATCCTTGAATCTGCATTAGTTGAAGTTCCTCAGCTTTTGTAAAAAAATATGACATGCCACTACGTGGCGAAATAACCTCGATTTCCATAACCTACTCCTATTGTTGACATCCCTCAGTCTCAAAAAAGAAGGATGCCAACACGGAAACCACTTACAGTCCTCTACCCATATATTCAGCCGGTCATACCGATCTCAGGCTAACTGCTTTGCCTTCGTCACGTAGGGCAACTTACCGCTGAACACGCCAATCACTTTCTTGCCTTATTTTCAGAACCAGATTCAGACATAAATTCAGAAAATAGCCTGAGGCTACGGTTACTCTGCACATAAGTATTTAATTGCTGGTTACTGCAGTCGGGCATTTCCAGCCCAGCGGTGAGAGTCCATTGAGACCGGTCAATGGCACTAGCGAACGCTGCACCTATTGAATGGAGGAGGCTCGGGGATACCGACTTTTCTAGCTTTACGGCGTGGGAGAAGAATTTACCCTGGGGGAAAGGGTCGCGGCCAAACTCATTAATCTGATCTAATTTCAGACACCAATACAAAACTTTTCGGTCAGGAACTCTCCACGATCCGGACGCTTGTTTTTTATCATGCCCACTGCTCGCTATTGCTAAACTGTCACGTCCGCATCGCCAACGACGTCTGTCAGGAATTACGGGGCTATTTGCTAACCATTGCCTGCCACAGTCCGCGCGAAACGCTGGAAAAGATTCTGCTCACCGCGCCTTATGAAGCCTATGCCCCGGTCCAGAAACAATTGCTGTCAATGGCCGCTGTAGTGAACCAAGCCCGGAAGAGAGCCCGGCAGGAAACCGTTTGCGGCGCTAGTGGAAAAATCAGCAAGCGAGCCCACATTGACGGAAAGAACTAGAATCGAAACCGTTCCGGAGCCTGTAAAGGACGCGCTGCAATCGGTGACCGATACCCCACTCGCTCAATTCGGTTCATGGCTTCGCCATGTGCAGAAACACAAATAAATCATCAACAACGATATAAATCATATAAATGATTGATATCGCTATTCAGAGAACTGGTGAAAGCTGGCCACCCATTCATCGGCGATCCAGAACAGAGCAATCTGCCACACTGCTCAATAATGCACGTAGTTCACCTGAGTCACGACACCGCTCTTGCCGCGCTTACCATTCCACTGTCAGGCCGCTTGGCCAGGATCGTTTTTGGCGATAAATCCAAGCTTTTCTCCCTGTTTAAATCCGCATTTTTGGTAGAAAAGGTGTTTTGATTGGTTTTTAGATCCTGTTTGGAGCATAACCTTATAGCATCCCCTTGCCCAAGCTGTGTCCAGTGCATATTTTACGACTGTTGTTCCGTAGGATCGTCTCCGGAAAGGTTCATGGGTAACAACATTCTCTAAAGTAGCATACGAAGCCAAGTTACGACTTAGATTGGGAATAACATTCAGATAGCAAGAAGAAACCAAGTTACCACCAACCTCTAGCACAAAAACAATATTGTTTTTGGAAGTGACGATAGATTTCAAATGTTCAGTAAAGGTCGCTAGTGGGATGACAGGGTCGTCGGGATTTAGTTCCCTATAGAGTTTCATTAGTTGTGAAGCATCTGATTCATTGGCAATCCTGACAACTCCTCCAGTTACATTAAGCGATTGATCGGAATTGCTCATTTATCCACCTCCATTTTTGGCAACCAAATAACTCTGTGTATAGTAATCGGGGCTGGCAAGCCCAAAATGTTGAGACCAAGTTCAATGTTAGGGGTAGAGCTGTTTTTCTTTTCATAATTCGTAACAACTTCTCAAGCGACCTCTGCATGCTTGCTCATGGCGTAGCCATGAGCATACCAATCGCGGCAGATTGGGACTGTTTTGAGAAGCCATAAAAATTATATATTCCGCTCTTGCAAGTTCACAGTCTTAAAGGTGAGGCAAAATACAGCAAAGATTCCTCCTTCGCCCACCGATTCCGGCAGGCAATTTCAGATCGACTTGGTAAAAACATAAAAAATTATGTCGCCTTCGATGACAACTCATTAAACCCTGCTTTTAGTTGGTTTGTTAGCTGTTCAAGACGTTTTTGTTCTACGCCAGTATTTCTTTCCTCTTTTGGTCTTACCCAGATTGGACTTTGAGGCTGCGGATCCCATTCATAGCGTGGAATAACATGCCAATGAACGTGGGACATCGTATTTCCCAAGCATTCGTAATTGACCCTCACCGGATTGAAAACACTGCGAACAACAGAAGCTGTATCTACCACATCATCATACAGCAGGGCTTGTCACTCGCGGGGCAACATGTGCAGATGCTCGTAATGTTCTTTTAAAAGCAAAATAGAGTATCCATAGTAACGTTGATTAGCCGCCAGAACCACATAGGATTCTCTTAACTCAGCAAGAAAAAAATCGTTCCGATTGGCACGAATCATGTCAATCCTACTGCAAGCCAAGCACTCCATTCTCCCTCCTATCACAAACGTCGATTTGTAATAACAACACCTGTAAACCAGACTGTGATATTATTATCCAATTTACGTTCAAATGACCCCAAAAAACTCTTTCCCGTAGCTCAATACCTCAATGGCAGGCCATCCTCATCAGGTCCTCCCTCTACCGCCTATTCCAGCTAATAGACTGATCTTCCCCCGTCTAAGTCATAATCACACTCATGAACTGCGATACGACATCTTTAATCGCTCTGCCGTTAAGCCAGACGAAGCCTCGCTCGGAATAGCCGAAGAGCTTGCTAACGTCGCGACTACAGAGGTTGTTGCGATAGGAATGCTCGCCTTTATAGTTATTGACCAAGGCGATACCTTCTCCCTGGCGGACATATTCGAGTGTTGCATCTTTTCCGGTGACTTCCAGAGACACGTGGTAGTTAAGACCTGCCTTTGCCATAACTGCATCAAAGTGATCGCGCGTGGCACTTCCACGAGGGCGGATGATTATCGGATATTGACAGAAATCCTTTAGAGTAAGGATTTTCTTGCTTAAAAGCGGATGTCTTTTTGGAGCCACCAGCTCGCGAGGATATTTGGCAAATACTTTGTAGCACAGATCCTGTGGAACTGAGCGAAGTGACGTGATGCCGAGATCGACCTCAGTTGAACGAACAAGGGCCAGTATTTCTTCTCTGGACTTTGAAACGACAGATATTTCGGCAGTTGGCTGAGCCTTTCTGAACTTGGCGATTGGAATCGGGAGGATGTGCATGACCACCGAACTATGGGTTGCAATTGAAAGCCTTGGAGGTGCGCCTTCAACGGCATCAAGAAAGTCTGTTTCAAGAGAAATCAGGGCTCCTACAATAGGGGCTGCGAGTCTTTGAAACTCCTCCCCTTCTTTCGTGAGCCTTGGTGGTCGCTTTCCTGCTCTCTCAAAAAGCATGACTCCTAACTTTACTTCAAGGGTAGCAACGGCATTACTGATTGTCGATTGACTCCTCATTACTCTTTCCGCAGCCTTGGAAAAACTTCCATATTTTGCAACCGCCAGGAAGGCAATCAGCTGCTCAGGCTCTGCTATATAGCTATAGTCGATTTTCATTATTGCCCTTATCTGTTTCACAAATACGTCTAGGACCTATACTTTACAGATAGATGGGCCAAAAAGGAACACACCAAAGTGGGGATTGTCATTCATTAATGAACCCGCTCCCCGCACTGGCAGGTTGACGTGGTGTAAAAAGTAGAAAAGGAGAGAATATGAGCGTTCTTGTATTACACGGGCACAAAGGCAATTCGAAAGATTCCCGCACTTGCCAGACCATACAAAAATACCTGGGACAGTATGATATTATCCCGGTCGACTACCCAAGCGAGTCATCCAGAGAAGAAATAATAAAGCACCTGGACGCACTTCCCATTGATTGGAAAGAGGTCGAGGCTGTAATTGGCACTTCATTGGGTGGGTACTGGGCGCGATATCTTGGTAGAAAGTTAATGGCCGACGTTATCATGATTAATCCTTCCCTGAGGTTCTATAACGATGACGATACCGACCCACTGGATTTATACATTCACTTGATTATCAACGAGGATGATAACGTTCTGGATCCTCAGTACGCTATAAACAAGTACAAGGGGCGAGCACACATAATTACCCTAAAGACAGGGGGACACAGGTGCGAAAATCTGGCTTCGTGCATTGACGAAATAGAAAAGATGCTCAACTCGGTGTGTGAATAACTGCCAAAGAAAACGGTGTATCGTCAAAATGCACGAACTCGTCCACTGGACGAGTCGTGCACTTCTTCATTTCAACGAGTGAAGGCCAATCATGTTGCCTTCGGTATCTTCAACCAGGGCAATAAAGCCATACTGGCCAATGGCCATCTTTTCCTTAAAGACTTTTCCGCCGTGCGATGCAGCACGTGCAGCCTCGATCGAGCAGTCCTCGCAGGAGAAATAGACCAACGTGCTTCCCCCAGACGGACAACCATTCATACGAACTAGTGCACCCGGGGCTCCGTAACTCTCCCTGGATGAAGGAAATGCCCACATCTCCATGCCGGGCAAGTTATCAGAATCAGGATTCATCAATGCAGTGAGTTCTCCATCAAAAACTGCCTCGTAAAAAGCCTTCGCACGCGGCATGTCCTGAACATAAATTTCAAACCAACCAACAGGATTGCTTCTCATGGAATTTCTCCTTCTGTTAGAGCAAAGATATCGATGTATATTCTCTTTTGACAAAGGTAAGCTAATGTCGCTGTTTCTTATAGCAGGTTTATGAAAAATTTGGTTCCAAAAAATTTGCAATCGTCATTTGAGTGAATCGCCGTTTCGATTGAGATATTACCAGCAAAATTCGACAGAGTTTCAATCGATATAGATTAGTTACGGTAACCTTGAAAACGCGATTTCTACTTGTCTGAGGTAAAGCGTGTTGTGCCTAAGGAAGTCCATAGTTGCACACCGAAGGTCATTATCGACAGGACCTTCCTCCGATAAATCACTAAACGTTAGAACCGCATTTACCAAAATTGACATATCCGTATCTATCAGCTTCAGAGATGTGTCCCACACATTCTTAAGGACTCGCTCGTCAAGTTGAATACTGAAGTTCACCGTCGGCTGGCTTGTATCGCTATTACATACAACAAAACGTCCCTGTGGCTGACTTACCTCACTTTTATCAAACTCGGGCTCAAGCGTTGGGAGTAAGCATAAAACTACGGAACGCTCTTTACTCCAGCTCACAACTTCATCGTTTGCCAGGCGGTATTGTTCTCTTGGTGTTTTGCCGAACGTTATACACTTTACTTCATCAACAGGTGCAAACATCACATACGGGCCATGACCGATGATATCAAATTCCATGTCTCTTACTCTGCCAACGAAGCTCAAATGCATTGGGGTGATTCTTAACCCTCTGAGGCTCCGAGAAATGCCATGATGGGTCTCTTACCACCAATAAGAGTTTGATACTCCGGGCGAGTCTGTAAAGCAGACAGAGAAATTACCTCAGGTTTACCAATTTTCTTAGAGAGATGAATAACGGTTCCGCTTCCGAGATAGACTGCAACGTGAGCGCCGTATGCGATTGGTGTATCGTTAAGAAGCAACAAATCAAGTGGCTCAAAGGTGGTCACAAAACTCGTGTGAACCGTATCCTGCCACAGATCGCTTGAGCGGAAATTTGGCAAGTTGTAGCCAAAGTGCCGCATAAGCTCATAAGCAAATTGTTGGCAGTTTGCGCCATTATTAATACCGACAACGCCCTTCGCACCAGGGTAACAACGTCCATCGTAATAAACATCAAAAAATCTGGCTGGGATATCAATCATTCGGTTTTCTGCAATTCCAAGTCTTCTATTAAAGCTCTTTTGCGGGGTGTATGGGCGGCCCTGCCGGTCGGGGCTCCCGACTCTTCCAAGAAAAGAGCGATATTCCCCCATCACTCACCTCTCACCGACACTTCTAAGGGCGGTGGATTTATAGCCAAGGTAGGACATAGCTTGTCGTGCGGCCTTGCCCAAGTTTTTTCAGTGCGCCAATATTTTCTAGTTGCTGCAAATCTCTGGTGGCGGTTGCCTTTGATACGCTAGTAAGTGAGCAGTATTTTTTTGCAGTCATCCCGCCAGTGAAACCTTCTGGGCCTTCTTGCATGATACGCATAATGACTTTTAGCTGTCGTTCACTTAGGGAATCTCGATATTTATCGAGGTAATGCGTCTTTCGAATAACGAAGTCTATTCGTTGTTCTGCTTGTTGGTGAGCTTTAAAAACAGTTTCTAGGAAAT
This sequence comes from bacterium, assembly GCA_028689495.1. Taxonomy (GTDB): domain Bacteria; phylum Bdellovibrionota_C; class UBA2361; order SZUA-149; family JAQTWB01; genus JAQTWB01. The sequence goes on along the minus strand of JAQTWB010000011.1, from coordinate 49,906 downwards.
AGCCAATCCAGGAAGTAATTTCGTTTGCAGTTTGAGCACTTTTTAGTGCTGAGTAGTAATCTTTTTTCCCGGCTTCTATAGTTTGCGAAAGACTAACTAATATCGGGGCACCGAATCCTTGAAACAACACTTTTTCAGCTAGTGCTCTTCCTATCCGCCCGTTTCCATCTTCAAATGGGTGAATACTTTCAAAATGAAGATGGGCGATTGCAGCCCGAACGGCAGCGGATTTAATTTCTCTGCTTCCTCCTGGGGCAGTTTGATTAAACCAGTCAATGAAAGATTGCATCTCATCAGGAACTCTTATGGAGGGCGGAGCCTCGAAGTGGGTTTTCCACTTGCCTATGGGTCCCGAGATTACACGCATTGGCTCCGGGTTAGAGCGCCATTTGCCTTTATTGATATGACTCACACCGAGCATTAACTGTGTGTGCCAATCAAATAGCATCTGCTCGCTTAATGGTTGCGCAAAGGTCGTACGAACAGAAGTCATCAGGTCCGCTATTCCCTTGGCTCGTGGGTCACCAGCAATGTATGAGTCATTAAAAATACCCAGATTTGCGCAAATGGAAGAACGCACATCTTCGCGACTTAAATACTCCCCTTCAATCTCCGATGTTTTGATGGCTTCAGAAACAAGAAAATCAACTGTTGTTTCAGTCGCTACATCCTCGGGAAGAGCCCGCAAAATTCCAGCCAGGTGATGTGGTAAGGTGTTAAGCCGTTCAAGTAACTCACTAAAATCACCGAGATTGTAGCTAAATTGGAGCCAGTCGTTTTGTTGCCAGTTGTATTTCATGAGCCGATTATAGCCGCCAATCGGCTCATCAGCAAGAAAAACATGAGCCGATTGGAAGGTCTAATTGGCTCATGAGAGGGACAACGTAAGCGGTTTCTATGAAGCGTTCTTGCCGTCCCGGTCAAAACGAACCTTCCAGTGCTTTGGCATGAGCAGATGATCCTCCATGACGGGATGAGTATCGATTCGCGGCAGAACATCAACAAGGTGCATAATCCTGAAAGCTTCGGCACCCCATTCCTGTTTGCTTCTTGTCATGGTTCCCTCCTTTCAGGTTAAAGGGGGGATTCTCGCCAGACTTCGAGCAAGAGGAACAGAGCGCCGTATTTTGACCGCTTACATATATACTTTCACTGCTCGGATTAATCTGTTCGAATCCCATATAAAGTTCTTTTGCCAGCCGGTGCTACCCGCACGAAATTCCCAGGGTGGTATTGGATTCTTGTCATGCCAGAGGCCAAGCTTTTTTGCGCGTGCTTGTTGTTGAAGGTGGTTTAGTTCAGCGTTTTTCGGAGCGTATTTCTCATACCACCAACAGTAGCCATTTGAGACAAGGAGTTTGTTTAGGCTTTGAGTGTTTTCAAACAATACTTCGCCAATAGTGCGCCCGTATTTGTCCTTTGAAAAAGAAGTTACCTGGACAGTTTTTCCAAAAACCAGATTTGATGTTTCCTTTTTGGCGCGCTCTCCAAAGGCTTGATTCTTTTCTGGACAATCAATGCCAAAAAGACGAATTCTTTCTGGAATTCCCGAGTGCATGACCGTGATTGTGTCGCCGTCAGAGACCCCGACAACTTTTCCGGAGTCAGCACTTGCCACGTTAGTGAAAAACAACATGGCAAACACTGCTGTTACTTTTGTAGAAATTTTCACAACCTCTGAACTTTTTATTCCCGGCAATTGAAAAAATTTTCCTGCAAAAGTTCTCGAGTCTCCAGTGATACTAATTTTCATTTTGCGCTGCTCCCCAAGGCACTCCGACTCTGGTGGTCATCCAGCCTTCAAGCTCGGACGCCAGAAAGCCAACTCTACTATGAGTCAGTTGTCTTGGCTTTGGGAATGTTCCGGCATTAATTTGCCGATAGATTGTTGCCCGAGACAGGCCCGTAAGTTTTTGTACGTCTTTGAAGTTCAAAAAACCGCCCATCAGATTATTGATTGCAGTAGCGCTCATATCGTCCTCCTGTGTTTTAGGTTGAGCCATATAGCTGGCAAGCGCTGTACCAAAACGGGGTTACAGGGTTTCGGCTACTTAGGGAGTATTTCGCCCGCCTACCTGGGGCAGATGACCACAGCTGGGGTAAATTGCCCCATATTTTCAAACACGGGCAAGGCAATGATGTAGGCCAGAACTTAGCCAGAAAAGCCCAGGCGACAAAATAACGGGCTTCAGATGGTCTCTTCTAAATGGCGCACTTCTGGTGGGTGCTAATCTCTCTGAGCGGGCGGAATGTATTACTTTCTCATATCGGCAATTAAGTTTTCTGCCGGCATTTGTTGCACCGGGGGATACTGCTTCAAATATGCTTTACGGGCATTTCGAATCCCAGATAGCCAGGGACATTCATATCTGGTGCGCAAACAACCAGTTCTACCGTCATTTTTGCTGATGGCCTGACCAAAAAAGTATTCAGGCAGCTTACTACTACAACAATGTTCTCAGGGCGGGTAAAGGCAGATGAGAGGAGAGTAAAAAATTTAAAATTTTTCCTAGAATACTCATTCCAGGAGTGGTGAGAGAGCCCGAAATGTCTTGCTACGGCCTGGGGCAAAAAAGGGGCTTCAGGAGAATTTTATCTCCATTTTATCTCCATCCCTTTCTTAGCAATTTATGGGGAATCTAAGTGCTTGAAAAAATTGGCGTCCCCAGGGGGATTTGAACCCCCGTCGCCGCCGTGAAAGGGCGGTGTCCTGGGCCCCTAGACGATGGGGACGCTTCGGTTTGGGCCGTGATAACTAGTAGATTGCCGAGGGCAGGTCAAGTGTTACCGGAATAAATTTGCAGGACTTTCAGCAATTTATTTTTTTGCATTCTTGTGTTTTGTTGGAGTGTTATGAGCTCCATATTATTGTGAGAATCGTAAATCTCCTCAATTCTCATTTCAAGGATTAAATTGATGATTGACTCTGTCGAGGCATCACCGGAACAGGAGGCAGCCGCCGGATTGAAGTTTCGTTATTATTTGAACAACAAGAGTTCGGGACCTGTCATATTTATGGTCCACGGCAGGGCAGGAAATCACGGAGCTATGTGGACCTTCTCCCGGGCTTTGCGGGGACTGCAACCAAAAGCAATTATAGCTCCTCAAGCTCCGTTATCCGATCCGATTGGTGGATATTCGTGGTGGCCAGTTGAGCTGAGCGCTTCAGGAACCGCAGATGTACAAAGTTCAGAAAAATTGTTGCTCGCTGGACTGGATTATCTTGATAGCTTCATATTTCGAACTTGCCGCCTATTTTCTCTTGAACCGTGCTCGTTATTTGGCGTGGGATTCAGCCAGGGAGCGGGAGCAATCAGTGGCCTCAGCATAAAAAATCGGCTCCTCTTTTCTCGAGTTGCCTTACTAGCTGGTTTTGTGCCTGGAGTAAGTCTAAGAATGGAAGAGGAGGTCGCAAAGAACGTTCGGCAAACAGGAGACGGAGAAACGACACCTGCCAGTCATCGCGCTCCAACTTTACCGTCGTTACCTAAATATTTCTTTGCCCATGGCAGCAAGGATAAAATAATCCCTCTCGAAAAGGCGGAGAGATGTGCTAAAAGGTTGCAGTCCCTCGGGGCAGAAACAACTTTTCATATTGAAGATACAGCGCATAAAGTCGGCACGGGCGGACTTAAAGCGCTAAGCCATTGGCTGGCTAGTTAGCTCACATAAACAATAGGTGCGTATAGAGCGTGCACATAGAGAACGTAAAGGAAAATATGACTTTTCATCAGCAATTGTCACGTTACGCTGAATTACTGGTTGTTCATGGATTGAATGTACAGAAAGGGCAAATAGTTAATATTTCCACCGAAGCCTGCCATCGTGATTTTGCCGTATTAGTTGCGCAAAAAGCCTACGACTTAGGGGCGAAACATGTAGATCTTGAACTACTGGACCCGCGGATTGGCCGCATCCGCATTGAAAGTTCAACAGAAGAAGATCTCACCTATGTCCCTCCTTATGTGACCAATAAATACGATGATCTGGTAGATACGGTTGCCGCAAATTTAAAAATTATTGGAAGTGAAGACCCGGATATTTTCCAAGGTTTGTTGCCACGAAAAGTTAATGTCGTCCGACTTGCCCGATACAACGCTGTAAAAAAGTTTTACGATGACGGTATTGGCAAGAGTGGCGTACACTGGACAGTTGCCGCTGCGGCTACTCCAGCTTGGGGGAAAAAAGTATTTCCTGAAGCCAAAAATGATAAGGAGGCAGAAAAATTGCTGTGGCAAGCAATTCTGAAAGCCTGCCGTGCTGATAAGGAAAATTGTCTTGAATTGTGGCGTGAACACAACAAAGTACTGCAACAGCGAGGCCAGAATTTAACAGCAATGAAAATACGTAATTTACATTTCACCGGGCCCGGCACTGACCTGCATGTTGGTCTTTCCCCACGAGCCATTTTTAAAGGGGGCGGAGACTTGAGCCCACGTGGGGTGGAATTCGAACCTAACGTGCCAACCGAAGAAGTCTTCACTACGCCTGATGCGCGCCTAACTGCAGGCACCGTTGCCGCAACAAGACCGTTCTTTATCAACGGTGTCTTGATTCGCGATCTCTGTATGACATTCAAAGATGGAGAAATCGTCGATTACACGGCCTCTGCTGGCCTCGAAACATTTGCCGAATATATCTCAAGTGACTATGGCGCCAAACGACTTGGAGAAGTCGCTCTGGTTGGAGTAGATTCGCCGATATATCAGAGTGGATTAGTGTTTCAGGAAATACTGTTTGATGAAAACGCCGCTTGCCATATCGCAGTTGGTTCAGCCTATAAATTCTGCATTAACGGCGGCGCGACAATGACAGCGGAAGAACTGGCCAATATCGGTTGCAATGAAAGCAGTGTGCATACCGATATGATGATCTCGTCCGAACATGTCAACGTTGTGGCTGAGTGCTCTGATGGCACAAAAGTGCCCTTAATCAGGAACGGTGCCTGGGTCTGAACTCTTGACATGAATGTCTTTTCCCCTGTCAGCGTTTGCTTCTCGCAGGTCAAAATATAACATTCCTTCATCGACAAAGACCTGCTTTGGGCAGAAATGAGACATTCGCGCCCGAATGTCTGCATTAAAGTGCATTTTCTGCATAATGCTTTCAATGGGATTTTGTTCCTGCATTTCTTTCTTCTTCATCAAGTCTTCATTGGCCAGGAACAGGTTGTCAGGAATAAAATACCACTGACCATCCGTGAAAAATATTTGAGCTTCGCTAGTGAAGTTCACGTATTGCCCGAAAGTAAGGAGAGAGCCCGCGATCTTTGCCCGATTGCCTTCAAGAGTGATTTCAATTGTGGTTGGAAAATAAGAATCCATTAACAACTGATTTATCAATGAAGTAACTTCCTCGCTGTTCATCGCCACAAGCTCAGGATTATTCAAATCCTGCAGGGTAGGCTGCAGAGGCGTCAACTGTTCTTCTTCCGGGAAAGCCCAACAGGAACTGCCTGCCAGCTGCCCACTGATTTTAGCAATTTTGTGCTTCAGACGTTCAGCTGCATCCTCATCAAGCTGTTTGACAATCGAGACTCGAGGGGATGGTTCAATGTAAGGACTCAGATTATTTTTAACTTCCCGGTAGACAAGAAACGCCAGACCGAGGATTCCGAGGAATATTACTATGATTACAATAATCAGACAGCCACAGCCTTTCCTGCATCCAGAATTCTTTTTTGCCTGCTGGTCGTTCATTGCCGCCTCTGATTGAATTATTTGTCCTGATGGTTTGAGCGATATTTCAGCACGGGAGCGGTGGGCAGAACAATCTTTTTTTGTTAAGAGATTATTCCAGCTTGGATTTTTCATAAAAACGGAGATCGGCACAGATATTATGCTTAATGAGCATTATCTTTAAGTGGTTTCTTCCCCGCCCAGGAGAAGCATCTACCGTTAAAACACGAGATCCTGAGTCGTAATATTAGCACTCAAATGTCCGGATTGTTTCATGAATTCTCGACCCACTAAGTATATTTTTGTCACTGGAGGGGTAGTTTCCTCTCTGGGAAAGGGACTGAGCTGCGCCTCGCTTGGGGCGATGCTGGAAAGTCGGGGCCTTCGGGTCACGATTTGTAAAGTGGACCCCTATCTGAATGTAGATCCCGGTACAATGAGCCCTTTTCAACATGGAGAGGTTTTTGTCACCGAAGACGGTGCCGAAACGGACCTCGATCTGGGACACTATGAGCGCTTTCTGTCGGGCGTGATGAAACGGCGAAATAATTTCACCGCCGGTCAGGTCTACGATCAAGTACTGAAGAATGAGCGACATGGTGACTACCTGGGTGGCACAGTACAGGTCATTCCCCATGTCACCGATGAAATCAAACGCCGAATTCTGGAAGCTGGAAAAGGGTTCGATATCTGCATTGGTGAAATTGGTGGAACAGTTGGGGATATTGAAGGCCTGCCGTTCCTCGAAGCTATTCGTCAATTCCCCAGCGATGTTGGTCGGGAGAACGTTCTTTATATTCATCTTACACTTGTGCCTTTTATCGCCGCGGCTGGTGAGTTAAAAACAAAACCAACCCAGCATAGCGTTGGTGAATTGCGGCATGTCGGAATCCAGCCGGATATTATCATTCTCAGAACGGAACAACCGGTAGACGATGCATCGAAAAAGAAGATTGCGCTCTTCTGTAACGTTGATAAGTCCTGCGTTGTCACGGCTCGGGATGTCAGCAATATTTACGAGCTGCCTCTCGTTCTGCACGAAGAAGGGCTTGATGCCCGTGTTTGTGAAAAGCTCAACATCTGGACAGGAACTCCAAATCTTCAACCCTGGAAGCGCGTAGTTAATGTGATCGCTCAACCTAAAAACGGAGAAGTCACAATCGGCATGGTCGGTAAATACGTCGACCTGACAGAATCATACAAAAGCCTGAATGAGGCCTTGGTTCACGGCGGTGTCCCGAATGATGTCCGCGTTAAAATAAAATATATCGATGCCGAGGACATAGAGAATCGTGGAGTTACCGACGAGCTGCGTTCGGTCGATGGTATCCTTGTCCCTGGTGGCTTCGGCAAGCGAGGGAGTGAAGGAAAAATCAGAGCCATTCAATATGCCCGCGAAGAACAAGTTCCATTCCTGGGAATCTGCCTTGGCCTGCAAATGGCTGTTGTTGAGTACTCGCGTAACGTCCTGGGGTTGAAAGCAGCTGCCAGCTCAGAGTTTGTTCCTGAAACTCCTGACCCGGTTATTAACCTGATGGAAAATCAGAAGGGAGTAAAGGACATGGGGGCAACTATGCGCCTGGGTGCTTATCCCTGCAAAATTCGCAGCGGAACTCTGGCCGAGAAGATATACGGCAAAACCGAGATCTCGGAACGACATCGTCACCGATGGGAATGCAATAACAGTTATCGCGAAAGTTTGGAGAGCAAGGGGCTGACTCTGGCCGGTCTTTCTCCAGATGGCAATCTGGTTGAAATGGTTGAAGTCGCAGAACACCCTTGGTTTGTGGGTGTGCAATTTCACCCGGAATTCAAATCAAGACCACTTAGCCCGCACCCGCTTTTTGTACATTTTGTTGCGGCCTCACTGAAAAACAGGGGCCAGGTCGTGACCGCCTGCCAAAGTGAGTGCGCCAACGCCTGAAGGTAAAATAAATGAAACGAACTTTCAGAATTGGTGGGGAGAGTGGTCCGAACGTGGGGAGTGGTCTCGTATTATTTTGTGGCCCCTGCGTAATTGAGTCCCGTGAGCATGTGCTACGAGAAGCCGAAAAGATCTCCCGAATATGCCAGCGCCTGAATTTCCCACTTATTTTCAAAGCGTCATATGACAAGGCAAACCGCACTTCTCTCTCCGGTTTCCGTGGCCCGGGAATTGATGAGGGACTGAAAATTCTCGGTGAGATCCGGCAGGAGTTCGGATTGCCGATTGTTACTGATGTTCATGATGTTGAAGATGTAATACTGGCTGGCAGTGTTGTTGATGTAGTTCAGATACCCGCGTTTCTTTGCCGACAGACAAGCCTGCTGATTGCTGCCGGGCGTACCGGCAAAGCAGTTCTTGTCAAAAAAGGCCAATTCCTCCATCCCGATGACATGCATTTTGTTGCAGAGAAAATCGCCTCCACCGGCAACGAAAATATTATGCTGTGTGAACGAGGGACATGTCACGGGTACCGCGACCTTGTCGTGGATCTTCGCGGTTTATCAATGATGGCTAGTAGTGGATTCCCTGTTATTTACGACGCAACACATTCTGTCCAGGTTATGGGTGGAGCTGGGGGTAAGTCTGGGGGTAACCGCTCATTTGTCGAGCCTCTGGCACGAGCGGCTGTAGCATATGGCGTAGATGGCATTTTTGTCGAAGCTCACTCAAATCCAGATCAAGCTCCATCTGATGGACCAAATATGTTGCCAATCGATAGCCTCGAATCCTTTCTGCGCAACCTGCAGAGGATAGCCACGCTGGAACCATGACCACAGCCACGCGTCATATCTTCGCTCAGAGGGTCTTCCTGTTTCTCGGAATGACGTTTTCCATCTTCCTCTTAAGCTCTCTTGTTCAACGTTCCTCTGGCCGGCGTCCGCTTTTTTCGTCTTCAGGAACGGACATGCAGAGTCAAAGTGCCGCGGATCAATCAGCGGTAACTATTCAGGACTTCCATCGCGTAGAAACTAAAGCAGGCACACCTGTCTGGGAAGTGAAAGCAGCCGAAGCGCGATTCCTTTCTTCCACAGGAGTGACAAATGTTGCGGAGATGGATCTCATTGTCTATCGCGAAGATGGCAGCAAGGTATTCCTTAATTCGGACTCAGCGCGCCTGGTGATAATTGACGGCAGTATCAGTAAGGTTGAGCTTGCAGGAAATGTTAAGGTGAAGCTTGAGGATGGAACAACAGTCCTGACTGATTCTGCTGTTTATATTGCAGAAGCTGAGGAAGTAAGATCTGTTTCTGATGTTGAGATTTTCGGCAATGGATTCTTGATACAAGGCAAGGGGATGATCGCCGACCTAAATGACCGCTATATCAGACTTGAACATAACGTCAGGTCAAAGTTTATCAAGGGATTACTCGATAGCAACAAACTTTCGGCAGTTGGGAATATTGTTAAGGAATGAACTTAAAATGACAGTTTTCAAAATTTTTGCTCTTGCTGCATTGCTGCTGTGCGTCTTCCACGGCCCTTCGTTGATTGAAGCGGAAGAAACCAAAACTAACGTTGCCTCGACTCTTGGAGCAGACAAGTTCGACTCCAGTCAACCGCTGTATATCAATTCAAACTCGCTTGAGCTGGATGCCGAAGGACGGGTATTTACCTATCGGGGAGATGTAAAGATCTCGCAGGGTGAAATGCTGATCACCGCGGAAAAAGTTACTGGCACCTATGATGATAAAAATCAGATGGACGAAGTCGTGTGTGAAAAAAATGTGGTTATCAGCAAAGGAGATAACCTGAGAGCGGCAGCCCAAAGAGGCGTCTATAAGGTCAAAGACTCTGTTGTCACACTCACCGAAGGCCCTGAAGTATACAACAAAGGAAATATTCTCACTGCGGATGTAATTCGAGTTTTCCTCAACGAAGACCGGAGTGAAGCCGAAGGTAATGTCAGAGTAAAGGTTGTCCAAACTGAGGGACAATCTATTGGCATGGAAGATATAAAGAAAAAAGGGCTTGAAGGAGGTAAATGATGGGAAGCCAGACAATACCAACAAGCTCGGTACTGGAAGCTCGCGGTCTTGAAAAGACTTATAAAGGGAGAAAGGTTGTCGCCGGTGTCGACATTTCGGTTGCTCCTGGTGAAATCGTTGGCTTACTCGGACCCAATGGTGCCGGTAAAACAACAACCTTTTATATGGTCGTTGGCCTTGTCCGACCTGAGAACGGAGCTATCCTTTTGGCCGGTGAAGATATCACTCATGAGCCAATGTATGAACGAGCGCGCAAAGGTCTGACTTATCTACCACAGGAAGCATCTGTGTTCCGTAAAATGACCGTTGAAAACAATATTTTGGCGATTCTTCAAATGTTGCCAGACTATGCGGGACAGGAAGAACGCCAAATTAAACGAATGGAAGAACTGATTGAGGAGCTTAATCTACAAAAAGTCCGACGAAGCATGGCTTATTCATTATCTGGCGGGGAACGAAGACGGGTTGAGATTGCCCGTGCTTTGGCCTGCTCGCCAAAGTTTATGCTGCTTGACGAACCTTTTGCCGGGATTGACCCGATAGTTGTAGGCGATCTTCAGGTTCTCGTCCGTGAGTTGCAGCGCCGTGGAATAGGAGTTCTCATCACCGACCACAATGTTCGCGAAACACTGGGCATCTGCACAAAAGCTTATATTCTGAGTGATGGCAAAATTGTCGAATCAGGTACGCCAGAGGAAATTGCCAATTCAGAAAAAGCTCGCCGTTATTACCTTGGTGAAGGTTTCCGCCTGTAACAAATCGTCTGAACTCTTTAGTATCAGAGATATAGCCCTCCCAGTATGAATTTCCCGACGCAGTCGCTACCAACGTGAGCGGGAGGGGTATATTGAAGCAGCCGCGCCAGCGGATGCGACCAAAGACCAATATACTGCCCCTTTGTGGAAGTCCATTTGAGAACCATTCAAGGAAGAACACAACTACATCTATACGATAAAAACCACTGCGGCCATTAAAAGGCAAATCAGTATTTCAAATGCCATGATTATCAAAAGATAATCCGGTAAATGGCACAAAACGAACTGGCAACACATCGCGCGATTCGATCTCGCCGTTATCGCCTTTTTTGAACACACAAAGCTCCTGTCCCCCAGAACCCTCTTGAAATCCAAATCTCTCGTGCCATCCAAATTCTTTCTGCGACTCGCCAACTGGAATCACCAAGCAGCCACCCGGCTTAAGCTGCTCAATCAATGCCGAAGGCACCTCTGGCGTTGCTGCGGTAACAATAATTCCATCGTAGGGTGCATGTTCCGCCCAGCCATAAAAGCCATTTGCGCAAGAGGTCTCAATATTTAAATAGCCAAGCCGCTCCAACCTGCGATGTGCCTCAATGGCAAGACTCTCGACAATTTCAAGCGAATATACTCGTTTAACCAAATGGGACAGCACAGCTGCTTGATATCCGGAGCCTGTGCCAATCTCAAGTATCCGGTCCTGCGGTTTTGTCTGTAGCAAATCAGTCATCAACGCAACGATGAATGGCTGAGAAATTGTCTGCTCTGCTCCGATAGACAAAGCTTTATCGGCGTACGCTTCGTCACGGGAATCTTCAGGAACAAAGAGATGCCGGGGCACCAGAGATAATGCGGCAAGTACACGCGAATCAATCGTATCCTTTCCCAGATAACATCGCATTTTTCGCGCGTCATCTTTGATTTCTTCAAGCAGCCGTTTCATTTCACTTTTCATGTCATCACCCGCCAATGAAAAATAGGAAACACCTTAAACCAACTTTTCCTTTAACCCAGACATTCCTGCAAACCCCATCCTTTGGGTATGTTGAAAAGCACATCCAAAATGCAGACAGCGTGAGCTGGATGCCTGCGCGTTATTAAGAATATCAAGCGCAGTAAATGCAGGGCCATTTGGGCCCTGCAAAAGAAAAACTAATAAAGGTTAGCATCCGAACAACTGCTTGCACTTTAGTTTTTCCGTTCCATAACACCGCCAAACAAAGCCGTATATTGGTCCTTAGTCGCATCTGGTAGCGCGGCTGCTTTTATGCGCATCATCATTCATCTGTTTTCGCAGCAATGACTAAACTGTCAATCTCCTCAATTCTAGCTGCAAGGATAAAGTCGCTTTCAGTCATGTTGTCGATTTTATGAGTCCAGATCTGAACTGTTACCTGCCCCCAGGTAAATGAAATGTTAGGGTGATGTTGTTGTTCTTCAGCGATCGCCCCAATCTCATTGACAAAAGAAAGAGCATCGAGAAAATTCTTGAATTTAAATCGCTTCTCCAGATGGTGATCGTCAACAACTCGCCATTCGGGAAGCTCACGAAGAAACAGTTCTATCGCTGATTGGGATATTGGCGGAACTCCGCCTTTACAGGGAATACAGGTCTTCTCGCTTAATGTTGTCATCAGTCCCTCCCTAAATTAAAGATTTACAGTCAAATCATACCGAACCAACTTCACAACCAGGGAAACTACTTACGACATCCGGGCTAACGCCTCCTCCATACGATCCAGGGCCTGAATCAACAATGACCTCGGGCAGGCAAAATTAAGGCGCAGGTAATTATCATCGCCAAAAGCAAGCCCCGGAGCCAGGCCTACGCCATACTTCTCAAAAAAAGGTGCGGGTTTTATGCCAGCAATAGTTTCACCGGTGTGAATCCAGGCCAGATAAGTAGCATCAGGCAGATGCATTGAAATGTGAGGCATCTCCGCAACACGACGAGCAACAATCTCGCGATTTTCACGCAGGTAGTCGATTAATTTCAGATACCACTCGCGTCCCTCCGCATACGCCGCATGAGTAGCCAGATATGCCAGACGATCAACATGTGGGATGACGCCATCAGACACAGTAAACCAGCGATGGCGAAGTGAGGCATCAGGAATAATTAAAACACTTACACCAAGACCTGATATATTAAATGTCTTCCCGGGACCAACGATTGTAATTGTGCGCTCAAAGTAATCGCCTGCCGCTATCGCCGAAGGGATGTGTTGCTTGTCTTTCGACAGCACGAGTGAGCTATGAAGCTCGTCCGAACAGAGCCAGGCATCATAACGCCTGAGCAACGAAAAAAGAGTATCGAGTTCTTCACGGGAATAAACCTTGCCCACCGGATTATGCGGGCTACAGAAAAGAAAAAGTTTTGCGCCAAGTTTAAGCTCAGCTTCTATCTTCTCAAAATCAAGCAACCACTCATCGCCGACCCTAAGTAATGGAATCTCCACCCCAACGCGCTCAGCCTTTGCGGTAATTGTTCGAAAAGGCGGATAAATTGGCGGTGCGCAAATAACGCGCCCACCGGGCTCAGCACAGATACGTGAGGCGAGATAAAGGGCGGAAACTGCACTAGGAATAAAATCAATCCAGTCAAGCTCCACCTTCCAACCATGTTCGCGAAAAAGCCAGGCGGCGATTGCTTCTTTCAGCTCAATTGAAGGAAGCGTATAACCCCAGACAGCAAAATCAGTGTCGCGCCGAACCGCATCTCTGATTGGTGCAGCGACACGAAAATCCATATCAGCGAGCCAAAGTGGAATAACGTCAGGGTCTTTATACTTCGTCCATTTCAGACTGCTCTGGCTGCGCCTGTCGATAATTTCGTCGAAAGAAATGTCTTCTCTCAATAAATCGTCGGACATTATTCCCCTCTCCGTTTGCTATGTCCTATGAAGCGAGAAGCGCCTGCAACACCGCTTTCTGGGCGTGGAGGCGATTCTCCGCCTGGTCAAAAATCACCGAGGCTGCCGACTCTACAACATCCGCTGCCACTTCTTCTCCGCGATGGGCTGGCAGGCAATGCATAAAGATCGCCTTGTCACTGGCCCGAAACATCAACTCGGTCGTAATCGAGTATCCCTGAAATTCCTTCAAACGACGTTCCGTCTCCTCTTCCTGTCCCATGGATGTCCAGACATCGGTATAAACAACATCGGCACCTTTCACCGCCTGTTGCGGATCATGAGAAAGTGTCCAATTGCCACACATACAGTCCTTATCCGGTTCGTAGCCTTCAGGACAACAGACAACTATCTCGGCATCAACCTTGCCAGCGATATTAACCAACGAATGGCAGACATTGTTGCCATCGCCAACATAAACTATCTTCCTCCCCGCCGCGCTACCAAATCGCTCTTCAATCGTCATGATGTCAGCAAGTGCCTGACAGGGATGATAACAATCTGAAAGTCCGTTAATCACCGGCACCGTTGCGTAATTGGCAAATTCTTCCAGGTCCTTGTGCGAGAAGGTGCGAATCATCACAGCGTCGACATAACGCGACATGACCCGGGCGATATCAGCAATCGGCTCACGCTCCCCCATGCGAATCTCATCAGGCTTGATAAAAACAACTGTGCCGCCCAACTGATACATTCCGACTTCAAAAGAAATTCGTGTGCGGTTTGAGGGCTTCTGAAAAACCATTGCCAGCGTCTTTCCCTCCAGCGTTCTCTTGCCAACGCCAGCCTTCAATTCTTTTTTCAGGCTATGCGCAACTTTAAGCAATTCACGGATTTCATCGGACTGATATTGTCTGATACTGAGAAAATCGCGTTTCATCTTGTCCCGCCTTTACTTACCGTCTGATGTAATCATAGTGCCAATACCAATATCCGTGAATAGCTCAAGCAACACCGCATGCTCCACTGAACCATTGATGATATGCACATTATCCACTGTTCCCGCCAAGGCGTGTAGCGAACACTCAAGCTTCGGCTTCATTCCTCCTGATATGGTCGGACTATTCAACAACTCGGTTGCTTCAGCGTAGTCAAGCGCTGGAATCAAATTATCATCTTTCATAATTCCCTGAACATCAGTCAGATAGACAAGCTTTTTTGCCCCCAGCCCAAGCGCCACAGCCGCCGCGACATCGTCGGCATTCATGTTAAGGCTTTCACCATCTTCACTAATCCCGACCGAAGAAATCACTGGTATGTAACCGTCATTGGAAAGAGTTTCGATGAGCCCGACATCAACTGATGTAACGGTGCCAACCTGACCAAGATCGCGGTCTTTTTCCGTCTTCATCCGCTCTGCGCGAAACATTCGCGCGTCTTTGCCAGAAAGGCCAACAGCACGACCCCCCGCCTGGTTAATCAGCGAAACGACTTCATTGTTGATCTTCCCCGAAAGCACCATCTCGGTAATTTCCATCGTCTCGGCATCAGTGACTCTCAGTCCATCGACAAATACTGCCTTCTTGCCAAGCTTCTCCATCCAACGGCTTATTTCCTTGCCGCCGCCATGAACGATTACCGGATTCATACCAACGTATTTCAGCAGTACGATATCAGCGGCGAACATACCTTTGCGCTCTTCCTGCACCATCAACGAACCGCCATACTTAATGACGATCGTCGCCCCATGAAAACGCTTAATATAGGGCAGCGCCTCAAGAAGGATCTTCGCCTTGTTGATTCTCTCCTGATACATTAGTTCCTCCTCACGAATACTCTGTATTGATATCAATATAACCGTGGGTCAAATCACAGCCCCATGCCGTGGCTTCGTGCTCACCCTGATTAAGATCAAGTGCGATCAGCACTTCGCGCCCCTTCATCTGTGCCGCATATACTTCACGCGGCTGGCACAAAGGCTCACCATCGACAACTATCAGTTCAGTGCCGAAACTGAGACTGACCTTTTCTTGCGCAAAAGATGTGTTTTCAACTTTTCCTGCTGCGGCCAACACTCGACCCCAATTTGGATCCTCACCGCAAACTGCCGTCTTGACCAGCGGAGAGTCAATGATCGACTTCGCCATACGCCGCGCTTCATCGACATTCAAAGCCCCGGAAACACGGGCTTCAATAAGCTTTGTCGCTCCTTCACCATCCTGGACAATCTGCACGGCGAGCGACTTCATCACATGAAAAAGCGCTTCAACAAACTGCGTCCGATGTTCGGTTGTCACCGGTACATTTTTCGCCCCGGTCGCCAGCAGCAACACCATATCGTTACTTGAAGTGTCAGTGTCCACCGAAACCATATTAAAAGTCGCCTCGTTCACCTCGCGCAAACAATGCTGCAAGACGTCATGACTCCAGTTCAGGTCAGTGGCGATAAAGGTCAGCGTCGTTGCCATATTCGGCGCTATCATTCCCGACCCTTTGGTCATCCCGGCAACCACACAAGGCTCGGAACCAGCGATGAACTCACTGCCGGCAAGTTTCATCACAGTATCGGTCGTCATGATCGCCTCGGCCGCAGCCCGCGCATCAGTCTGCTTCCAGTGCGCAAGCATCTGCTGCACACCAGGAATAAACTTCTCCATCGGCATCGGCACACCAATCTTGCCTGTTGAAGCCACCGCCACTTCCGCTGGCCTGATACCGAGAAGAGCCGCAGCTTCTCGCGCTGTCATCTCAACGTCCTCCTCGCCCCGTCGACCATTTCCCGCGTTAGCATTGCCAGAATTAACGATTATCGCGTGCGCTTTGCCAGATTTAACGACATTACGGCTCCAGGCAACAGAAGGGGCAAAAAAGTTATTCTTGGTAAAAACTCCGGCAATTCCGGTCGCCTGGGGGGCAAAAAAGTAGGCAATGTCTTTCTTTGTCCCGCTGTTCTTTATCCCGGCATGATAGCCCCCAAGATAAAGCCCGGAAATAGACTCCAATATTTTGACGTTTTCATTCACTGACATATAGTCCCCGACTTATTCCCTCTAACATCAATCTCTCAAATGAGGAGCTCTCTTGGCCCGCAAAACTCAAGCAAGCCCCAAATCAGGCAGTAACCCGGTACCATCAACCAGTAACCCGGCACCAGGCAAACTCACTCTCTCCAATGGCGTGCGGGTGCTGGTCGACAAAACCAACGCATATCGCTCTATTTCACTGTGCATTTGTCTGGTAGGAGGCTCATCCGACGAAACTATCGCAAGCGCCGGTCTGACCCATCTCCTCGAACATCTGCTTTTTAAACGCACCAAGACACTTAACCCGAGAGAAATCGCCTGTCGTATCGATTACCTGGGCGGAGAAATAAACGCTTTTACAGACTCTGACTCCCTTTGTCTGCATGCACAAATCCCGCAGTCGCTTCTCGAAGAACTTTTTGCCTTCATCTCTTCTCTGCTGCTCGATTTCGCCTGTAACGACAGCGATCTCACGCTTGAACAATCGGTCATCAGGCAGGAAATACTCGAAGCCGAAGATGACCCTTCAGACAGCGTCTACCGGGTATTCGCCGAACATTTCTGGCCCTCGTCCATGCTTGCCTTACCAGTTTACGGCACAAAAGAGAATGTTCAGGGATTCAAACTGAGCGAAGCTCAAATGCGCCTCGACGAACTGCTCTGCGGCCAGCGTTTGCTGATTGCTGCCGCCGGTAATATCGAGCTCGAAGAGCTTGCCCGCCTCGGAGAAAAGTATTTCGGCTGCCTTCCTCAAGGCAAAGCTTTCGAGCTCGGATATTACCCCACCCATAACCCGCAAAAGCGTCATGTTGAACCAAAGTTTGGCGGCTGCTTCTCGGTTATCCGTCCGGTGAGTCAAGTGCATCTCCTGCTTGGCCGCCCCTGGCCCAGCATCCGCTGCCCCGACTACTACACAGGACTCATCGTCTCCAGCGCACTGGGTTCGGGCATGTCATCCCGGTTATTTCAGCTGCTGCGCGAGGAAAAGGGACTCGCCTACGACATCGCCGCGGATATTGACGCCTATCCCGACACCGGGGCCCTCCTGCTTAGCGGGGTGATCGAGAGAAAAAACATCAACAAAGGTCTGACTCTGATTCACGACCTATTCGTTGAACTGCTACAATTTGGCCTCAGCGACGAAGAACATCAGCGCGTCCTCTCAATGCTGACCGCACAACTGAATATGGAATTCGACTCCCTCTCTTCGCGAATGTGGCGGCTGCTGGAATCCGAGTTGTATTTCGGTGAATACCGCAGCACTCAAAGAGCCGAGTCCCGACTGCGGGCAATAACAGCCGACGATATCGCGCGTTTTATTTCACACTGGCTCCCTGCAGGAGAAGGAATGCTCGTGCTAGGTGGAGACATTGACGGTTTTTCCCTTTCACAATCAGCCCGGCGCTGCTACCAAGAATAACAGGGTCCTTGTTGTAGTTAATTGTTGATAAAATCCGGAGAATTTGTGGCCAGTAAGATTCTTGTCCTCGACACCTCAGCTATCATTTCGCTTGTTCAAAACGTTACTACTTTTCGCGAAGAACCATATCCCGGATTTGCCGGAGTACTTGGCGACAACGAAATCGTTGTTCCACGCGTAGTACTCGATGAACTGGATCGACTTAAAAGCGATAAAGGCGATCGCGGTAAAATCGCCATTGAAGCGGCCCGTCAACTTGAAGAATACACAAACTGCGGTTGCCTGCTTGACGGTGTAGAAACCGAAAAAGGCGGACTGCTGCGCATTGCCCCGCGACCGACTACCGAAAAAGTAATTGCTTGGGGCCTGAAGGCCAACGTCGCCGACCACGAAATCCTCGCCACAACGCTTGAAATCGAAGACAGCCAAAACGGACGTGACTCCGCGGTCTTCGGTTTTGAAAGCAGCAAGGAACCAACTGATGTCGTGCTGATAACCCAAGACAGAATCCTGCGCGTTCTGGCACGCAGCGTCTACAGCGTCCAGGCGGAAGAGTTGAAATCTGTCTGGGCTCCGGAGATGCACGGCGGCTTCGGCTACCGCCACGTTGAACTCGAAGCTGAGACCATGGACCAGGTTTTTGATTCCGGCGTCTACAATCCGGAGAAGCGCCCTATCATAAACGAACTCTTCCATATAGTAGATCAGAACTCTCCCGAAGAACGCTACTGCTACGGTATCGCCCGCGTCGATGGGGACAAGCGCTACGTAGAAGTAATCGACCGTGCCAAAGTCGATTACCTGAAGGTTGCCGGAGATGTCACAGGCAAAAACGTGCGCCAGCGACTACTGCTCTGGGCTCTGATGGGATGTGGTGAACCTGACCCGATGGCCGAAGGTGGAATTCGCCTGATTACCGTCGCCGGACCGGCCGGTAGCGGTAAATCGTTCCTCACCTTGGCCGCGGCTTGGGAAAGACTTGAACGAGGTCATTTTGAGCGCATCGTCATCACCCGCCCAATGGTTGAAGTAGGCGCATCGCTTGGTTTCCTGCCCGGGTCCCTGGACGAAAAAGTCCGTCCTTGGGGAGGGCCAATCGAAGACAACCTGCGGGCAATCGTTCAGGTTCCTGGAGAGGCTGGCGATCGCGGCAAACGCGGGGTTCAGCGCGCCGCCCGCCCGTTCGACGCAAAAAACTGGCTGGAAATGGAAAATCGCCTGGAAATGGTTCCTCTCAGCCATATCCGTGGACGGACATTCCGTCGCAGTTTTGTCATCCTCGAAGAGGCACAAAACCTTGAGCGTGGCCCACTTAAAGTACTTCTGACAAGACTTGGCGAAGGAAGCGTAATCGTCGTTATTGGCGACAAGAGCCAAATCGATAATCAGTTCCTCAGCACAAGAAACAACGGGCTGGTTCATGCGATTAATGCTTTCCGCAGCTGGCCGCAGGCCGTACATATTGAGCTGGAAAAAATTGTCCGCAGTGATCTCGCCGACGCCGCGACCCGTCTGTTATAACGAACCGGAATGGCTGACGTGAATGCACAAAAAAGGGCAACGGATAGTCCGGTGGGCGATATTGAAAGCGATTCCACGGCCATCGAAGATATCCTGCCGCATCACACTTGGCGCCATCGGCTCGATTGTGACCTTGTCGAGCAGATCGACCATCTGGCAAAGACACTTGAAGATATCGCCAACGACGAAGCCGGGTCAGCTTACCGTCTAGCGGCGCTTGATGCCCGCAAGCGGTTGCTGCCAAAAATCATTGTCCAATGCACAAAACTCGCCCATCTGGCTCAGGTAAACTCGTCTCTCGCCGCCGCCCGAGAACGTCAATCACTGGATCAGGATGAACATTATCTCAAGCTACTAAATAACTACGAAGAACTGGCGAACTCCACCACTTTCAAAATCGGAGCAAAAATTCTCGCGCCGTTAAAATGGCTCCAATCAATCGCCCGCGGAAACTCCGATAGCAAAAAAAATTTGGCGCCAGAGCAAAGCTCGGCGCCAATACCTCGTCCGCACGGAGCTCGACAAATCTCCAACCTGGAGTTCTTCTCAGTAGACAATACCGATACGGAACTCGATGCCTATAAAGACTGGGTGACTGTTTTTCATTATCAGGGGAAAAGATACGGCTCAGCCAATCCCTCAGTATCGGATGGGGTAACCGGAATTGCCCAATTTAATTCCTGGAGCCCGGTCAAAGGCAAAACTATTCTCGAAATAGGACCTTTCGAAGGCGGCAACAGCAAACAGCTACTTGATCTCGGAGCGAATAAACTTGTCGGGATCGAGGCAAACGAAGAATTTTTCAAAAAATGCGAACTCGTCAAAAAACAATTCGGCCTCTCTGGTGCCGAATTTATAAACGGCGACTGTAACGAGCTATTAGGCAATGACGAATTCCAGCGTCGCTATAAGTTCGATAGCTGCATCGCCTCAGGCGTCCTCTACCACATGAGTGAACCGCTTCGAACTATTGACCTGCTTTGTCGCAGCGCCAGAGAGATTTTTATCTGGACCCAAGTCACATCAGACACAGCTCCGAAAGGCGAGTGGTTTGAGATTAAGGACAAAGACCACAGCTGCCGCGCCAGAAAAAATATCTATAACAGCGAAAAACATTGGGGTGGTGTTGATCGCTATGCTATCTGGCTGCACCCCGAAGACCTGACTGCGGCTTTTATTCGCCGTGGCTTCTCCATCCACGAGCGGCAACAAGGCAAAACTCACTCAGGTGACTTCGTCCAATTTTTCGCGAAGAAAATCTGAGATTCGAGCCAAAAATTCACGATCTATTTTAGGCGAATTACTGGTTCCAGGTTCGATCGTCTTCGTCTTTGCAGACAATTGACTTTCAATCTCACCCAGAAAATCAGCGATATCAGTCCGCTCGATGAATTTGGCACCGCCCTTCAAGCGATGAAGAATATGCTGCAATCGATGTATATGCACCTCAGATAAGACAAAAAAATCGTGGTCTCTGAGTTGCCGACTGGTGGAATCAAGCTCATGAATAACCGCATCAAGCTCACCAACAAACATTTTCTGTAGCTTTTTATTAGTAAACATCAGCCACCTCGCTGCTATACTGGCGGATATCTGGCGGAAGAAATGGTATAAGCAACCAGAAAAACTCATCTAGGTCATTTGGACTATATCCATAATACAATCGCAAGCGCTACAATCATCGCAATGAATCACCGTACCTCCTGGAGGAAAGATAATGCGAACTAACCTTGTTTATGATCTGCCTACCCGAATTTTCCATTGGCTGTTCGCCATTCTTTTTATCGTCGCCTTCGGTATCGGCACTTATGTCAGCGACGAATCGGCCAGCTTCCCCTTGCACATGCTGGCTGGAGCGACAATGGCCTTCCTCGTACTCGTCCGTATTGTCTGGGGATTCATCGGCACACAACACGCCCGTTTTAGCGGTTTTGCCTTAAACCCTCTGGACCTGATTAGCTACCTCAAGGGCATTCTGACCGGCGACAAAAAAAGATGGGCTGGACACAACCCCGCTTCGAGCTGGGCGGCTTTGATAATGATGATCATCGCCTTAGCTTTGGCGAGCACCGGAATACTTATGGTCACTGGCTATAAGAAACACATAGTTAAGGAAATACACGAACTGCTTGCAAACGGATTCCTCATTGTCGTCATCATGCACATCGCCGGAGTTATCCTCCACTCAGTCCGCCACCGAGACAATATCGCTCTGAGTATGGTCGACGGTAATAAAGCAGATATAGCAGAAAACGAAATAATTCCCGACTCCAAAAAATGGTTGGGCATCATGTTGTTAGTGATGGTTTTTGCCTTTATCGGCAACCTGTTCGGTAACTACAATAGTCCAACGCGCACCGTAAATATATTTGGGAAATATGTCCGCCTCGGTGAGAGCGAGGAACATCAAAAAGTGCGAAAAGAGCGAAAACATCAAAAGAAGCTGGAAAAAGCGCTTGCCGACAAACAGATAGAAATAGACGGTGCCATCACAGCCATAGATAATTCGGGTGATTCTGGTGCCTCCGGCGCAAGCGGTAGCCACTAACCTGGATCGAGACCGAAGAGAGACCGAAAGAGGACATAGAGGCCAAGAGTTTGTAGAGGGCTTAACTTCCGATAAAGAGTTGTTGAGTTGCCGGTAAAAATCGCAAATGAATAATAAAGAACGTATTTTAATTGCCGGTATTCTTGCAGCAATTGCGATTATGGTTACGGTTGATATCTTCTCGGACTATGAGGAAGGGGGCCAAATATGGCATATACTCGTCGAAGGAACAGTTGGTCTAATTGCCTTATCAGGCACTTTCTATGTAATGCGAGGGTCTTACACCCTACGTCATCGTCTGACTGAAGCACAGAGTGATTATTCGGCATTAAAGACCAAAGCCGAAGCCTGGCGCGACAATTCGCGTAAATACCTGGACGGTCTCTCGCATTCGATTGATCAACAGCTTGAAATATGGAAGCTGACAACCGCCGAAAAAGAAGTAGCTTTTTTGCTACTCAAAGGCATGAGCCTCAAAGAAATTGCCGCCATCCGCCAAACAAGCGAAAAAACTGCTCGTGTGCAATCAATTGCAATCTATGCCAAATCTAATCTTTCCGGACGATCGGAGCTTGCTGCCTTTTTCCTTGAAGACTTACTAGTGCCTAGCATTCCCGATCATAAATAATCCTTGGTTGGTTTATGGTTCCAGGTTTCTTCCGTGAGACCTCGAACCAATTCAGATAAACCGGAATTGTCGGA
Organism: bacterium; assembly: GCA_028689495.1. GTDB lineage: Bacteria > Bdellovibrionota_C > UBA2361 > SZUA-149 > JAQTWB01 > JAQTWB01. The sequence continues at coordinate 27,435 of JAQTWB010000011.1, read as the reverse complement.
CCAATTCAGATGAACTATGGTTCTAGGTCCTCGATCCTGATCCTCTGTTCCTGATGGATCCTTGGTTCCAGGTCTCATCCGCTTCCGCAAAAACATCGAACCAACTCAGACAAACCGGAATCACGACCCCGAGCACTTTGTTTTTTGCCCCAAAGCCTTACTTAGCCGAGTGAGTTACGGGGGATTTGACATCAAAATTCGAAAACTAAACGCAGATATAATAATCGACAACCCTGAATATCGGCTTTCATGCCTAGTCATGCGACACCAGTCAGTCACGCTTATTAAAATCTGGCTCGGCTTACCCTAAAGGCAGAGGCGTGAAGAAGGGTAGAATGTTGGAAAGCAAATATCCTCCAGGATGGAAAAATGACGGAGGAATTACCGCAGTCAAACCACGGCGAATCTGTTTGACAGCCTTTCGAGCTTTTTCGGCATTATCTTTGAAGAATTGAATAAAAATTTTTCGTGTTGCTTTTTCGGAGCCGAGGCAGATCATTTTTTTGCCGAACTTTTTTGGAGTGTGCGTCTGGAAAATACTTTGTCTTATAAGTTTTTTTGCACCAAGTGGCGGCGATTTTCTTTTGGAGACCAAGTTCGTCTCTCGTGTCCTGAGCCTTTGAATAATAATGTTTTTGACTATTTCAGGCTCGGAATGCTGTGTTTGTGCAAAAGCTCTAAGCCAGGCAAATGGCTCAATGGAGAGTTGAAATTGCTCTAGAGATTCTTCTTTAAGAGTTAAATCTATTGCTTTGGCTTTTTGGTCTGACAGACGCCTGCTGTTAATAACAGGAATAATGGTACGAGGCACTTTCCCACATGTTTCCGTTTCGCCATTATTGATGAAAGCATTCCATGAGCTGAGATTTGGATAATCATCAATTGACGAGGTAAGTCCCGCTTGGACTGGATTGGCATAAAAATATACAATCCTGTCAATGACTTTCCCTGCATCAAGTAGAATTGGTGAGTCGTAACGTTCGCACCATACCGTATGATTTCTGCGCCCTTGGAGAGAATTGATTGCGTGGGCGCTTTCGCGTTTGAAATACAAAACAAACCGGCTCAAGTCTTCGGGGTTCTTGACCCGAACAATCATATGAACATGATTCGCCATAACGATGTAATGACAAATTGTGACGGGGTACTTCGACTGTGCCGCAGCCAGACATCCCTTGATAATTCGCTTCATAAACGGAGCTGCCGTCATCGGCAATCCGTTTTCGGTACGAAAACAGAGTTCATACACAGCATCATGAATGAACATTTTTGGATTTCTCGCCATGGGGGCACTCCTGTAAGTGTAATTTCATTACAGGGGATTATCGTGCATCGGAGGATGATGATTTCAGAAAAGGAACCCGGAACCAAAAAAAAATCAACACCGCGAATTCATCTCATCTGCTTCTTCAACATCTCGCCCATCGTCAAGACCGTATCAACGTAGGGCTCACTTTTATTGTAGTGAAGCACGACCTTCCGGCGCTCGGCGCGCGGCAGGTTCAGGTTCTTCCAACCCTTGGCGTTGAGAAAGCTTCCCACAGAATGAATAGCATCCACCGGAGTGTAAGGATCGATACGACCGTTTTTGTCGGCGTCAACACCATAGAGAATTACATTGCCGGGAAGGAATTGCGGAAATCCAACAGCTCCGGCACTTGAACCGCGAATCTCCAGTGGGTCCTTACCAAGCTCCTCGGCAAGTCGCACTGTTCCAATAACCTGGGGCAAAAATGTATCCTCCAGCCACTGCGCGCGATTACTTATCTCATCCTCGCGAATACCCTTATGCAGCTTCTTGTTGTGTTTGATGTTTTTTATAACATTGTCAGGGGTCGAGGCCGAAGCCAGACGCGCCAGGCGATGAATCACCCGTTCTTTCCCCGTAACCTGGCCACAGTGCGTTTCAACCTGAAGAATGGCAAGAATGACCTCCCGAGGCACGGAATACTTCTTCTCACTGGCAAGAAATTCTTGTTTATATTGCGAATAGAACTTTAATGCGTTGGCCCTTGTCCGTGGTGCATTGTGCAAACGATACATCACCTTTGATTCGGCTGGCCTTGCGTTAAACAAAAGTTCATCCCGCTTTGGCATACGCGGATCGGAAAAAATATTCTCCGCCTCGTCCCGCCCCATACCATTTAACTGCAACCGGTACACAAGATAATCCCAGCCACGAAGCGCAGGCTTGACCACCAAAGTCGCAGGGGGAACCTGCGGCATATTGTTAAGCATCGCTGGCTCAATCACCCTTGCCGAAGGCAAAGCTTTGCCAACTACAACAGACGGTGCCACCTGCACTCCACTCTCAGCGCTCCCCTGCGCTTTTACGGAAAAGGACCGTGGTTTCACTGGAACTGGCCTAGCCGCAGTAGATGTAAATGTAGATGTCTGGGCGCTACACGCCATAACCGCGAACGATAGCGAAATTACACCAATGGCCGAAAAAGATACGGCTGAAAAAGACAATGTGGTCAAAGAAACGATTATGCGCCTATGCACCATATATAAAGACCAATGCAGCAATTGTTAGCCGGCCTATTCCTTGGTATTCGACGAGCCGGAGGTATTGTAATAGCAGGGGTTATAGGCGTCGGCGAAAACCCCTTCCTCCATCACCTGCCAGAGTTCCTTCAAACTGTCGAGAAAAGAAATTTCACATTTGAAGTTAAGGCTCTTTTCCAGCTTGCTGCTACTAACCGAATAGTCATCGAGAACCGCTGCCGAACGGCGAAACTGCACATTCAAATCTGGCTTAATCTGCTGTAATAGGCCAGATATCTTCCTGACGCTCAATTGTTGCTCTGAATTAGCTACGTTGAAAATCTCACCTGAAACCAGTCGCTCATGGGCCTCTAGGCAGGAAATAAAAGAACGTGCCGCATCTTTCACACTGATAAAAGCCCGTTCCTCGTCCGGCCCTGTCAGCACGAGCTGTTTTTGAACTATCGCGTCGCGCACCAAAGTATTTGCCACCAAATCAAAACGCATTCGCGGAGAATACCCATGACAATTACAAATTCTCAGCACTGTCGGAATAAAGTAGGAACGACGAGAATTGAGCACTCGTTCTTCCATCCTCAACTTCAATCGGGAATAAAAACTGACTGGTTCCGGGTGGCTTGTCTCGTAAAGCACCCCCTTCTGCACGCCATACACCGAATCAGAAGAAGCGAAAATAAACCGATAAACCCCGTGTTCAATAGCTGCATCAAGCACAACTGACGAAGCAAGAAAATTCACCTCACGTAATGTCGTCTCCTTGCTCTCTCGCGAGCGATGTCCAACCAGGGCGCTGAGCAAAATTACAGCATCAGCACCCATCACCGCCTTGGAGACCGTCCTGGTATCACAAATATCACCAATCACAACCTGCAGATTTGAACTATCGAGGTTGCGAATCCCATCGGAGCCAAAAATAAAACTGTCAAAAACCCTCACCCGATAGCCGGCCTCAAGCAGCTGACGCACAAGATGAGCACCGATATACCCACCACCGCCAAACACAACTATCAGGGCATTACTGCCGCCGTAAAGCATCATCCGCTCTTACCTTTACTTTTTGACCCCTTCACTTTTTGACCTTCGTCCCATCGGCCGTATCTTCAACAAGATAACCCGCCGCCTGCAACTGATTGCGAATTTCATCGGCCCGAGACCAGTTCTTTGCCTGACGTGCATCATCCCTTTCTTTTGCCAGTGCAACTACATCCTCTGGCAATTCCTTGACTTCTTTCTGAGCACACATCAGGTCCAATCCAAGAACCTCGTCATACGAAGAAAGCAACTTTAGCTTTTCAACTGAAGAAATCTGCTCGTCCGAAATAGTCTCATGCACAACGGCCATTGCCTTTGCGATACCAAGATCGGCAAACACCGCCGTATCAAAAGCGGAAAGCAGCTCTAGACCGACCTGCGAAAATTCATCATCAAGCCCCTCTTCAACACTTTCCCGAATCTCGTCTATTCGTCGACGCATTTTTACCAGAGTCCTCCCGGCACTTTCGACAGCCTCCCAACTCCAAGCCAACTCTTTCCGATAATGTCCGCCTAGACAGAAAAAGCGATAAGCCAACGGCTCAATTTCCCGCTTCTTCAAAACATCAAGCGTCAAAAATTCTCCTGTCGACTTCGACATCTTCTCCGATGCCGTTGTCAAAAACCCACCATGCAGCCAAAATTTCGCCTGACACTTACCAGTTGCACATTCCGACTGGGCAATCTCATTTGTGTGATGCACCGGAATATGATCAATCCCGCCACAATGAACATCAAAGCTGTCGCCAAGATACCGCCGGGCCATCGCGCTACACTCGATATGCCATCCGGGATAACCGCGGCCCCAAGGCGAATCCCACTGTAGCTCCTGATTCTCAAACTTTGATTTGGTAAACCACAATGCAAAATCAAGCGGCCCGCGCTTGTTGCTATCAACATCAATCCGTGCGCCAGCAAGAAGGTTATCCATGTCAAGACGTGCAAAATCTCCATAGCGAGAAAAACGAGCCACATCGAAGTAAACATTGCCACCAGCCTGATAAGCATAGCCATTATGCTCGAGCATTTTAATCAGCTCAATCATTTCGCTAATATGCTCCGTCGCCTTACAGACTATGTCAGGACGACGAATATTCAGCCATGCACAATGCTCGAAAAAAATATCGGTGTAATAACTGGCAATATCGTGAGAGCGCTTGCCCTCGCGTTTGGCCGCAAGTGCCATCTTGTCCTCACCGTCGTCGGCATCTGACACCAAATGTCCAACATCGGTGATATTCATCACATGAGTTACCTGATAGCCAGCACGACGAAGAACGCGTGTCAGCAAGTCCTCAAAGATATAAGTACGAAGGTTGCCGATGTGCTGATAGTTGTAAACGGTAGGGCCACAGCAATACACCCCGGCATAACCCGGTCGAATCCCGGCAAACTCCTCTACCCCGCGACTCCTTGTATTATAAAGGCTGACTTTCTTGACTTCGATCTCGAACATATTCCCCTTTGACACTCCCATTTACTGTCTTTCCGTCAACTGCCGGACGGCGTTATAAAGTAGACGATACCCAGCCTGATCCTTTAACGTCATCAATGATTCGGGGTGGAACTGCACTGAGGCAATGGGCAGCGATTTGTGCCTTATAGCCATAATCACACGCTCAGGATCGGCGCCAAAGCGACTATCGATATCAGCGTCAGCCGTAATCTCCAGACACTCTGGCAAACAAGCCCGCTCAAGATAAAGGCTGTGATAGCGTCCAGCTTCAAACTTTTCGGGAACCCCGGCAAAAAGCTGGTTACCATTATGAGTCACCAGCGCCGGCCGGCCATGCACCGGAAGCGGCAAGCGTCCAAGCCTCGCGCCAAAATGCTGGCCGATACCCTGATGTCCCAAACAGACGCCAAAAATTGAGTAGTCTTTGTCGACAAGACGACCGACCAATGACGGGATGCCGAAATCTTCTGGAGCAGCCGGGCCTGGAGAAAGAAAAACAAGGTCTGGTTTTACACGAGAAAGCTCTGATTCACTAAAGCCGACGCGATAAGTGACAACGTTTGCGCCCATAGCACGAAGATAAGAAGCGAGATTATGAACAAAACTGTCTCGACAATCGACAAGAAAAACTGTCTTGCCAAGCGGTTCATTGCCAATCACATATTTGGGTTGCGCGACAACTACAGCAGTCGGTTCCTCCTGCAATGTTGTCAGCGCCTTGAGAAAAGCCGCAGCCTTGGTCCTTGTTTCCGCTTCTTCCGCCTGCGGAACAGAACCATACAATAAGGTTGCCCCGGCGCGAATACTTGCGCGACCTTCCGCCAGACGAGCTGTGCGCAAGGTGATGCCGGTATTGATATCACCGTTAACGCCAATAAAACCGACCGCTCCGGAATAATAACCGCGCGGAGAGTTCTCCAGATTTTCGATTTCCTGCAGCGCCGCGGGTTTTGGTGCTCCCGTCACAGTGCAGGCCCACATGTGCGACTGAAAAGCATCAAGAGAATCGTATCCCTCGGAGATTGTGCCTTCGAGATGATCCACTGTATGAATAAGATGAGAATAGAACTCCAGCTGACGGCGACCAATAACCTTGACGCTGCCTGGATCACAAACACGCGCCATATCATTTCGATCGACATCAGTGCACATCGTCAATTCGGCCTCGTCTTTTTCCGAGCCAATCAACGTCCGCACCCGATCGGCATCTTCCAGGGCGTCCTTGCCACGACGAATCGTACCGGCAATCGGGCAGGTCTCGTAACGCCTCCCGGTAATGCGCACGTATATTTCCGGCGATGCCCCAACAAGCTGCTCATCAGCGAAGTTGAGCAAAAACATATAAGGGCTAGGGTTAAGCGCCGAAAGCCGTTTCAGCAATTTCGTCGGACGCTCGGAAAAGCCAACGCTAAAGGTTTGCGAGAGCACCACCTCAAAATAATCACCGCGCTTTGTCCCTTCAACAATTTTCTCAACCTTGGCAGCAAATTCACCTGGGGTGTGGTCAGTCAACACCTCAATATCAGCAGACTGACCAAAGATCGGGTTGAACACTTCTCCACCAGCAGCAAATGCAGACGTCCAGCCAAGCGGAGTGAGCAAATCGTAACTGAAACGCTCGGCGACTTCTTTTTTACGGTCAACGACAACAACCTCAAGAGGCAGGAACAAACGACAGTCGTACTGCTCGTCAGAGCGAGATTGCCGAAGCTCGATATCCTCAAACTGAAAAATCAGGTCGTAACCAAAAGCGCCAAAAAAACCCAGCTTGGAAATAGCTTCCTCAGCCTCGTGCGACAGTCCAGCAATCTCGGAGCGCAAGCAGGACAGCATACTGCGAAGCAAAGTAAAAACCGAAGGCTGTCGCGACCTCTCTTCCTCAGCGCAATTTCTTGACGGTGCGACGATCTCCCCGCGAACCTCGGATATGGATTCATTGCCGACAATGGCAAAAGAACTCACGTGCGGATGTGACTCAATCAGTGGCTTTAACCTCTCAAGAACCGCGTTCCCCTGGTCATTGAGCGGGCGGATAAAAAACTGCCGTTTGCGGGATGAAAATTCCAGCGCCGGATTGAGAAAGCCAATATCCCAACGCGAGTGACGCCCGGGGTAATCAAACCCGCTGGAAAACAGGGCGCCACGGCCAGTATCAATGCCGGCATAGATGGCGTTTAATGCTGATGAAAATTCCAGACCTTCACGCGAAATGCGCAGTTCCGGGGAAAACTCTACGACTTTTGTGTTGCAGCTCATAATCCATGGGCACCCAGGCGCTCCTTGAAGCGTCCGAATTCCTCGTCAATAACTTCCATAACTTCATTGGGATAATCAACGAGATGCAACCAGCGAAAATCACCCGGGCTGACAAGCTTGGCCCCCGCCTGTTTCTGCCGCATCCAGTCAATCAGCCCACTCCAGAACTCTCGCCCGACCAGAATAATCGGCCGATCGGGGATATGCCCAACCTGCAACAATTGCCAGGAAAAATAAAGCTCAAGCAGGGTGCCAATACCCCCGGGAGTAATAATAACGGCATTCGACAGGCGCATGAAGTCGTCGAGCCGTGAAGAAAAGCGTTTGTGGTGATGTTTGATATCGAGGTGGTCATTTGGCGGCTCAAAATTGCCAAGCTCAATTGATATTCCAAACGACTTGCTTTTACTGCCTGAGGCCACCCGCCCCTCGGTAGCGCCCTTGTTCGCCGCCTCCATCAGTCCCGGCCCGCCACCGGTCAAAACATCGATGCCGCGCCGCCCCAGTTCCTCAGCGATCTGCTCGGTTAACTGATAAATCGCATCGTCAGATTTGATTCGCGCACTGCCAAAAATACAGACCCGAAAATGCCCGCTTGTATACTCAGACAGCTCCAGTTCAAGTAACCTGGTTCTTTCTCGCAGTCCGGCAAGTCGCTCGGTCAACCGCCGTCTGCGCGCCATGCGATCGTCTTTACTCACAAAACACTCCTTGAGAAATATCTAAAATATCGGGGACAAGCCTCAACCCGGAAGTTGCATCTTGAAGGTCCCTACTGCAGTTGTCCCTTTGAAACTGCGGTTAGGGATCCGAGCGCTGTCGGGCGCCTCTCGAGGCACCCCTACAACATTACGACCTCCCAACGGGCTTGCGTGCACCATACGGGGCACGATAGATCCATCAGCCACAGCTGGAAAGATGTTTATTAAGTGGCGGGTGATAACAATAAAGAAAGTGTGGGGCTGCCATATCTTAAAACCTGATTAACGCAGGTTCCCAGGTTGTTAACCTGAGACCCTGCAAAAACTAACAAGAATTAACGGCAGCGTTGCTTACGCATTTCCGCCCAGCGATTTTTCGGTTTGCCGTTTAGGAAACCAGGATCAGGGACTAAGGCAACGCTTTCTCCGGAACGGGCCAATAACATGCGCTCACCCTGAGGTGTTTTAATCTGCCAGACCTTCAATGACCCAATATCCATAGGACTAAACCTTTCCCAGCCGGCAGCTTCAATATTTTTGCAATCTTCACTCATAAAAACCTCCAAAAAAATTAAGAAATGGCTAATGGCAGCCAATCAGCGGCTCATCCGATGAAACCGTTCACTGGTAACCACTACTCCCGCGACGAGGTCTTCTAAAATATGAGCGACAATATGAGCCAAAAATTCCTAAGGCGCTCCCTTACCTGAAAAGGCAAGGAAGCAGAGAAAAGAACCAGGTGGCTCTTAATTTTTAATGGGTGTCTTCGCGGGGATGATTTTCGCCATCCCCCTTGGCAGAAGCACTAGCCTCTTCCTCGGACATCTTTTGGAATTCCTTCCTGGTCAACCAACCGGTCAAACCAATAAGGGCCAGGATGCCACGAAGTAGCGCGGGTAATGAAATTGCCATGATAACCTCCTAAATTATAAAAACAGGCTCATACTGAGGCCCGTTGCCGCGGGCGCCAGCATCTATCTTCTTTACACGAATATTTTCGCCTGTGAGGTGTGGCTGTGAACGAACAGGACAGGGCAATTACCACCATAACAGTAGTTAATCAAGACAGGAGCCCCTCTCGAAGTAACCCGGTCCCAAACTAACCTCTCGAAGTAACCCGGTCCCAAACTAAATCCCAAACTAAACACCCAACTGGAACTCTGTTGCCCCGGAACAGCCGGAACCAACCTCACGTTCTATTCGCCCCATCGAAATGAATGGTGTAGAAGGGCAAGCGTCAATTGTAAAAAAGCCTGTCAACGCCCCGGCACACTTTGTCAATGCCGGACAGATTGGCCAAGATTTAAGCTAAGGTCTTGATATGAATTTGAAAAACATCCCCGCCGAAACACTTTCGACGATTGCCAACACTATCCGCATAGTTTCTGCCGAAGGCGTGCAGCGAGCGAATTCAGGGCACCCGGGGATGCCAATGGGGCTTGCCGAAGTAGCACTTGTTCTCTGGCTAAAATACCTGCATATCGACCCCTCCGATCCGAAGTGGCTGAACCGCGACCGCTTTGTCCTCTCTAATGGCCATGGCTCGATGCTGCTTTACACCATGCTGCACCTGAGCGGTTTTGACGTTTCCATCAACGACCTGAAAAACTTCCGCCAGTCGGGCAGCAAAACCCCCGGACACCCCGAATATCGCTACACCCCCGGGGTGGAATGTACCACCGGCCCACTGGGTCAGGGCATTTCCAACGCCGTCGGCATGGCCCTCGCCGAAAAAATGATGGCGGCGCGCTACAACACTGCGGAGGAAAATATCTTCTCACACCGCACCTTCTGTATTCTCGGCGACGGCTGTCTGATGGAAGGAGTAAGCTCCGAAGCCTCATCTCTGGCCGGACACCTCGGACTCGGTAACCTTATCGCTATCTGGGACGACAACCACATCAGTATCGCCGGCCGCACTTCACTGACTTTTACCGAAGATGTTCTGGCAAGATATGAAGCCTACGGCTGGCAGGTGCTCTCCTGTGACGGACACGATGTTCAGGAGATTGACGAAGCACTAGGCAAAGCTGTCGCCGAAACCGGTAAACCTTCGCTGATTGCTGCCCGAACGATTATCGGCAAAGGCAGTCCCAACAAACAGGACTCCTCACACGTTCATGGTTCCCCGCTTGGCAAAGAGGAGTTGCAACTGACAAAGGAAGCTCTGGGCTTTGCCGGCGAAGAAGATTTCTACATTCCCGACACAGTGCGTGAAATTTTCTCCAACAAACAGGAAACCTGGCTCACAGCCCGCGCCAACTGGAACAAACAGTTTTCCAACTGGCAGAATGAACACCCGGTTCTGGCAAACGAGCTCACTCAGCGGCTTGAGATAACAGTCCCGGACGACCTGGAAGATCAGCTGCTTGCCGGCATGACAACTCCAGCAAACAAAGCCGTGGCAACAAGGCAATCTTCCAGCGAGATATTGCAAACACTCGGCAAAATTTTTCCGGCTCTCGTCGGCGGCAGCGCCGACCTGGAACCATCAACACTGACAGTCCTGAAAGGTGAGCCCGCAGTATCCAAAGACAACTTCACTGGTCGCAATATCCACTTCGGCGTGCGCGAACACGCAATGGGCGCGATAATGAACGGCCTCTCCTACTATGGCGGCTTCATGCCCTTTGGCTCGACGTTTTTTTGCTTCGCCGACTACATGAGACCGACAATCAGGCTCGCCGCACTCTCTCACCTGCCCGGCCTTTTCATCTTTACACATGACAGCATATTCCTCGGCGAAGACGGACCAACTCACCAACCGATTGAACACCTGGCCTCATTACGCTGCATGCCCGGCGTTGTCGTCTTTCGCCCCGCATCATCAGCAGAAGTCGCCGTCTCCTATGCCGAAGGAATGAGACGAAAAACTTCACCGACAATAATAGTCCTGACTCGCCAAGCTCTCCCTCCGCTTGAGACAGACTGCAGCATCAACGACATCAGAAAAGGCGCTTATGTAGCTTTTGAAACAGACAGCGGTACTACTCCGGAAATTGTCTTTGTCGCTACTGGCTCGGAAGTCTCACTGGCAATTGAAGCGGCAAAACAATTTGCCAACGCCCGCGTTGTTTCCATGCTATGCCTCGAATATTTCCAGAGAATGGACCTGGCTTCACAGCAAAAGTTAATACCGGCAGCAAGCCGCAAGGTGGTTGTCGAAGCGGGAAGTCCATTTGGCTGGCAAAGCCCGATTGCATCAGATCGCAACGATGTCCTGGTTCTGGGGATCGATCGTTTCGGCGCCTCAGCTCCAGCGGAAGTTCTCGCTGCCGAATACGGCTTTAACGTCACAAGCGTGGTCGAAGCCGTGCGCGATACATTTTATCGTTAGACAAACTTATCGTTAAACTGATTCGCTAAACTGATTCGTTAAACTGATTCGTTAAACTGATTCTCGGTGGGCCTATGTTTCTTTTAACCGTTTGCCGTGCTCTTCGCTCCCATGATGTCAGGTTCGCGCTGGTCGGCGGATACGCGGTCTCCCTTCATGGAGCGACCAGAGGGACACTAGATGTCGATATCATCCTGCCATTCGAGGAGATTTTTTTTATTCGGGCCAACGAGGCGTTAAACTCGATTGGCTTAACATCACGGATACCGGTATCTGGGAGGGATGTATATCTCAACAGAGAACATTACCTCAACGAAAAGAATATGGCCGCATGGGGATTCATCAATGGCAATAATCCAGGGGAAGTCGTCGACATTGTTTTAACCACCGACCTGAACTGCACCGAAACGATAAATATCCAGTTCCGCGGAGAAAATCTGCCCTTAGTATCACGAACAGCGCTTATTGAAATGAAAAAAAACAGTGCTCGCCCGCAGGATCTGTCTGATGTGGCCGCTCTACTGAGGCTCACAGCTTAAAATGAACAAAAAAAAAATAACTGAAGCAGGAAACTCTGAACAAAGAGCGACCGAAAAAGTCAAGGCCGTCCAGTACTTCAGTGACGAATACCTCTCCTACTGCAGCACCCTGTCGGTAGAACAAATATTAGTATTTCTCGAAGAGTTTCGTTTGCTGCACGCAGAAACCACTCCTCCGGACAAATTTACAACCCAGGAGAATTAGCGCAGGGATAACCCGCTATAGCCCGAATAAATCTTTCTACTCTATTTTCTCGGCTTCCTTCTTCTCTCCTTCTTCGCCGAGGTGCCAGATAATACCGGCCGAGATAATCATCAACAGCAACAAAAAAAATACTCCGCGAGGCGCAACCGCTAGGACAACTCCGGCAAACATCCCGACAAAAAACGCTGGAACCGGAGCATCTTCGATACGTTTCTTCATATCCGCGGCGGTTTTCTTCAGCGCTACTTCGATTTCCTTCTTTTCCATGCGGTTATTCCTCTGAATATTACGTTTACTTTCCAAATCCCTACTTCAGAGAAACTTCCTACTTCAGAAAACTGTCTCTGACCAGTATGAACAGACTATCCGGAATCGACAAACAGTTCGTTAACTGGTACCGGAACCTCTAGCCCAGATGTTGTATGTAATCCCGTCGTGAAGTTGTGAAGTCTGTTTCGGCCGTAAACTTACGTGCATTTTCCGGGTTATACCTTTGCTCCCTCTGACATAGACAGTTTATTTGGAGAACTACGCGTGTCCACTGACAAATATCAGCAACTTGGTGCCTCAGCCAAAAAAACAGGTGTTCATAAAGCGCTGGCCCAGGCCGGCTTGGCCTCCAATCACTCATATTTTGCCAGCTTCAGTGATGACATCGCTGGAGACCCCACATATCGCTCTTTCCTCCACGCTGATGGCGCTGGCACAAAGTGCATCGTCGCCTACCTCATGGCCCAGGAAACCGGGGACCTGAAGTGGTTTCGCGGCCTGGCCCAGGATGCCCTGGTGATGAATCTCGACGACATCTTCTGTATCGGCCGACCTGAGCGCCTGCAGATATCAAACACCATCGGCCGAAATGCACGACTAATAACCGACGAAGCACTGAGCGAAATCATGTCGTCCTACGCCGAATTGACGGAGATGTTAAAATCCTACGATATCAACATCGACCTCATGGGCGGAGAAACCGCCGACTGCGGCGACACAGTGCGCACTCTGGTCGTTGATGCCGTTATGGCCGGCCGAATCAAGGCCGAAAACCTTATAAGCACCGACAACGTCCGCCCAGGCGACATAATTGTCGGACTGGCCAACACCGGCCGCACCGTCTACGAAAAATCAGATAACTCCTCGATCGCCTCAAACGGCCTGACTCTGGCCCGACACTGTATGCTGGCGAAAGAAAATGCCGCACGATACCCGGAAATCATCGACCCCGGCTTAAGCAGTGATGTCGCCTATGTCGGCCCGTTTAAGGCAACGGACACCCCTGCCGAACTTGCTGGCATGAGCGTTGGCGAAGCCCTGGCTTCTCCAACTCGAACCTTTGCTCCACTCCTCGCCCGTATTTACTCCGTTCTTGGTCAGGAAGTGCACGGTGTAATCCACAATACAGGAGGCGGCCAGACAAAGAACCTACGCTTTGGCCGCGGAAATCACTATATAAAAAACGATCTTTTTCCAGTTCCTCCGCTCTTTTCTCTCATCCAAAAGTATGGAGAGGTCAGCAGCAGTGAAATGTACCGCGTTTTTAACATGGGGCACCGTATCGAGCTGTTCCTCGAAGAGCGACACTTTGCCCTGATTGACACTATGGCAAAAGAGCTTGGAATTTCTGCAAAGATTATCGGCCATGTCGAAAAAAACAGCGGCAGTGAAACCGACAATCAGGTTACAATCAGTAGTGGGTTGGGAACTTTTAACTATCTTCTATAGGTGCCATGACAAATAACCAAAGCCCATCGCTGACAGGCAATCCTCATTCCTCTGTCGGGCTACGGTCAAATGCTGCATCATCGCTCACCGCAACAGACGAGCGGATACTGGAACGACTGCGCCAGAGCAATTCTCTGCCCGAGTTGTTCCAGACGATTTCAGGCGACCAGGGCCAAGCTCCTTGCCTGCGTTTTCGCAATTCACCTGCCGCCTCCTGGGAAGTGCTTTCATGGAGCGAAACCATGGCGAGGGTCGCAGCCCTTGCCAGCTGGCTGAACAACACGGCGGGCGTAAAAAAAGGTGACCGGGTCGCGATCTTTTCCTCCACACGTGCCGAATGGGTAATTGCCGATCTGGCAATACTCTACCTCGGCGCAATCTCGACTCCTGTTTACCAGACAGTCAGTCCCGGAGAAGCAGGCTTCATACTCTGGGAGTCCGAAGCGAATGTCGTTTTTGTTGAGAACGAAGAACTATTTGCCAAAATTAATGCCTGCCTGACAGCACCAATCGTCATTCCGGAAACAGAAGAACAACCTGGTGGCATACAAACAATCTCCCTCGGATACATTATCTCCTTTGAAAAAGTCGAACTATCCGGCGCAGTCGGCTGTCTGCATCTTGAGGATATCGTGAAGACTCCCGCCAGTGAGCAAATCTCATCTCTCACCCGCAATGACCTGGCCTCGATTGTCTACACCTCAGGAACAACCGGAGCACCTAAAGGGGTAATCCAATCACATGAAAACCATCTGGCGATGTTGCAAATGGTCGCTGAGTCCCGGCTTGTCGGTAGTGGTAACGGCGTATTCCTCTTCCTGCCGCTTGCGCATTCATTTGCCCGGTTAATTGCCTATGCGGCCTTATCAGTCGGCGGCGAGCTGATTTTCCCCACTGTAGTCGACAACAAGCGGCCGCGATTTGTCGCCAGCCAGATGTTCAGCGACCTCAGCGAAAGCTCCCCTCTTATCTTCCCCTCCGTGCCGCGACTGTTTGAAAAACTTATGAGCGGCTTGAAAAATCCGGGCGGCGGACCAGTGCAAAGGCTTATTGCCTGGGGCATCCTCAATCACCGTGCAACACAACGACTTGACACAAGCGGAGCTGATGCCTTCGGCAAACTTCTCATCAAGGCGCGCTCGGTCTCCAGTGCGATGCTGGTACGGCTAGCGATGAAAAAGATTTTCGGCAAAAACCTCGCCTACTGTATTTCCGGCGGAGCTCCAATCGGCGTGTCGGTTCTCAGATTTTTTGAGTCTCTCGGAGTGCAAATCTGCGAAGGTTATGGACTGACGGAAACTACTCCGGCGATGAGCTCCAATACACCCGAACACTGGCGCATCGGCTCTGTCGGTCGACTCTTCCCTGATGTTGAAGTCAAAATAAACGAACAGGACGGAGAGATACTAGTCCGCGGCGCCAACGTCGCCCTTGGCTACTGGAAGCGCCCACACCAGACAGCCGAGGCTTGGATTGAAGGATGGTTCCACACCGGTGACATCGGCAGGCTCGACCCCGATGGATACCTCTACATCACCGACCGCAAAAAAAGCCTGATTGTTACCGCTGGTGGAAAGAATATTTCCCCGGCAAACATCGAACAGAAAATTAAAACCATCCCCTATATCTCAAACGTGATGGTTTACGGTGACAACAAACCTTACCTGACAGCTCTCATCACACTGGAGACCGACAATATCCGCGAGTGGCTGCGCCGCAATAGTCTGGAAATCGAGCAGGACAACTTCGCTGCTTCGGATGTCATCGCCAAACTTTTGCGCCAGGAAATCGACAGCTGCCTTGATGACTTCGCCAAATATGAACAAATTGCCGAATTTGCGATAATCGCCGAGGATTTCACCCCTGATAACGGTATGCTGACCCCGACCTTGAAACTAAAGCGAAAGACAATCGCCGAAAAATACGCGACGGAAATCGACGCACTTTACCCCGACGATGCAGCCGAGTGATGCAGCATCGACACACCGCTGGTAACGATGGGTATAAGCGGGCGCCTCTCGAGGCGCCCCTACAATTACATCAACACGCCAAAATAGAAATTTTAAGATCGCCTTAAACGGCCCTGTCGTGTAAAAACATCAGGTCTATTAACCAACAACCGTGGTCAGAACCTTATGTATACTTCTCTAATCGACACCATCGGCCGAACACCAACTGTCAACCTCGCGCGATATGCCCCGGATTTCAACATTTCCGGCAAACTTGAGAGTTTTAACCCGCTTTCCTGCGTCAAATGTCGCACCGCCTGGGGGATGATTCGCCTGGCAGAAAGAGAAGGAATGATCAAACCAGGCGACCTGATTGTCGAGCCGACAAGCGGCAATACCGGCATTGGACTGGCCTGGATAAGCCGCATCCGTGGTTATCGTCTGATTCTCACCATGCCGGAGACAATGTCGATTGAGCGCCGCCGAATGATGGAGTTCCTCGGCGCGGAGATTATTCTCACCGAAGGTAGCAAGGGTATGAAAGGCGCATTGGCTCGCGCCGAAGAACTTTGCGCCGATGAGGGCGCCTTTATGCCCGATCAGTTTTCCAACCCCGGTAACGTTGAAATTCACTACCAGACAACTGGTCCGGAAATTTGGGAACAAATGGACGGCAAAATCGACTACGCAGTATTCGGCGTTGGCACTGGCGGCACACTGACTGGCGCCGGACGATATCTCAAAGAAAAGAATCCGAAGATAAAAATCGTTGCCGTCGAGCCGACCCATTCGCCAGTTCTTTCTGGTGGACAGCCGGGACCTCACAAAATTCAAGGCATTGGTGCAGGATTCATTCCGACAATTCTCGACCAGTCTCTCATCGATCAGGTCGTCACCGTCAGCAACGACGATGCAATAAGTCAAGCCAAAAAGCTCGCACTTACCGAAGGCATCGTCTGTGGTATATCGTGTGGGGCCGCACTTGCCGGTTGCTGGCAAGTCGCAGCGGAAGATCCAGAAGCGCGCATTATCACAGTCCTACCTGATACCGGAGAGCGCTATCTTTCAACCGTGTTGTTCGAGCCAGCTCCCGCTGCCACCAATCCTGGACTCTAAGGTTCAACTCTAGGACTAAGATATGTCGCTTTGGATAATCGATGACTTTCGCGCCGCCCTCCGGGGCGATCCGGCGCTTAAAGGCCGACCTTTCGCTTCCTGCGAAGTCATTCTCTACCAGGGCGTTCACGCGCTAATTCTCCATCGTCTGGCCCATGCACTCTGGAATATGAATGTGCCGTTTCTGCCAAGGTTAATCTCCCAGATTTCGCGCTTCTTCACGGGACTTGAAATTCATCCCGGAGCAAAAATCGGCCAAGGCGTTTTCTTCGACCACGGAAGCGGCGTTGTTATTGGCGAAACCGCCGAAATCGGCAACAACGTCATCATCTACCACCAGGTGACTCTCGGCGGCACAAGCCTTAATCCGGGAAAACGTCACCCGACAATTGGTGACGATGTGATCATCGGCGCCGGCGCCAAACTCTTTGGGCCACTGCACATCGGTAACAATTCACAGATTGGCGGCGGCGCTGTTGTTACAAAAAACGTACCCCCTGATTCTGTGGTCGTCGGCAATCCCGCCCGCGTCGTTCGTCAACACGGGGTCAAGGTGACAGAAAGAGTCGATACCATGCACCTGCCCGATCCGATTAGAAAGCGAATTGTCAAACTGGCGAGGCGCGTCAGAAGCATCGAACGAAAGGTAGAGCAGAAAGGCTGAGAGATAAAGCCGAGGAATATCACACAACCTTTAAACGAGAATACTTTCGTTAGCTCCAGAACTATTCCAGCTGGAAAAACTCTCCTCGCTTCTTGGTCTACAACGTCTCTTCGCCATGAACAAGGAAATGACTTTATGTAGCCGGTCGATCGATAGCCGCAGGGCTGAGAGGAAGTTTTCTTGACTACTCATAATTACTTACGAAAACCGCAGCTCATCGCATATGCGACGAGCTGCACAAGCAACCAATTTATTCTTCGCTCTCACTACCACTACTACCACTACCACTAGACTCTGTCTCCTCTAGGTTGACCTCATAATTCAAATCACCTTGCTGTTCCAGCATGCTCTGTGGTGCACTCTCAACAATTACAGAAGCAACCGCCGCCTGTTCCAGATTCAGTCCATCAGGTGCGCTGTAACCAGTCGGTGCAGTTGCAGCTTCTCCAAGAGCCGGAACGGGAGTTACAGGCACATTTCCCTCATTCGGTAATAGCGGATAAAAATCTCCCGCGGTAGTCACCGCACGCTCAAGGACCGCCCCGGGTGGAGTAGCCGTTAAGTTCAAAACGCTGGAAACAAACCCAACTGTATCATTTGCCGAAATCAACAATCTACGGGTCCCGGCATTATACATATCATCCACGGAAGAATCGGCACTGGCAGCCTCAAAAACAATATTATCTTCAACCTTTATTTGCCCAATCACACCGGCCTCATATGTCTTGCCCTCAGCCCGAGGATCCTGATTCCCGGCGTAATACATTCGTCCAACCACACCACCCCACCCGTCATCAAGAAATGCCAGGTACGGACTCCAGGTTCGGTGTTTGTCGAACGCTTCCGGAGTTCCGCTTTTGGCATAGGCTGAAGCGTATAATATTGGCACATTCCCTGTCGGGGCACCTAAAGCAAAGCCTCCCGCATATTCATTTAGCATCCCTTTCCCCGACGCTGGTCGTCGCCACTTGGTCGCACCATCAGCAGAAACCGCCAGATATATCGCATTTGGGCCTTCATATCCGGAGCTCACCGCAGTGGCCACGGCGGGGTCCGCTGGACTGGGGTAAGAACTCAGTGCTTTCGAATAAACATAAAACACCGTCCCGGCGTTATATCCATACTTGCTTGCCGGCAAGACCGAGACACGGCCATCTACTTCGTTATCGGAAAATACAAGTTCCAGATTCTTAAACTTGTTGTAAACAGCTCCGTCCTGAACCATGCGATAAAGACCTCGCACTCCATTTTTCGCTCGCGCAACAAAATACAAGTACAGATTTGCCCCAATTTTTACTGGTGTCACCGTCGCGGCTTCAGCAACCTTAAAAACCTCAGCACCCAACTGAACTGGTGCGACATTCGTCCATTTGGAACCAGGATTTTTTTCATTTAAGGGATCAGAGGCATCCATCGTGGCATAGTTTATCGTCGCAATATTTGTCGCGCTGTTGTGCTGCACATAATACATGTACCACAAGCTGGCATTAGCTTTGATTACACCCGGAGAAAAGCGTCCGACATTCAGCATCAGCGGAGAAAGCGAAGTAATAAGATGGGTATCACCATCATTAAACTCCGAACCCACCTGTTCATAATCGCCTGTATTCTTACTGTAGGTCACCCAAATACGGCGAGCATTTACCCACTGACCCAAGGTATCAATGTATTCATCGCTGGTTCTGGAATAAAAAACTGCTACTCTTCCATCATCAAGGGCTACAGCAAATGGACTGTCCTGAATTCCGGCCGAAAGCTTGGGGACGACGACCACACGTTTACTTGTGACCGTTTCTGGTTCGTAACGCATCCATCTCCAGGGCTTCCAGCCCCAAGCGTAACTTTGAACCGGAGCCACCAAGGACACAAACATAACTGCGAAAACTGCAACTTTTTTCAACATAGATCCCCCATCTGTAAACCTTAATAGAACCCGGCTTTCCAATACCTGTTATGGCAATTTCCTTGAAATTGTTGTGTAAAACTATTGTCTCATTGCCAACGATCAGTTAACCAATCGCGACTGCACTACCGCAGAATTGTAACCGGAGTGTAAAACAAGCTCACCAGCCGGCTTTGCCCGAACCCCTCTGCAGCTGTTCTGCTCCGTATTCGCACTCCAGACATTCACACTGTCTTTATATTTACAGGGCCCGGGTTTATAAACTTCGGCATCAAAAACCCAGATCGGCATAAAGCCGACAATTACCGGATTGCTGCCGTTATCGAATTTGGTTGTTCCAACATTGCTGCCACAATAGTTATCACCCGCATTGGATGGCGCAACAATCATTGCCATCGTTTTCCAGATAGGATGATTATCCGCAAACCTGGCAACCGCTAATGGGCTAGTATCACAATTGACACCATCAGTTCCTGGGTTACCGTCAACCGCAATGTTACCACAAGCATACATCGCGCTATTTGGCCCGTGCACATGACACCCCCCCCGACCCTCAGGATAATTCGACCCTGTCCAATTCGCAGCCCCTACCACCGCGGGATCACACTCTCCTCGGGACAACTCGACCACCGCCGGCGAATCCATCGTTTCCTCTACATCAAGTGCCGTTTGAATGTGCGAATGCATCTCATCCGGTGCGGTGCCACCAATATCATTGCTGTGAATCAAAGCAGAAAGCAGGTGTGTCGCCTGCATCGCATCGTTCCCCGGAAGCCAGGTCACCGGAGAGTTGACATCCGCTCCCGGACCAGAGTCAAAGGCATCTGAAAAGAAGCTCTCATTGACAGGCGCGGTCGGACTGCCATCAAGAAGATAAGCCCTCTCTCCAATACGTGCCGGCACACAACCTTTTGGTGAACCAAGCGGGGCGCCCGCCAGAGCATTAAACTTTGGCACAGCACCATCAGTCCAAAACTGTGCCCCGTCATCCCAGGTAGTAGCAAGTATTTGAAGGACATCATCGGTTCGCGCGTCGGCGCCCGCTTTGGCCGTTTCGGGGACCGCAAATCCTCCACGAAGTGGAAACAATTTCCCGAAACGAGATGTACCCGAAGGCGTACCCGAATTCGTCTCCATAACCTCGCCCGGTATACCTAAAGGTAAATCAGGATAATCAGATTTATTCTCTCCCACCACGTTCCACGACGTATCGGGATTATTTGGTTTTCCCAATTCCAGAAAAGAATAGCTCGCGGTATCGAGATCCCACCAGGTGGTGGGATAGTGAAAAGGCCGATCGGTCGCCAGTAGCCCGTCAGGATTTTGCAAAGGACCAAAAAGTATTTCCTGACGCATGGCGCTATTTCTATTGCCAATGTCATACTTTTTATACTGGCCTACATTATTTTCATAGGCCAACCCACAAATCGGTAAGGCAAAAGGAGCAACGCAGGCTTCAACAGGAGACGAGCTTACCGCCGTAGCACTGGAAGTCAGTGTCAACGAGTTCATAGTTCCACCGTCCGAAAATGCGAGGACGGGATTTAACAGATATGTTGGTATGGTCTGGGTAAGAATAACCCTGACGCCGTTTGCCAGAACTGCCGGGCCGACTCCACCCATGGCACCGGCTGTCGAGTCCGCTTCGAATGCCGGAAATGAATTCACCCCGCCTGTATTTTCGTTATACTGAACAACTTCCCAGGCAAAAGTATAGTCGCCCCCATCCACACCATATTCACTCGCCAATTGCAGTATCACCTGCTTTACGTCAGCACGAGTGGCAACCCCATTAACAACTCCATCTCGGGTTCCATTAATTTCATCAGCCCCGGCAAGAGCCATTGCTTCGGCAATGTTCCTCAGACGATCGCGTGCGACGTAACCTCTATGCATATCGAGCACAATCCCGGCAATCAGAAATAGAATGAAAATAAACGCCAGGCCAAGCAGAAGTATCGACCCTCTTTCATTATTGTGCGGTCTTGATGAATCTGACGGTTTCATGCGCAACTCAATCCTTAATAGTTGTAGGTGCCGGAATACGGAGCCGGAATGTATGGTGACTGACCGTTTGCATAACCAGAAAAACATACCCTTGGGTCTTCAAAAGCTACACGCCTCTGACTGCTGAACTCCAAAGTACTCGGTATGTAATCGCAGATAATACAACCAGCCGGTATCTTGGCATATACCTCGACGTATGAAGCTCGAGATGACTGAGCATTGCCAACAGTATCGAGCCAGGCAAGTTCTGGGGCTGTCAGCGTGTTATGGGCAACATAGCCATCGTTTTCTGGATGGCCCGCCCCCCCTTCTCCTTGCAGCATCACCCGAACATAACCATCTCCTTCACCAGGAGCGGCAATACCTTCACCAGTTAAAAACGCCGTGAGTTTTGCTTTGCCTGCGCCAAGAGCGGCGTTACATTCCGTTTGAGTAACACCTTGAGCGGAAGCGACTTCCTGAGCGATGGATGATACTTCCATCGACACCCTCATCGCAGTCAAAATCAGCATGCCAAGATCGATAATGCCAAACATGATCGTCATAAAAAGGCCAATGACAATGGCATATTCGACCATCGTGGCGCCTTTTTCATCTCCTCGAAGACTACGACTATCAATAGTTTTCACAGGCACCTCCCGCAGCAGCGACCGGTCGACACAAAGCAGATTTCGAGCGAATACGAAAAAGTGCCGTATCGTCGAATTGCCCTCCTCCGATAACGCAAGTCAGGCAAGTATAATCCGCGGTCAGCTGAACCCTGATCGCACATTCCGAACGCAGACTGGCAGAAACTCCGTCTGCACCAGTATTTGGCAACAATGCGACAATATCAGTGCTAACTGCAATCGTCGCCTGATCAATCCCCTGGGCAATGTTTGCGGCATCAGTAACCAACTGGGTTGCACGAGCAATATAGTCATCGCAATTGGCCGGGTTACCCGCATTGTCATATTCAATCATGGAAGCTGCCCTAGTACCAGAATACAGAGCATCCGATACTTCTCCGGTATGAACCTCGACCCAACCCAAATCTCCAATCCAAAACAGGAAAGGCAACACAATAATCATGATCAGGATAAACTCCAGCATCGCTGTGCCATCCTCACTGGAACGCCTGATCACACTCGCTCTTGCAGCAGTGCCAATAATATCTGTCTTTTTAGTATTGAGTCTCATAGCCCCTATTGTGCCCGGTTCATGACCAAGTGTGCGCGAACAGCCATTCGACTGTTCGACAAAGACCGCAACAACAACAATAAAATTGCCTAAGAAATTAGATGCAATATCCCCGCTATGTTTTCGGACATAAGACAAGAAAACTTGAGTAAGATGTGAGGGAATTCCCCCAGCTGGAACCGGGTTACTACCAGTTACCAGTCGAGGACGCCGCGTTTCCAGATATAAGCAAGGCCGATGGCGAGAACCAACATGAACGACAGCATGACATAAAACCCGTACCAGCCGAGCTGCAGGGCGTTTACTGCCCAAGGGAACATGTAAACTATTTCAATATCAAAAAGGATGAAAATCATCGCCACCAAATAGAATTTGACGCCGAAACGAGAACGAGCATCACCTGTGCCGATTGTCCCGCACTCAAACGGATCGTCCTTGACCTCACTCAAGACCTTCGGCCCGACACCAATTGAAATCAGTAACATGGTGACAAGAAAACCGGCGGAGAGAAGCATCAGAACAAGAATTGGCACGTATGTGTTGAGCATAGCAATTGACAAATTAAATGAATAATTACAAAAGCCTCAACGAGGCAGTGCCTTCATAACACCAAGCCGCCGATACCGCCACCTCCCCTTGATGCGGAATTAAGGAGACACCAAATGGGAGTGTTGCGAAATTAGCATTTCGCCAGGATTGACTTCCGTCAATCCACTTTTTCCTATCGGTGATACGAAAAAGTCTCCCCTCTATTACTTCTTCTTTTGTAGGGCCAAAATGGCCCTACATTTTCTGCGCTTGATATTCTTAATACCGCGCAGGCATCCAGCTTGCGCGGTCTGCATTTTGGGTGTTTTTCAACACACCCAAAATCCGGCGCCAACGGCTGAATCACATTACTGGGCCAGCAGAGCTCCAGCTCTGCTGGAAGCTTTCCCGTAACACCGGCTAATAGGAAATTGTCAGCTCCCGCCCTAGGGCCTCGGGCGTAAACAGCCGGAGCTGAATCAGATCGAACTCCTCTGATCGGCCCCCGCCAAGATCTCTGTCGTATGCTTTCAGCGGTAAAATTTCCGCCAGACCGGCGGGATAAACCTGTAAATTCGGCAGATGGCGAAACTTGAGCACGACTTCTATCGTCTGTGGAGTGACGACAATTGAATCGAGGTTATCCTTCACCTCAGCCCGGCCTTTCATGATGTAACCGGGATTTTTACTCTCGCGAACAAAAAGTCGAAAACGCCCCTGATGAAACACCTCGCGGTAATTCGCTTGTGAGTGCACATAATCTTTCCACTCGCGCAGAAAGGTAACAACCGCCGTAGTATTATGTAAATCGAGAAACTCCTCAATCCCCTCAACTCCTCGTTTGCGATACTCAACCGGAATCGGATCAAGCGCTGACCAGGAGCGATGATAAAAATCAGAAGCAAACATCGGCTTTTCGGCAAGAAAAGGCAGTGGCGCGACATGACCGCCATCCTGGGTGTCGTAACCACGACTACTCAAATCATGGAGAATAAAGCCCAGAAAAAAAGTCCGTCCTGCTCCGCCATACTGTTTAATCGCCGCAGCGAGATTATCCACCTCGCTGGTTGCCGTAACATAACGCTCGTCGGAACGATTAGCCCAGATAGCGGCCCCCATCATCGGTCCGATAAATATTCCACCTAGCAACAAAACCGCAGCCAACAATACACGAAATGTACGCCCTGCCTGCGCCGAAAACCTCATCCAGCGAAAAGCCCCAACAAGCCAGACTGCCACCGGCAGACAAAGAAAATAGGCAAGCGGTATGACCATCCGCCGTAGCTCGAGCTGCGGTTTGATGAAGTCGCCCCAGGCGGCGAGAAAAAGTAGCCAGAACGAAAGCCCCCAGCCCAAATAACGCAAACGTCGGGAACGCAGACTGGCCAGACCTGGCAGTAATAACAAAAGAAGAAGCGGGTTATATTTCACAAGCTGCTCCTTTAACCGACGGTGAGCAGTTTGAGCATTATCCAGTCCTTTGGCGATTCCGGTTTTTTCGTCAGCAGCTGAAATTTCACGTTTGAGATGCTGACGATCAAAAGTCTTTGAATTGGAGCCGGGAAGGGTACTCTGCGAGAGAAAAGAAAACACCTTTGACTCCTGAACAAAAGTCGTCATCCAGGAAACATTGCACGCAGTAAAAAGCAAAACAAACGAAAAAAAGTATCTCGCCCGCCGTCGCGAAAAAATCACTCGCAAACGAAACAGCGCAAGGACCACCAATGGCAAAAAAACGACAAAGGAAAGACTCCACATAATGACAAGGCTACTGACAGCTGTCAGCGCAAAAACATGCCACCACTGCGGCCGTTCATCGGCAATAAACGTGCGATAAGCCAAAGCCAACGCAAGCGGAATCAGACCGGCCGACATCGAAAAACCAAGTGTGCCGTATTTCAGCATCCATTCGAACACACCAAGCGTCGGTGCCAATGCCAAAATACCGGCGATTATTCCGGCGCGATGCCCCAGCGAAAGGACCCGAGCCGCAAGATAAACACTCCAGGGCACCACGAAAGCGTAGAGATAAACGATAATAAAATTATAAAGACGCGCCGCGTCTGCTCCCTGCAAATCGCCAAATAAATAAACAAATGGCAACGCCAACAGATAGACATTGAGCACACCCGACGGAAAAAACTCCCGCGCCTGATAACCTGAATTCCACTGGGTATTGTAAAAAGGAATATTCGGAAACTCACTGCGCAAAAGCTGCAGGCGATAAAGAAAACTCGGATGGTCATCACTAAAAAGCATCTGACCGTTCGTCTCCCTCTCCCAGGCGACAAAAATAACGAGCTGCAAAAACAGCAACAGACCAACAGAAAAAATACGCTCGAACCGCTGCGGCAACAATCGCAAAACGTCACCCTTGCCCGTATTGGCATACTGGTATAGCGCCAACCCGACAACAACGCTCAGTCCCAGCAACAACACCTCACTGCGGCCACCGGGGTCGACAAAAAGTGCAAAACCCCGTCCAGGAAAATCACTGATCATGAACAACAGAAAAAACAGGGCCACTGGCAGAGGATGCAGCCTCAGGCGAATTACTGGCAATGCGGTGACAAAAACGGGGAAATAACGCGACACCGTAGCAACAATCAGTAAAACAGCGCCCAGACCAAGAGCCGCCTTCCATACCACCCCGGAAACAAGCGCCACACCAGGGTCAAAAAATAAATGCAACCCGCCGGTAAAAGCACCCAACAGGCCCAAAAGCAGCAGCAAAGAAAATGTATTGTTAAGAGTCCGGACAGACTTCATGTCTCACCTGTTTCTGCAAACCAAGCCAAAGAAGTCCGCCGACCATTGCGACACAGACAACTTTTGCCCTAAGTACCAAACCAACTCCCAACCCCTGGGTCTCTGTTGCCCCGCAACGCTTGAGAAAGAATAAAAACGCCCCTTCCTGCACACCCAGTCCACCAGGCGTAATCGGCACCATTGTCACAATAAGAATCAGCGGCACAACGACAAACAAACCGGAAAGCGAAGGTTCGGCCCAGCCAATCGCCCAGGCCGCGGCAAAAGTGTTTACTACCGTAAGAAAATGAAACAGTAACGACAAAAACATCGCCTGAGGAAAAACACTGCGCAGCACCCGTCCCTCACCAAGCATCGAATCGAGCTTTACCAAAAAGCCTAGCGGAATACGTACAAACCTGTTTAGTGGAGAAGCCGCGAAAATTCTCTCCAGCATGTAATTCACCCACTGGCGAAAACTGCGGATAAAACAAATAGCCGCCAGCAATCCGCTCGCCGCAGCGACCAGCCACACCGCAAGCTCTACCCCCTTTGTTTCAGCGGAGCCAAACAAAACAAAAACCAGACTGAGCATCGACATCGCCAACAATCCGGTAAAACGCTCAAGGAAGGTCGAAACCGCAGCATCCTTTTGGCTGCCCAGTCCGCTGCCAAGGTGGTAACTGCGCGCCACATCGCCACCGACAAAAGACGGAAAAAACGTATTGAAGAAATAACCCACGGTGTAAAGCCGCATCAGACGCAAAACAGGAACCTCGTGACCGAAAGCGCGAAGAAACACCTGCCATTTAAGGCAGCTGACCCAAATCATCACTACGGTCAACAAAGCAAGAACTGAAATGGAACCAAGGTCCAGCCGAAGCAAAAGAGCAGTTAACTCACCGACATCAACGAAAAGAAAAATAAGCGAGAAAAAGAACAGGGCAAGAACAACACGCAGCGACCAGGCGAATCTGCTCCGAGACAAGCCCCCGGTACCAGAGTCCGCGGCAACTCCCACCTTAATTTTTGTCAAAGCTGTTTTCATTGCCCCACCGACAAAGAACGCCGGCAAGGAACCCCGGTCCTCAGCGCAAGACAAAAAGAGTCAGCCATTAACAACCTTGTTTGTTGCCTCATCGTTGCGCAAGATACTCTGCACGCCGAGTGTGGTGCGGAGGAATGTCGCAGACTCCTCGGCCTTCATCCGCAAATCACGAACAACCGCCTGCTGCGTTTCGCGCAGCTTGTCGACGTTCGCCAAAGCGTCGAGCATGTTGCCGTAAAGCGACTCTGGCGTCAGAGTAGCGAGACTTACAGCAAATTCCGGGGTGTTGAGTTGATAAAGGAATGACTTAACTTTCGGAGCATAAACAAGGCCGACAACCGGAGTTCCGGACTGCGCTGTAATAATCAGCGAATGGAGACGCATACCGGCAAACACTCGACAAGCCGAGGCGAGACTCAGTATTTCGTGGTTACTCAGACGCTCATTGCTGACAAGCGCCGGAGTCCAACTTTTACCGGTCTTTTCGCTATAGATACGCGACACATGAGCAACCAGCTCACCGCCATAGGCGACATCAAT
>JAQTWB010000200.1 GCA_028689495.1 bacterium | reverse complement strand
GTTAGCAGGGGAAGATCTGAAACTGGGCCATTTCGATTTCCCTTCAGGGCTTCATAAAGAAAATCTCGGCGCTGGGGAAGAAGATTCAGCAGACTCTGGATGATTCCGTAAATATTCTGTTCGGCAGAAAAATGTCGGGTTGAGACGAGCTTAAAGCCATGCTTCTCGAACATTAAAATCAATTTCTCTGGTGGCGCGAGCCAGAGATGTCGTGGTGGATCGAGGTGTAACCAGTTTTTTTTAAAAACTTGCGCTTGCCAGCTTGCAATATTGGGGTAGGAGAGATGAAGTTTTCCACCGGGTTTTAATATCCAGGCAATTTTTTGTGCAAGCTGTGAGGTATCAGGCAGGTGTTCAATTACGTGCCACATTGTTACGATGTTGAAGAATTGCTCCTTGTATTCCGCATCCTCTATATTGCCAAGATGGAGATTGATTCCTTCGATTTTGGCGGCGCGACTTGCCGCAGGTCCAGGGATTTCGGTGCCGTATATATCAAAACCGAGTTGTTTCATCTGCGCGAGAAATATGCCGTCGCCACAGCCAATATCAAGGCATCGGAATTTTGCGCTTGTAGAAGAGCTTTGAAGGATATCAAGAGATACTTTTTGCGCTCTTTTGTATCGGAACCAGTCTATAGCTCTTTGAACAGGTCGGAGAAACTTCTTGTCATCGTT
The DNA here is from genome assembly GCA_028689495.1 of bacterium. Taxonomy (GTDB): domain Bacteria; phylum Bdellovibrionota_C; class UBA2361; order SZUA-149; family JAQTWB01; genus JAQTWB01. The sequence continues at coordinate 2,477 of JAQTWB010000200.1, read as the reverse complement.
AGATCCGTAGTACGAAGCCTCGTAAATATCACTGATCTCGGATTGCGATAATTGCAGACCGAGATATACGGTGTGACAATTATCACAACGCCTGTAATCGTAGGTTTTGTAACCGACATCTGTTGCTTTAGTAAATGGTTTATAACTTTTGCTGGAACAAAGCGGGCACAGGCTTCCGTTATACATTTGTTGTCGCCTTGATTTTCAAATTTTTGAAAAGTGCAAAAGAAGCGAAACCCTTCGTTTGTAAAAGATATTTACAGCTGACAAGCAGAACGCCTACGCCGTATTCGATGCTTGGACGCAAGGCGATTGACGAGCTATCCGTTTCGTATCTGGTTGGGCAACTGATTTCACCAACCTTGAATCCGCAATAGAAAATCTGTGCCAACATCTCGTTGTCAAAGAGAAAGTCATTGGAATTGGGAGATAAATCGAGAGTCTGTAGCACTTCTGCTGTAAAACCACGATAACCAGTGTGGTATTCGCTGAGCTTTTCGCCCATGAGCAGATTTTGGAATAGGGTGAGAAAGCGATTGGCGATATATTTGTATTTTGGCATTCCACCAATAATCGCCCCACGACCAATGATTCGCGATCCGAGAACCGTGTCATAAACCCCATATGCAAGCATCGAAGCCATGGCTGTAATCAGTAGTGGTGTATACTGATAATCGGGATGTAGCATGACAATAATATCGGCGTTATCCTCGAGGGCCGTCTTGTAGCATGTTTTTTGATTGCCGCCGTAGCCGAGATTACGCTCGTGCTTGACCATTTTTATTCCAAGCTTTGCCGCCACATCGACGGTATGGTCTGGACTGCAGTCATCGACCAGGAGGATGGAGTCGACAATATCGAGAGGGATCTCACTGTAAGTCTTCTCCAGTGTTTTTTCCGCTCGATATGCGGGAAGTACGACTGCGACACGTTTATTGTTAATCATCTTTTTATAGAATTTCCAGGGAGTGATTGTTTCGGCGGGGCCATAGGATTGATATCAGCACGACAAAAGAAAATATTGACTTTAATAGCCAAAGTATAATTCTTGGTTTTGGTTCAGGGAGTATATTGAAACTAAGTAAAGGAACCAGTGCGATAATAAGAAAATAGCTAATCAGTTTTTTTGATGTATGGTTTGTTAGCGGATTTGCTGCCAGGGTTAGTGATGTAAGCAGTGGTGAGAGCAGTAACAGGTCTTCATAGTGACCAGCGTATGGAGCAAATAGCATATAACCAAGTAGAGGAGTCAGGGCCAGAGCAAGTCGAGATTGAGGTGTTGTCAATAATCGGTCGAGTGAAAATATTTTCCTTAATGACGTAGATATAAGTGGCAAGCTCAATAATGCACCGGCCGCGAGCGTAATCAGAGCGAGGATCAATCGCGACTGCGACAAAGATGTTTTACTGGGAATTATATCGGACGTGGCCGTCACATAAAGGTTCATCATGGCTGGAGCAAAGGCGGCGAGATAAACGGCTGGAATTTCAGATTGCAGAAAAACTGAAGTACTTTCGAGGTAGTGAATGAACCAATCGCTACTCATGAAACTGACGCCGGCGAGCTGCAGCAAAACGCTCAACACGACTCCCCAAAAAACTACGTGATAATCCATTTTAGCCAGAACCAAAAGGAGAGCAAAAATCCAGTAGTGGGGTTTGAAGCTAAGTAGGGTGATTATCAGAGAGGGTGTTAATGAGTAATAAAAGGAATAAATCGGCCAAGGCCACACAAAAAAATTCACTGAGGAAGCTGACGAATTATTGTTGAAACTTTTATGCCTTATTGTCAGATAGGTCAGCGAAGCTAAAGCGAATATTGAGGTTTGTCCGAGGGTGGTCGCGATATAGAACTCGCTGGACCCGAAGAAAACTAAAAATGCCATCAGCAGGAGCCATCGGCTGTTCGTGATTTTGGGAGTGGCTCTATATAATTTTGCAAATTCAATAACGAGAAACGATAACGAAAACGATACCCATAAAGCTTGTGCCGCCGGGTACCCCCAACGCAGCAAAAATGTAAATGGCCACAGGAGAATGACACTGGCAGGAGTTATCGCCAGAGGCATAGCTAGTGGTGAGATGGCGTCAGGAGCGAGACTGCCTATTGCTGTTTGATAGGCGGATAGAGAATAGATTTCATTAATTTCTCCATGCCAAAATGTGTTGACCAGTAAAAGGTAATAAGAGAAATCAGAACCAAGCAGATGGCCGTCTTTTTTTTGAATTACTGGCGTGACAACTGAAAATACATACAAGAAAATAGGGAACAAAAGCGCAACCATTCCTGTCAGGCAGAGTAAATTTGAAATGAGGGAGCAACTCCCGGTGACCCGAGCGCTCCTCACAATCTGGTTTTGTTCCTTTTCAGGCATCATTGCCTGACGTAACATTCTTCAACAAAATGTCGGTTAGGCACTGGTATCTCCCTTGGAAGTTCAGCCAGTTTGGCGGGCATCAGCTTAACAAGACCAGCC
>JAQTWB010000199.1 GCA_028689495.1 bacterium | reverse complement strand
ACCGGCCGCTTTGGCCTAACAGGGGAAGCCAGTCGTTCTGCCCCCAACTGTCTGCTGTGCAACAGAAACCAGTCACCCAAGCTTGAGACCTTGACGGACCGTTTATGGCACCAAGGAGAACTACAGGCACTCATATTCGTCGCCATAAAGCGGCCCTTCTACCAGTTCTACTGTCCAGCTTTTCACACCCAGCTTAGTATAGACCCGTCATATCATCCAGCACACACAGACAATTCCATTCTCTGAGCAGGCTTTCCACATTCTTCGTAATTGCCCATGAAAATCCATTGGCTACGCAGAAAACGAATAACGTAATAATCAAGTTAGTTAGTTTGGATTATTACCTGGCGGTTGCTGGTTTTTGTCTGCTAACAGCCGGTATTTGATAATCCCGGCTGCCGCCCAAATCGCAATCCCAACAGTGAGGATGATTTCCCACGCGTTACTTTTTGGCCACAGGTTCTGGTATATCACAGCCAAAATCACCGTCCAAATCAGCGATTTTTGTGCAATCGAGCATAGTCCTAAATACAATTTTTGCTTGTTCATTTCGTCAGCAAGTCGCTTGTGCTTACCAGCAAACGCCAAATAGCAATGGCAGGCGCAAAAAAATCACAAGAGTTTCCTTGCCACCTTTGACAAATCCTTGTATGAAATCATTCATTTCTCACCTCTTATTATTCGGGCATTTTAACGATCAACTTAATCCCCTGTTGGCACCTTGCTGCCCATCGCAGTCATATTATTGCACGGCAGAAAGCGGTCGTTGAATTTTTCACTTCAACGATTTTTTTACCCGCCTCTTGCCACATCATTGATTTTCTAGCTACTGCCAACAGACGCCAACGGAGACCTAATTTCCTCCAGTAAAAACTCAACCAGCAACCTCTATTGGGCTCGACAGACTATATTCTCAGCGTCCTAACGAAAACTGAAGAATAGCATCGTCCCGACAGACTTTGCTGCAATTTTGCTAATTTTCGAGGTACTTAAAATCAAGGAGTTAGACTCACATCTCCGACAGACTTTATTCCTCGTTATCAGAAATAATGGCGAGGAATAAAGTCTATCGGAAGTCAAGTATTCCAATGGCGTGTTGCCGAATACGCAGACGCAGCTACGGAGCGTCAATACTGCGGAGCGGTTAAGTCCATCGAGACTGTGCGGTCGTTCGGTGAGAATACAAGTCGCCTATTCAGTTCTTGGGCGATTGATTGGATTCTCAACCGCAGGAGAAACAGGTAGCATGAGCGCCATCTGCTGGAATACGAAAAACCGGGGGAAGGTCAAGTTGCAATCTTGCGTTTTTCCGGATTCGCACCGAATTCTTCATGGTAGTCCGCAATCGCTGCCTCAATGACAGACGCTGCATGCTCGAATCCATACGGATTGCCAATAGTCACATTCTGCGGTTTATTCGGCTCAAGTTTATAGGTAAGAAAATAGTGCATCAGCCGATCAATCAGAGCTTGTGGCATCTCCGAAATGTCATCGATCTTTGACCAGATCGGGTCATCTTCAATTACGGCGACAATTTTATCATCCGCTTCGCCGTGGTCACACATCGGCAAACCGCCAATTACACGTGCATTCACCAATATTTCGTTGCGATAAATTGGTCGTTCTGAGATCACACAAATATCTAGCGGATCACCGTCACCACGCAATGATCCTGGCATGAGTGAACTGACTCGCTCTGCACACAGCGTGCGTGGGATAAAGCCATAGAGTGATGGATTCTGTGAAGATGACCGAATTGATCGATCCACTCGCAAGTATCCGGATTTCTTGTCAGCCTCGAATTTAACAGTATCAAAAGGTGTGATTTCAACATAAACCTGTACCCGACGGGGCGGTTCAGCGCCAATATCTAAACCGTGCCAAGGGTGAGGGCGCCACTGGGAAAATGATTTCATATATTTTTAGAAAAAATTTAATAAATATTGCTCAAATCGAAATTGCAGTTTAACCATGCCACGATTGTTTACATGGGTTTTTGCTTAAAATTCAGGCATGATCAGCACTTCGCCCCGCCATTTTGTTTTGGTACATCGCATTATCTGCACATTTAAGTAACTCTTCTACGCTTTGCTGATTGCCGTAAAACAACCTGACGCCAATGCTGGCTGTAGTACTGTATTCATATGTCTCAAATTGATAAGGCTGCTTCAACGCAGAACGAATTTTTTCTTCAACTATTCGGGCTGCAATTACAGCTTCTGACTTTTCACTATCCAATGCTTCCAGCAATACGACAAATTCATCACCACCCAATCTCGCAACAGTATCAACATCACGTATAGAGTCCTGCAGCCTCCTGGCCACTTCAATCAACAACATGTCCCCTACATCATGCCCTTTAGTGTCGTTAAGTAATTTAAAGTGATCCATATCCAGAAACATGACTGCTCCATACTGTTCGCTGCGCGCGCTGACGGCAAGAGCCTGATGGAAGCGATTCATTAATAAACGACGGTTGGGCAACTTTGTCAATGCATCATAGAACGCCAGGTTATGCATTTCTTCCTCAGCACGCTTGCGCTCAGTTATGTCACTGAAAATAGCAACATAGCGAATAGTCTCTCCCCGCTCGTTGTTTACTGCGGTAATGGTCAGCCATTTCGGGTAAATTTCACCGTTCTTACGCCTGTCCCATATTTCCCCTGTCCAGAAACCATTGTGTGACAATTCCTGCCACATGGCGGTGTAGAAAGCGCGGTCGTGCCTGCCCGAACTCATGATGCGCGGATTCTTGCCCAGCACCTCTTCCGACGCGTATCCGGTGGTGTCAGTAAATGCGCGATTGACTGTAATAATGTTGCCTGCAGAATCTGTAACCATGATTGCATCATGTGTTTCAAATGCTACAGCCGCAACGCGTAATGCATCTTCTGCCTTTTTTCGAATAGTGACATCTGTTCGTATCGAAACATATTGAAACGGCTTTCCATCTTCACCCAGATTGGGTACGACGGTAGTCTCTACCCAATACAAACTGCCATCTTTGGCACGATTACAGCAGTCGCCATGCCACACTTTCCCTGTGGCAATGACGCGATACATGTCGATAAAAAACGCCTTTGGGTGAGTGCCGGAATTGATTAGCCGATGATTCTGTCCTATTAGCTCATCTCGAGAATACTGGCTGAGAGTGCAGAATTTGTCGTTAACATAGATTATCGTGCCGCG
>JAQTWB010000198.1 GCA_028689495.1 bacterium | reverse complement strand
GGGAACACCGGCTCTTTACGGAACTACAACAAAGTTTCTTGAAAAATTTGCCTTGAAGGATTTGGCAGAACTTCCTGAAGTTCGGGAGATAGAAGAGCTGGAGCTCGATCCTGGCGAAGTCAGCGAAGTTACTGCCGAGGCCGAAGAGGTGGAAGCAGTCGTTACCGAATAAGGCTCTTAAATAAGGCTGCAGAATAAGGTTGCGGATGAGACTTCAGAAATATCTCGCCAGCTCTGGAGTCGCCTCCAGGCGAAAAGCGGAAGAGATAATCGCCGCTGGTCGGGTGATCGTTAACGGTCAGGTGGTGAGCGAACTTGGCGTAAAAATTAACCCGCAAAACGATACAATTCTTGTCGACGGCCGCCCGGTTAGTCAGGCGGCTCCCGTCCTTTATCTGATGCACAAGCCGCGTGGTGTCGTGACGACCATGTCCGACCCCCAGGGGCGAAGGTGCGTAGGCGAGTTCCTCTGGGAACTGCCTCAAAGAGTTTTCCCTGTCGGTCGCCTTGATTACGATGTCTCCGGATTGTTGTTGCTGACCAATGACGGCGATTTTGCCAATGAGTTGCTTCATCCCGCCTATGAAGTAAGTCGGGTTTATTGGGCGCGGGTCAGGGGTGAGTTGCTCTCGAGTCGTAAGCTTGCTCTGCTGGAAGGAGTGCAGCTTGTCGATGGTCCGGGCAGTGTTGATTCGGTCAGACAATTGAAAAATCTGCCAAGGGTTGAAGCAATGCTCGGTAAGGCCGGTCCCGGTGAGACCTTGCTGGAAGTAGTCGTCCATGAGGGGCGCAAGCATTTTGTAAAGAATGTTCTTAAGGCGGCTGATTTGCCTGTCTTATCTCTGTCACGCGTTGCTTTCGGGGAGTTTACCCTGGGGGATCTTGCAGAAGGGGAGATAAAGCAGATCTCCCACGCGGCGTAAGTAACCTGGAACCAACTTTCTGCCTCCTGGATTTGACATAAGCCATTCATTTCTCTACAAGGCTCGTGCGGGGTAGAGCAGTCTGGTAGCTCGTCGGGCTCATAACCCGGAGGTCGGTGGTTCAAATCCGCCCCCCGCATCCATCCTCGACTTCTCCATGCCAGCGCTGCCAGAAATAGTATCACACAACTTTGGTGATTTATGGCGATTAAGCTGTCAGAAGTTTCCGCAAACGACATAGTCCTAAAATCGCGATCCTACAGCGGCTCCGGTCCGCGCTATACTAGTTATCCAACCGCAGTTGAGTTCAGTGAAGATTTTTCCGCTTCATCCTGGGAAGAAACGCTGCGTGCCGATGCCGCTGGGTTGATGCAGCTTAAGGGAGAGACGGAGGCTGTGGCCACCGGTCCGCGTTCATACGCTCTTTATCTGCACCTGCCGTTTTGTGAGTCTCTTTGTTATTTTTGTGCCTGCAACAAAATTATTACCCAGGATCGCAGTGTAATCGAACCGTATCTTGCCGCCCTCTTTGCCGAGATTTACTGGTACCGGGATATTCTCGGTTCGGATATTTCAGTTGAACAGATTCACTGGGGCGGTGGTTCGCCCAATTATCTCTCTCCTGATGATATGCGTCGTGTACATCAGGAGACGCTGAAAGCATTTCCGAACCTTGCTTCCGGGGCTGAAGTTTCTATTGAAGTTGATCCGCGGACAATGAAACCGGGACAGCTCGAAGCTTTGCGTGAGGTTGGTTTTAACCGAATCAGCATGGGTGTTCAGGATTTTGATGATACCGTGCAACAGGCGGTGAATCGCATACAGTCGTTTGAGATGACAAAGAAGCTTGTTGAAGAAGCGCGAGCTCTTGGATTTACCGGTGTCAATGTTGATTTGATATATGGGCTTCCTGGTCAGACTTTACAGGGCTTTCGTGACACACTGACCAAAGTGCATAAATTATCTCCCGATCGTGTTGCGCTTTATGGTTACGCTCATGTTACCTGGAAGCAGAAGGTGCAGAAAGCGCTCGAAAGAGCTCATTTGCCGACGCCGGACGAGCGTATCGAGATCTTTGCTGAGGCCGTTAAATCGTTTTCTGAAGCCGGCTATAGTTATATCGGCCTTGATCACTTTGCTCGCCCCGAGGACGAGTTGTCAATCGCGTTGGCAGAAGGACGCCTGAACCGTAATTTTATGGGCTATACGACCCATCGCGGTGCCCGTATTTTGGGTTTTGGTGTCAGCGCAATTTCTACCCTGCCCAATGCCTTTGCTCAGAACACAAAAGACATCCTTGTCTATCAGGAGAGCTGGAAGAACAGGCGCTCGTCAGTCAACCGTGGTCTGCTTAAAACGCGTGAAGATTGTCTGCGCGGGTTTATTATCGAGCGGATAATGTGTGAAGGAAAACTCGACATAGGGGAAATTGAGAGAAACTGGCAGATAGATTTCCGCCAGCATTTTGCCGAGGCCCTGAGCAAGATTGAGGCGATGAAGACTGACGGTCTTTATCGCGATACTGGCGACCTGATCGAGCTTTCAGAAATTGGACGAGTTTTCTCGCGCAATATCGCCATGGTTTTTGACGAATATATGGAAGAACACGCGGCGAAAAAGGTGTTTTCCCAGTCGGTGTAATGTCGGGTGTCGGTTATCGGGCGCCTTGAGAGGAGCTCGATAACATCCGGGTTAACCCCGATTTAGAAGACTGCGAAGTTTTTCAATCCCCAGTTCCAGTTCTGCTTCTGGCGGACCAAAGGAGAAACGGGCAAAGGATTCAAAACGGCTTTTGTGGCCACCGCGCCGATGTCCGGGATTGATGTCGAAGAATGTGCCGGGAACAATGATTACTCCGACATCAAGGGCGCGGGAGAAGAGTTTCCAGCCATTGTTCAGTTCTTCCGGCAGGAAGCTTAGGTCACCCCAGCAATAGAATCCACCTTCTGGTTCTGGTGTTACCGAAATACCCATGTCGGAGAGGCCGCGAACAAGAAGGGCTCGTTTCTTCGAGAACGCTTGTTGAATCGCCCGGGCTTCGCGGTCGGCGATTTCAGGTTTGACCAGCGACAGGGCGGCAAGCTGCATTGGTCGGGCCGCACCGCCGTCGAGGAAACTTCCGGCTGAGGCAATGCCATCGATAATTTCCTTTGGCGCGACTGTCCAGGATATTCGGAATCCGGGATAACGCCAGTTTTTTGTCAGTCCATCGATGAGGACCACCGGGTCAGAGTTCACATCATCTACGTATTGGGCGGCGGAGACACTCAGATGAGCGTTGCTGTAGA
>JAQTWB010000070.1 GCA_028689495.1 bacterium | reverse complement strand
TTCTGGTTCGCAACAGCAATAACTCTGGCCATATTTTCCCTGTCTGTTCTGAATTTGGCTGGTTTTTAAACCGCAACAACAAAAATCGGTTTCCAGTGTTTCACGTGAAACACTTACCGAAGTGGGATTAGCACAGTTATGAAAATGAAAAAACGAAAGAATAAGATTCTCTGCCGAAAATGTTTCACGTGAAACATCTATGCAGCCAAAGTAAGCCGAAACAAGCGATAAAAAGTGTTTCACGTGAAACATGATAGAGCCAATTTCCGGGCTAAGCTCGTCGCCAAACAGCAAAACGCCGTTCTTCAACACGACCAGGAACACAATAAGCGCTATCTTCAACAAGAATGAAGTTGGAATTGAGCGCTGGTAGCGATTGAGATGACGACAACATCTCCGAAACAAGACCGCCGCGGCATAAAAGTCTTTCCGCTTCAGCAAAATATAGCTCGCGAATCCCCGTAGCTCGGGTTGTGACTAGCGCGATACTTCCAGCTGCAAGTTCAAGCTGCTCAAGGCGAGTCTGGCATACATGAACCGATTTCAGACCCAACTGCCGCACGGCTTCACGCAAAAAAATGCAGCGTTTAGCCCGAGGCTCACATAGATAAATATCGTTGTCCGGAAAAACCACCGCAAGCACCATGCCGGGGAATCCCGCTCCAGTGCCAACGTCGAGAATAGCACCTCCCGACATCTCACCTTCGGCAAGCAAACGGCGGGCGCGCAAGGCAATCACAAAAGAATCAAGAATATGTCGTTGGAAAATTTCCCCCTCATCGCCTCGAGAGACCAAATCAATCTTCTTCCCCCAGCGTAACACCAGGTCCTCAAAGTTTGTCAGCTTGTCCGTCAGCTCAGGAAGAGAGAGGTCCATGACCTCCTCCTCTGCCAAAACTTCCCGTAGCATAGCTTCACGGTCCAAATGTTTCACGTGAAACACTCCTTCTCAGGCAGCTGCATCAGCACCACCGCCACTACCGCGTTTTAAGTATATCGCCACCAAAGAAAGTGCAGCAGGCGTCACACCGGAAACACGTCCCGCCTGACCCAAAGTGGCCGGACGAACGGATTTTAACTTCTCTCGCACCTCTACACTCAACCCTTTGATATCATAGCTGAAGTTATCCGGGATCTTAACTCCCTCCATGCGCTTCATCCGGGCGATATCCTGTTCCTGCCGCTTCAGATAACCGGTAAACTTAACTTCGGTCTCCACTCTTTGCGCTTCGGCGGCTGACAGAACTTGCTCCGCCGGAAACATGCTGCAAACAGATAAATAATCAAGTTCCGGGCGACGCAACAAGGAACCTAACGAAATACCGTCAGCAATTTGGGCGCTGTTCAAAGACGCCAGCCATTCATTAATCTCAGGAACAGGCTTGGCGTAATTTCCCTCAAGACGCTCTTTCTCCCGCTCAATCTTATCCTGCCGTTCGTTAAACAACCTCCACTCATCTTCCGGCACAAGCCCCAACTTATGAGCAAGCGGAGTAAGACGGGAATCGGCATTATCCTCGCGAAGTTGCAGGCGGTATTCTGCCCGCGAAGTAAACATACGGTATGGCTCGGAAACACCAAGAGTCGTCAAATCGTCAATCATCACGCCAATGTAGCCTTGGTCGCGACGCAAAATAAACGGCTCCTCGGCGCGCAAATAACGCACAGCATTGATGCCAGCCATCATCCCCTGAGCCGCAGCCTCCTCGTAACCGGAAGTCCCGTTAATCTGACCGGCGAAATAAAGTCCCTGTATTTTCGGGCTATTAAGTGCAGGGGTGAGCTCGGTCGGGTCGATATGGTCGTATTCCACGGCATAGCCGAACTGCACTATTTCAGCCTGCTCAAGACCGATAATACTGTTAATGAACGCCTGCTGAACATCACGCGGCAAACTCGTTGAAATGCCATTTGGATAAACAAGATCCGAGGTGAAGCCCTCCGGTTCAAGAAATATGTTATGGCTCAGCTTGTCAGCAAAGCGAAACACCTTGTCCTCAATCGACGGGCAATATCGCGGACCGGTCGATTGTATCTGCCCGTTGAACATCGGTGAAAGACTGCGGTTGCTGCGAATAATTTCGTGGGTCTTCTCGCTGGTTGCCGTCATCCAGCAGCTGATCTGCTGCCGGGAAATACTACCTGTGCGAAAAGAAAAAGGCCTGATCGGCGTATCACCGGGCTGCTCTTCCAGTCTTTCACAATCAATACTGGAACGACGAATCCGTGCCGGGGTACCGGTTTTCATTCGCCCCATCCGCAGGCCAAGATCACGAATCGAATCGCTGAGTCTGACACTCGGCCGCTCCCCGACTCGCCCACCTTCCTTCTGCTCCCCACCCGTATGCATCAGGCCGCGCAAAAAGGTGCCCGTAGTAATCACCACCGCCCGAGAAAGTAACCTGGTTCCAGATTCTGTGACGACACCAAAACAGCGATCACCCTCAAACAACAGTTCCCCAGCCAAATCTTCAATAATTGTAAGGTGTTCTGCTTCTTCCGCCGCTTTTTGAATTCGCGCCTGATAAAGTCCGCGATCGGCCTGGGCCCGGGAGGAGCGCACTGCCGGCCCTTTGGAGGAATTTAAAGTGCGGAACTGGATTCCTGTCTCATCTATCGCCCGGCCCATCTCGCCGAACAGCGCATCAACTTCCTTTACCAGCTGACCCTTTCCCAGACCGCCAATTGCCGGGTTGCAGGACATGGCGCCAATTGTCCGGCGATGCATTGTCACCAGCGCTGTCCTCGCTCCCATCCGCGCAGCGGCCAACGCCGCTTCCGAGCCGGCATGACCACCACCAATTACAAGCACATCAAATTGATCCACAAAGGAAGAACCCACTTTGTATACCGCTTCAAAAAATAATCTTAATTTTCAGTTGAAAAAATCAAAGATTTTTCACTCTTTATCCTAATTGAAACGGTATTGGTTATCTTGTTCAAGATTTATTAAATTTTGAACCATTAGCAAGCTTCGCTTGCCAAACTCCTACGGAGTTTGATTATACCGTGTCACTATTACCCTACTGCTTACCGTTCAAAGTAGTTTTTTGACACGGTATAATCTCCATAATTTCTGTCTATCTCATGAGACTTCAAAGCATGAGAGAAGGTAAGGGCTTTTCTCATTTGCCCCTGATAAAATCAAGAAAGCCGGTATTGCCCCAATGAAAGTTCACCTGCAAAGAGTTCTCGAAGCATCTGTTCACGTTGACGGAATATGCCGTGGGGAAATTAAAGCTGGCCTGCTGCTGCTTGTCGGTTTCGGCGAAGACGATTGTGCGGAGTGCATTCAGGGCAAGCTGGCAAAAGCTTCAGACAAATTGGTCAATCTGCGAGTGTTCTCTGACGCTGAGGGGCGATTTCAACACTCAGTACTCGACATCAGCGGCAGCATTCTCTTAATTCCGCAGTTCACTCTCTACGGAGAATGCAATAAAGGCCGGCGCCCTGATTTTTGCAAAGCCCTTGCACCACAACTGGCAACGCAGTTCTTTGACAGCTTCAATACCCAACTTGGCAAAGCACTGGGGAAAAAGGTGGAAACCGGCGTTTTTGGCGCCGACATGAAAGTCAGCCTGGTAAATGACGGACCTGTCACTCTGTTGCTGGAATTTTAACCCGTGAACTTACGTGCAATTACCGGGTTAACCCGAACTGCCCGAAAAAATAGCCAGAGCCCCAACGGAATAAGACTGAGATAAGAAACCAGCAAAAGAAGCTCGGAAAGTTTGCCGGCAAAACAAAACAGGCATGCCGAAAACATGATGGTGGCAACGAAAAAGATAATGGTTCGTCTACTTAACTGCCTATCGTCAACTGCGATAAAACCAAATTCTGCCGGCGGCAGGCGCCAGAACAGAAACGCGGCAATGAAATAACAAAAGACGATGACAAGATACGGTAAAAACGCTTCTGGTCTGCGCTCCGGCAAGACAAGGAAGTAGGTAAAAATGTAAAGCGCCAGTATGTAGACAAAATTGAGAAGTAGTCCCCTTCTGCCAAGACAAATTTGCTCCAGACCGACACCTCGGCAAATATAGCCAGCGACTGCAATCAGCAACAAAGTTCCTGTCATGGCCACAAACACAGATACAAAACTGTAGCCATTATTTTTGGCGATAAATGTTCCCAGCATGACAGCCGCCAGAAACAAAAGCCTTTTTCGCAACAAAGCTGCCCGCAATATCGGCGCGTGACTGCCTATCTGTCTTCCCGTCAAAGTTTCAAATGCCAGCAGTGGCACAATAAACGACATCACCGGATGCCAGAAAAACACAAGAATTATAAACTCAAGCACCGCAATACCACCAACGAGCAATTGTGTCGGTTCGGCCATATCAGGATATCCCCACCACAGAACCTTCGTCACCCAAGATTCATACAATGCGAAAACAACCCCAAGGAAATAAAGATGAGTGATTGTCACCCGACTAAACCTGACAGCCAAAGAGATAAAAAACAGCACGTGGGAGGTATAAAGCGGAAACATCACGGCCCAGGCCCAGGGATCGATAAACCAAGCCTGTGAAGCCCCGGAGCATACTTCCGCCGAAAACACTGACAACAATCCGAGATAAAAAATTGCGGCAAAAACTCTCACCCTCGGCCTCATGCCTGGCCCATCTGCCGGCCCGCAGCTATAAGCTGGGCCATGAGTAACAAAAGTTCATAACGATTAAGCGGCTTTGAGATGTAACCATCCATTCCCGCAGCAAGATATTTTTCTCTGGCTCCACTCATCGCATGAGCAGTCAAAGCAATAATCGGCACAACCGCGCCCTTCTCGGTCTGACGTATTAGCGCTGTCGCCTCTTCCCCGTCCATAATCGGCATCTGGATATCCATCAACACCACATCAAAATCACCCTTGGAAAAAACATCTACAGCTTCAACGCCATTTTTTGCCAGAGTAACCGAAAGTCCTGCCTTTTCCAGAATCCGAACAGCCAGTTTCTGGTTGACAAGGTTATCCTCAGCAAGCAAAACACTGGTCCCTTCGGCAAATGAAACCTCCGGACTCCCTGTTCGCATTTCCTCAACTCCACCCTCTCCACCAACACCAAAAATAGCAGTGAAATAAAACGCCGACCCTAGTCCCGGTTCGCTGCGGATACCAATTTCACCGCCCATCATCTGGACAAGACGAGAGGAAATCGTCAGACCAAGCCCCGTCCCGCCAAAACGCTTTGCCGTTGTCTCCTCCGCCTGTGAAAATGCCTCAAAAATCGTCCCTTGTTGCTCCTTGGCCACGCCGACCCCGGTGTCGGTGACGCTAAACAACAGCTCAAGATTATCAGCTCGAGACCGATCGCCACGAACAACATTAATCAGAATGGCTCCTTCCCGATGAGTAAACTTGAGTGCATTGCTCACCAGATTGACAAGAACCTGACGCAAACGATCGCTATCCCCACAAACAAAATCAGGGACATCTTCATCAACTCGAACGATAAAAGAAATTTCCTTCTGTTCAACGCCGAGACGATGCAACTTTTCTATGCCAGCAAGAAACTTGCGCAGAGAAAAATATTCAGGAACCAGTTTGATTTTCCCGGCTTCAATTTTTGAAAAATCAAGAATGTCGTTGATTATAGTCAGCAATGAACTTGCCGAATAGCTGACAATCTCTGCGAGTTCCCGCTGTTCGAGAGTCATCTGCGTTTCAAGAAGCAGCGAGGCCATCCCCAACACACCGTTCATCGGAGTGCGAATCTCGTGACTCATGCTGGCCAGGAAATCACTTTTGGCTTTTGCCGATTCCTCTGCCTGAAACTTCTCTTCCTGCAACATCTCTTCCAAACGAGCTCTCTCAATCATCGCAGCAAAAGCCCTGGAGATGGAATCTATCATCTCCACCTCCCACTCAGTGCTCTGATGCCCTTCCTGGAGATAAACCACCAGCACACCGAGCAATGTCTCACCGCTGATAATCGGTATACTATAATGCCCGTGAGGTTCCATTTCCGGATAAACTGTCTCATGTCGACAATCGACACAGGAGGCAAACTGCAATTTCCTTGTTGCTGCCGCAATGCCGCACAAACATTGACCAAAATTCACAACCGCGCATGCGCTCTTTAGGCCTTCATCCATTCTGTGAGTTGCCACAAGCTGAAGTTGATCCGGTTGCTCCCTCGAGACAAGAAAAACTCCTCCTTTTGGCTCCAACGACAACCATGAAACTGAAAAAATCGCCTGCAACGCATTATTAAGTTTTTCTTCGAGCGAGAGGTTACCCAAGCCAATTTCAAGAATTTTCTTCAACGCCAACTGCGATTCAATGGCATTAACATGCTGAGCAGCCTGAGACTCAATGGTCACCTTGGCGCTCTCCAGATTCATTACATAAGTTTCGAGTGCCTGCTCATGCAGCTTTTGTCCCGTATAAACCTTGGTGAACATAACCAGACCACCCACGGTTCCCTCAACATCATACCAGGGATGTAATGCCCATTTCACCCATTCCACGGTGCCATCGGCACGAGGAAAAATATCCTCTTCAGAAGAAAGTTCTTCCCCAGCCAGACAGCGTTCATTATTCTCCCTCCACTGCTCTGGCATATCGGGAAAAACATCGTAGTGACTTCTTCCGATAAGATCCTCTCCCTCCAGACCATAAGCTTTCCTCCAATAATCGCTGACGTGCACATAGCGCATCTGATTATCGAAAATGGCGACCGCAGCTGGAATTCTGGCAATAAACAGTTTTAACTTTTTTTGCTCAACAGAGAGATTACTGGAGGCTTCAATCTCCTTGAGATAGATGTACACCAAAAACGACAGAAGCAGGGTCACTGTGAAACCCGCAGGAATAATCAATCTGCTGTAATGTCCTGTAAGAGTCGCGACTAGCGCCGGTTGCGCATAAACTGTTAAAATCCAATGTGAATCAAACAACTCAAATCCAATCAGATTTGATTGCAACAAATCTTCAGAAGCTCGCAAATTCGGGCTCTGATAGACCTTTGATTTTCCACTTCTCAGACTAAAATAAAGGTTGTCTTCGTGATGGGAAAAAAAATCTCTCAGATAAGTATCCAGAGTGTATACTCCGGCTAAAAATCCATCTGCCTTCCCTTGATACGAGACTGGGAGATAGAGGATCGCGGCCCGCGGCCCCTGCTTTAAGACAAATGGTGGGCCAAACTGTGATTGTCCGGTTTGGGAAATTTTTCTCAGCTTATCTTCAGATAATGGGCGATTGCGAATATCCAGACCAACAACAGATCGGTTAGCCTCCAATGGCTCGACCAACCTGATTTTAAAGTCATCAGCAATGTATTCAATCGCCTGAAAGGTCTCGGGATAATTATCAATTACCTGTTTCGCCAGACGACTCCAGTTTCCCTGGTCGGAATTTTTTAACCACTCCCAGTTGGCAGCAAAAAGCTCCAGCACATTGCTTTTTTGCGTCAAATCCCGATTTAGTTGCGCTACGATCTCCTGAACCTTATGACCGAGATCATAGCGGATTTTCTCTTGCTCTTTCCTCAGAACATACTCGTTCAGCGCAATGGTCAGCAAAGTGCCACAAAACAACACTATCAGGACCGTGGCTCTTTTCCATCGCATCGCTAAAAAACACAAAGAACAAAGAATTGGCTTTGGCAATTTCTTCACAACCATCTTGATAACCTGCAGCTGATTTTACGGATGAATTTAAGATGCGGCAAAAACTGTGAAGTGACAGAAAAGCTATTTTCCGATGCAAAACCTGGAAAATATGCGACCAAGCAAATCTTCCGTCTCGGTGACACCGATTATTTCCTCCAAAGAACCCAAAGCCGCCCGCAACTCAAGAGCTGAAATCTCGGGAGGCAGACCATTATCCAGCGATAACAGAAAATCGCCGATGCGCTCCTCAGCCTGTGTCAAGGCCTCGCGATGTCGAAGGTTACTAATCTGTAAATCCCCCTGCCGAAAACCTCCCTCCCCAACAATCATTTCGGCAATTGCTGCTTTCAGCGCCTCAATACTAGCACCTGTTTTAGCGGATATCTGCATTTGCTGTTGCATCGTCGGTGATGCGCCAACTGCGACAGGTTGCATATCAGCCTTGTTTCCGACAACCAGCACGCGGCGAGCAAAGCTGCGAACTTGCTCAAGCAGGAGCAGCTGCTCATCAGGGACCTCCGACAAGGGGTCGTAAAGGAAGACAACAAGATCCGCCTGCCGCGCTCTTTTCCAGCTTTGCTGAATACCGATAAGCTCAACCTCATCAGGAGTGCGCATCGAACTGTCATCAACCAGTCCCGCCGTATCCCATAAACGCACTGGAATTCCAGCGAAACTAAGCACCTCTTCAATACTGTCGCGCGTAGTGCCGGCAATGCTGGTGACAATCGCCCGCTCCTCACCAACAAGGGCGTTGAGCAGGCTGGATTTCCCGGCATTCGGCAAACCGACAATTACCACCGAAGCCCCTTCTCGAAGCACCCGGCCACTTTCAAATGTCAAAAGAAGTTTTGCAATTCGCTCTCTGGTCTCAATCGTCCGCCTCCGCCAGCCTTCCACAAGCAAACCGTCAAGCTCCTCATCGGGGAAATCGATATATGCCTCAATTTCACTAAGAAGATCACGAAGTGGCTCGCCAATCTCAAGCAAAACACCGGATAACTGTCCTTCAAGCTGACGCCTGGCGACAAACGCCTGAGACTCGGTTTCGGCATGAACAAGGTCAGCTACAGCTTCGGCCTGCACCAGATCAATCCGACCGTTGAGAAAGGCTCGCTCTGTGAACTCTCCCGGCCGCGCCAAGCGCACCCCAAGAGTAACCGCACTTTCGAGGAAGCGCCGCACCAGGTAAGGACTGCCATGCAAATGAACCTCGGCAACGTCTTCTCCGGTAAAACTTCCCGGCCCAGGGAAAAACACTCCCATACCGTAATCGAGCGGTTGTTTGTCCCCAGAATTAGTAACTTCAAAAATTTGACTAAAGACAAGCTCGCGTGGAGAGGCAATCATGCGCTCGGCGTTTTTTGCCAACGCTCTCAATGTCTCAGCGGTCTGTAAACCACTGATACGAACCAGTGAAACTCCACCGCGACCGGGCGCCGAAGAAAGGGCAACTATCGTCTGCGCTACCTCCCCGGACATGGACAATCAGCCCACCTGCGCAAGGACAAAAGCAACAGAAAAGACTGCCAGACCCGTAGCAAGGGTAACGGCAAGCGCATTCTTTTCACTGGTCTGGTGTAACCCCTGTGTCTGAGCGATAGAAATCAGGTTGTTGGTCAACCAATAAAGAGTAAGTCCGGCAGGAAAGCCCATAAAAAGGAAGCCCATTACGAAGGGCATAAACATCATCATCTTCTTTTGCGCAGGATCGGCGGTTGATGGAGTAATCCACTGCTGAACGACCATCGAAACGACGAGAAGGATAACCATGACTGGCACCGCATAACCAAAAACTTCAAAATTCTCCTTGGCCGAAAGGTCATTAATCCAGAAAGCAAACGGCGCATGGCGGAGTTCAATATCCAGTTGCAACGCCGAGTAGAGGCCAAAAAATATCGGTATCTGCATCAACATCGGCAAGCAGCCACCCATCGGATTAACTCCCTTGCGCTTATAAAGCGCCATCAATTCCTGCTGTTGTAGAGCTTTATCAGAAATGGTTTCGCGAATCCGTTTCATGTCTGGCTGCAGATCCTGCATCGCCTTCATTGATTTGAAAGAAACGGCGCTCAGCGGATAAAGCAACAGCTTGACACTGATCGTCAAAACGACAATCGCCACGCCAAAATTACCAAAAATCGAATAAAACATGTGCAGCGCCAATAACAACGGTGCGGCGACAAACCCTGTCCAACCGAAATTAATCAGTTTGCGCAAATCATAATCGGCGTTTTCCAACAATTGATAACTCTTCGGACCGGTAAAAATCCGCACGCTCACTTCACTGGCCGCAGTATTCAGATAAGCGCGATAATTCTCGGCCTGACGTTCAATCCCACCAGACAGTGGGGCCTCGGGAGCAACCAAGGTTGTAGAAAAATACTTGTCACCAAGCCCCAGCCAGCGCACGGCACTAAATGATTCTGCTCCTTCCTTAATCGTCGGATAGCCCTCACGATGGACTTTCTCTCCGTCATACCAGGCAAGTCCCGAGCCACCAAAGTTATCGTGCAAGCTTGGATCGTCTTTGCCAATAACCCGCTTGATATAAAGCTTGGAGCCCAGAGATAACGCAGCGTCCTGTTTTGAAGATACCTGCAAATCAAAGAAATAACCGTCGGCGCTAAAACTATAAAATTTGCTCAGCAAACCTCCTCCCGGTGCCTGAGCGACCAGACGAAACACCTTCTCACCGGAATCAACACGATAGGTCTTCCCGGAGCTGAACTCCGAGTCTTCAAGGCGATAATTAAGCCCTGCATCCGACTGGGAGCCTGCGACAAATTCAAAATCCCCACTTCCCTGAACAAGGTTCAGCAAAGGTGACTTTTTCTTGTTGGTCTCTTTGTATTCACGCAGAAAAAGCTTGCGCACTGTTCCACCGTGAAGAGCAATTTCAGCGCGAAGTTCAGCAGTCTCAACGATAAAATAATCATCACTGGGCACTTCAAATTCACCGGTAACAGCGCCCTCGGTAGCTAATCCCATCTCCTCTGAGGAGTTGCCATCGACGACCGGTCTTGCAATCTCGGCACTGCGCGAAATTTCACCAACGACAGCACCTTTATCCTGCTCAAGACCTGACTCGACACTGGCAACGGAAGCGGATTTAAGCGCGGCATCTTCAACCGCTTTCGGCGAAAAGTATGGATCCCAGACTGCCACCTTGTAGGTAAAAACCAGGAAAAGAATAAAAAGTATCGCCAGCTGTTTTCGGTTGTTATCCATCACCATTTCTTCGTCTCACGGTATTCTCCGGAACAGGATCAAAGCCCCCTTCCGCCAATGGGTGACAACGGCAAAGGCGCCGCCCCCCTAAAAAGAGCCCCTTTATAAACCCATGGTTGAGGATTGCAATATACATATATTCCGAGCAGGTAGGGTAAAAACGGCAGGCATCGCCGAGCAGCAGGCGAGATATCTTCTTCCAGAGCCAAAAGATGCCGAATAACAGAAATAGGTAGAGCAAGGCTATTAAATGAAAAACCCCGCTGACGGCTCGGAACAAGATCGTCCGCAAGGAAATCAGCTTCACGATTTCGCCCCTCGCTCAGGCGCCCGCCCGCGCTGCTTCTGAAATGCCCCGTGTTCCTTGCCCGGGAAAAGCTGGGCCTTGTAAAACAGATAAGCCAGTTCCCGTCTCAACTTGTCATTACTTGTCGTTACGGCACTGTTTCTGGCAATGACAACGATGTCGTAATTGCCGTTAATACGACTGCGGTTTAAACGGAAAAACTCCCGCACCAGCCTTTTAAGCCGATTTCTCCGCACAGCCCGCTTATCGACCTTGGTTGTCACAGTTACGCCTATCCGCGACTGTTCAGCCGCAGACCAGCAAAGGAGGAAGCTACCAGATGACGCCTTATTCCCAACGCCCTGGATATTGAGAAACTCGCGCCGCTTGCGAATGCGATATTGGGCCGGAAGTATCCTTGTCCTGGTGCGAAGCGGAGTCTTCATACAAAACATAAATTAAAGCAGAAAAGGCCCTCGAAGGGGCCTGTAATCCAAAGTGACAAACTGTCTGGTTTGTGTCGAAGCTGATTAACGCTTACGACCCTTGAATGCGATAGTCACAACCAAACGCTTGCGGCCCTTGGCGCGACGACGCTTCAACACTTCGCGTCCAGCAGTAGTTGACATGCGGGCGCGGAAGCCATGGGTTCTCAAACGGTGAATGTTACTTGGTTGAAATGGTCTTTTCATGGCACTTTTCTCATAAATCTATACGAAATCGGCTAACTCCCGACATCGGGTGAACGCTTCTGCCAGCTAAGCAGGGATAAGTCAAGCTGACACAAGCAGAACAAAGATGCTGCTACCCCCCATCAGCCCTTGCTATTACCCACAAATCTGCAGGAACGAAAATAGTGGCTTCAGTGGGGCAGCAGAGCTCCAGCTCTGCTGCAATTCATATCTCCCGCCAAGCTGCAAATCTGCCGCGAATTGGCGCAGAGCTAGAGCTCTGCACCCCCGGAATTGCTGTCTGCATGTTGGGAGTGATTTTAAATACGCCCACTTTGCAAGAACTTTACCTCTGTTCGATCTCCAATCGCAACAAGGTAATCTGGTCGGGGACTTGTGGGTAATAGCAAGCCCATCACCCCCCATGTTTCTGAAATCTCCACTTCACCAGTGGGGGTGTGACCATTGTCGTAACAATCACCATAAAAACAACAGCGCCATAAGTAGCCGAATCAACTACGGGCTTCCCATCAAGCAACAATTTCGAACCAATACCAGCAAAAATAAGCCCCACCTCGCCCCGCGGAATCATTCCCAAACCAACAGCAAAACGGTCCAGCCCTTTCTCCAGCACACCAAAAGCGCAAACCTGCTTGCCGACAATCGCCGCAAAGGTCAGCACAACCGCCAGACCAATAATCCCCGGATCAAGAAATTCGCTGATGTTGACCTTGACCCCCATAATTACAAAAAAGATTGGCACAAAAACCGAGGTAAGCGGGGCGACGAGATGCTCGATTGTCGCATGGTCGTTTCGCTCCGAAAGCTCCTTGTAGTGAACAGCATCGAGAATAAGTCCGGCAGTAAACGCACCGACAATTGGCGCCAGGCCAATCTTTGCCGCCAGGAACGCCATGCCAAAACAAATGGCAAGACTTGTCGCCATCAACACACCGTGTCCCTGCAAGCAGGTCGCAACTTTAAAAGCTATTGGCGAAAGATGTCCACCCAGATAAATAGCACCAACCAGAAAACCAACCGAGGAAAGCACAATGTAAACAATTGACCCCACATCAAGTGTTCCTCCCTCATTGGCAGCACCAATCATTCCACTGATAATTGCCAGGACCAGAAGTCCAAGAACATCGTCAATCACTGCTGCCCCCAGAATTATCTTCGCTTCGCTGGTCTGCACCTTGCCCAGATCCTTAAGCACCCGCGCAGTAATTCCGACGCTTGTCGCTGTTAATGCTGCTCCAACAAATGCATGAGCCAACACCGGAGCATCAGGGGCGAAAAAAGCAGCAACTCCCCAGCCAAGAAAAAAAGGGGTAATTACCCCGAGAACCGCCACCAGAAGAGAGGAGAATCCTACCTTCATCATCTCGGCAACATTGGTCTCCAATCCCACCTCAAACAACAGCAGGATAACCCCCAATTCGCTAAGAATCTCCAGCGCCTCGTCATGTCTGAAATAGTCAAAATACCCGACACCAAAAAGCGTCAGGTTGCCAAGCAAAACCCCAACCCCGAGTTCCCCGAGAACTTCAGGCAAATGAACACGAATAGCCAGGTCACCGCCAACACGAGCAGCGAGCAAAATAATCGTCAATGA
>JAQTWB010000069.1 GCA_028689495.1 bacterium | reverse complement strand
GTTGTGTCCTGATCGACAAGGAACCCGATTATTTCATTTTTTTTCAGGGAGCGGAGGATTTCAATTGCGGCGCTCTTATCGGAGCGCCATATTGTGTCGACGCCATTCCCTCGGCGCAGGTCATCCAACAGGACCAGAAAAGGGGCGTAGTTAGGAGTTTTTCCAACAACTTTGAACGCACCGGGGTAGTTCCTCGCGTGATATGCGGCAAGTACTTCCCAAGGGCCGAAATGGGCGCTGAGGGCGATTGCACCATTCCCAGCTTTTTGTCGTTCCCAAGGGATATTTGACCCTGCGATACACTCGTTAAATTTCATGCGGTTGAGATGTCTTGCGGCAAGCAGAGTTTCGCCTAGCGAGACTGCTGCATTGGCAAATGCCTGCTGGACGATTTTTTTGGCACCATCGGATTTTTTCAAACTGCCGGTTCTACTTAGATTACCGGGTTCCCTGATTAATTCAGGCAAAAAACGGGCAATTTGTGCTTCGGCAATCCTGGCATCGCGAGTTAATAAATGCGGCAGGCTTGCGCCGATTAGGGAGAGCAGGCGGAGGAGAATATATGGGGGAGTAAAGCGAAGTAAAGTAATCAACAACAGAACAAGCCGAGCAGTCAGGCCAACATATTGGTGTTCTTTTGACGAGTTTTCACGGGTTATTTCGGCGGGTATTGTGCTTGTGGCTGACCCTGATAACCGCTTGTTTCCGTCCATGTTACTTGACTCTAGAGAAAAAATGTTTATTCTGCGGCCGCTTTGGCGCTACTGCCGGATATTGCATGTTCCGGGTGGGCAGAGTTTACAGATATATCAAGCCTTAAGGCAATTTCCTGTTTTGTCAGGTGAAGATTTTAATTGAGTGAGTTTCAGATGAAAGAAGGCATACATCCCAAGTACGAAGAGTGTGTAGTGAGCTGTGGTTGCGGCAGCGTATTTAAAACACGCTCGACCACGGCAAAAATCAGTGTGGCGATTTGCAGTGAATGCCATCCTTTTTATACTGGCACGCAAAAGCTTGTTGACACGCAAGGCCGTGTTGAACGCTTCAAGCGTCGTTATGCCCAGGCTGGTAGCGGCGCCAAGTAAACGGGAGGTTCACTCTTTTACTTTGTGCGTTTACTCTGTGCGCAGCAGGGCGATAGTGATTTGTCCGGTCTGAATATTGACCGGACAAGACAATCGCTTTGGTGTGCATGGGATCAGGCAAATATCCGTAAGACATTGGGACTGAAAGTTTTGAACTTCCAGACCATTTTGACCTCACTTTATTCATTGTGGGTCAAATTTTTGGAAGTTTGAGGCGTCTAAATCATCTTGGTCGGGTCCAGCCTGAGCCGGGACAGGTCGTTGCGGAGATACTCAGGTGTCTCTCCTTTTTCAACGTATGCTGCTTTTGGGGTTTCAAGTGAACTTTTTCAAGGCATCATTCGCCTTTACTGTCTTGGCGGTTTTTCTGTCCCCGGTATACGCTGGGGCTCAGTCGCCACAGATAGGTGCCTCTTGCCCGTTAATTGAACTACCTCTTGTTCAAAATTCTGCTTCATTGAAAACCGTGGCGGACTTTCCCGCCAGACTGGTGATGGTCAATTTCTGGGCTTCCTGGTGTACGCCATGCGTTAAGGAAATGCCTGCACTGGAACGCCTTTATCAGGTGCTGAAGCCAGAGGGTTTCGTTCTGCTTTCAGTTAATGTTGATAATCCTGGTCAGCTGCAGAAAGTGCGACAATTTTTAAAAGACAGTGGTTATGATTTTCCCGTTCTGAGTGACGCCGATCTGCGATTGGCTGACAAGCTTGGAGTCACCGGTTTCCCCGAGACCTTCTTCATTGGCCCTGAAGGTAAGTTTCTTGGTTTTGTTGATCCTGGCAGCGCGGCCGATGTGCCATTGGTGCGTGTTATCGCCGATCGTCCCTGGGATGCCCCTGCTTATGTGCGTGCTGTTCGTGCGATGATTTCAAGGCCGAAGTAGCGTGCATTTTAAAAAACACTTAATAACGATACTTCATAACAACTATGCCGATGATTAAGCCTCTTATCGTAACAATGGTTGTTTCATTGCTTATTTGGGTTGCGACTGTATCGCTCAGTAATAACACGGTCAGTGTTGTCTCTACGTCACATCAGGCGGCGGCCGAACATTCTGGGGTAGCTGGAAATGCTGAAGTGCAAGAACCTGATGCTTTGGTTTCATTGAGAAATCAATCAAAGGCAAAGAGTGATGATCTGGAATTGAAGTTACAGTTTGCCGAGGCATTGATGGCACACGCCTATACCGGCGGGTCAATGTCGGCGATGAAGGAGGCCATTGCTGAATATCAGAGTGTGCTGGTCGTTGACGCCAAACGGCCCGAAGCATTACAAGCATTGGGACGTGCCTATTTCGATGCTGCGATGTATGAAAAGGCAGAGCAGTATTACCGTGACTATTTGACGATTAAATCCGAAGATACCCGGGCTCGTGTCGAACTGGCGCTTTTGCAACTTCGCCTTAACAGGGCCGAGGATGCTATCCCTATTTTTGAGTCCGTTCTTGAACTAGGTCAGGAGAAGTTTCAGGCGCGATTCGGGCTGGCTCTGGCCCGGCAATTGACTTCTGATCTTGAAGGAGCGTTGAACGAGGCAAATATTGCTTTGTCTGAAGCTCCTGACGAGAATGCCCGGGCCCGGGTCAAGGAATTTATCGCACATATTGGCGGCAGTGATGTGCCTGCAGCGGCTCAGGCCAGTGTTAACTCGGCTGCTGAAATGCGTTCTCCGGCAACAGAATTGCAGGATTATTTTTCCAACCATCCTATTATCGGGGCCAAGATCAAAGCGCAGCGTTGGAAAGATGCCACTCACTTTGAAATTACAGTTGCTGATTTTCCCGTGGCGCAAATGCCGCCTTTTGCTCGCCAGGCCTTTGAAGGTAAAGTTAAGGAGCGTCTTGCCGCTTTTACAGAATCAATCGAAGTTGGCATCGTCGATGCCGTAAGTGGCGAAGAGCTGATTCGTATTACTCGCTGATAGCCTACAAATCCGGAACACTGAGTTCGCTCGAGCCATCGCTGCCCATCAGATATTCAAGAGCATCACTATAGCCATCTCCATCGCTATCGGATTTCTGGGGGTCGGTTCCGTTCAGCTGCTCCACAGCATCGGAAAGACCATCCTTGTCGGAGTCAATGCCAGAGTTGCCAGAGTCAACTCCATCGTCAACGGCTGGAGTAGAGCGGGTTGGTTTGCTATTTGCGTCATTTGCGTCTGAGTCGGCAAAAACCTCAAGCATGTCGCTGTAACCATCGTTGTCCGTATCTGCTGAATCCCCGTCGAGACCGAGTGACTGTTCATAGAGGTTTCCCAGGCCATCGGTGTCGCTGTCTGTGGTATCGCTGACAACCTCATTTTCGCTGAGGATGCGGCTCTTGTTCAGGGGAGACGGTTCTTTGGCATTGTCGAGCGGGTCACCGCTAGCGCTCACGTATTCCAGCCCGTCACCAAAACCATCATTGTCCGAATCGTAGTCGAGATGGTTAAATCCCAAAGATTTCTCAAGTTCTGAGCCAAGACCGTCCGCATCTTCATCTACTGAGTCTGTGGTTGAAGATCCGTCGTCTTTTACGGCAAATTTGACATCTTTGGACATAAAGTCATTACAGGACGTGAGTGGGAAAAAGATGATAAGCGCTACAAATAAATAGGGAAAAGTTACTTTTTTGCTCGTCATATGCTTCTCGCGGTTCGATTTTGGAATCTGATGGCCTGGAAATTGCCCCTGTCTGGCTGCTTTACTGCTTATAAGGAATCTTGACGGTATGAGAAATGTTTTTCTTGGCAATTAACTTTCGGGGTCTAAAAAATACCCATGGAAATATCCATTAATCTGTCGTAACATTACTTTTACCCTTCGCGCATTCTTTGTTAATAAATATCGGTCGTGGCGCAGGGCGAGTATCGGCCCGGTAGCATATATTATTCGGGCTCTTTCTGGTGATACAGCTAGCGGTGATTCCGTTGCTTTGTCAGAGTGATTACGGCCTTTGAGATGGAGTGATAATTGGACCCCTACCCGATTAAGACAGTGTTCACTGTCCTTTTTTCCGAAATTTGTGAGGCTCATTGATGGAAACTGAATTGCCGGCTTTGCGCTGGTTGTTGTTCGTTTTTGCCTTGGTCGCCGTTTATCTTTTTTCCAGTGCCAAATATTCGGTCATGCGCCTGAGGGAGTTGAGTAAGGACAACGGCTCCCGCGAGGAGAATCGTCGGCGAGGGTTATTGTACCGACTTACCATGTCCTTGTTGCTGGACTTTCGCGAGAGTCTGCGTGTCTCAAATGCGATGCTTGCCGGAGCACATTTCATGCTCGGTCTTTCACTTTGGTTACTGGTTGGCGGAGATGTTGTTATTTGGGGCGGGCGTCTCACCCATTTAAGTTATGCTCTTTTGTTACTCGGCGTATTTCTTTGTTCTGCTCTCCTTGCCTACATCGTTCATTCATTCGCGATGCGCGTGCTTATTTGCGAGAAGCCATCTCCGACTATTGTTGCGGCAGTGTATGCACTTTACCTTTTCAAGACCCTACTTGCCGGACCATTCAAATTTCTTTCTTTTTTTTCCGGCCTGTTCGCCAAACCGGCTGCGATTGAAGAGCTGAGGCGTGTTGAAGCACAGACAAACGCTGAAATTTCTTATGTCATGACCCAGGGTGAGATGATGCCGGAGCTCGATGAGGAAGAGCAGGAGATGATTGAGGGGGTGTTCACTTTTTCCGAGACGGTGGCGCGTGAGGTGATGACGCCGAGGATTGATGTTGTGACTTTGCCCGTAACGGCGACTTTTGACGAAATCGTAACGATAGTAGTTGAATCCGGGTATTCTCGCTTCCCGGTGGCTGGGGCAAACAACGACGATATTCTCGGGATAGTGCTGGCCAAGGATATGTTGCCTTATCTCGCCAGACGCGAAGGGGACGGGTTTGATATCAGAACATTGATTCGTGGCTGCCCTTTTGTTCCGGCAAGTAAACCGATTGACGATTTGCTGCGCGATTTTAAAATACACAAAATACACATGGCTATAGTTGTCGATGAACATGGCGGCGTTGATGGTGTGGTGACGCTTGAGGATATCATTGAAGAGATTATTGGCGATATTTACGACGAGTCAGATGACGCGGAGCTACAAATGCAGGAAAACGAGGATGGGACACTGCTCGTTGATGGCGGAGTGCTCGTTTCAGATTTTAATGAAAGGTACAGATTCTCTATACCCCAAGGCGAGTTTGATACCGTTGGTGGCTTTGTTTTTACTCATCTTGGGCGCATTCCCGAAAAAGGTGAAGGTGTTATTCTTAACCGGGATGGTATTTTCATAAAAAATACGGATGGCGAGATCACCCCGGCGAGTAGTGAGTGGGAAGTTGAACAGTTTCAAGGAGAAGTTCAGCTTGTTGTCGAAAAGATAAACGGTCACCGTATAGAGACGGTTCACGTCTCGTACTCCGACAGACCAGGAAGTTCTGAGTCTCAGGTCGCTGTGTCATAATCTATTCGTTTAGATATTCACTTGGGTACGATAACCACTATCTGATGTGTGCAGAATATTAGTGTGTGATGGGACCAGCCCAGAAAATGCACGTAAGTATCTCCCCTTAATCATAACGAATCTTTTCTATATCTGTAGCATCTTATCTGTGGGCGTCCCTGCGTCTGAAGTGCCTATTTTGGGGGTGGTCTGGTTGTGAAATTGCTTTGAGGGACGGAAAAAGGATTCGTTTAAGATGAAAAGTCAGGAAGAACTTGCAGCGGAGTGGGAAGCTTCGTTATTGGCCGCAGAAAACGCATCGGGGACGGCAGAGTCTGTGGTGGCAGTGTCCGCGGAGACAGGAGCTGGAAATTCTGGTTCGGTTGAGGTCATCCAACCCGTGACGGATGAACCAGGGTCAGCCGCTGTCGTCAAGGAGGAGTCTGTTAATGCGGCGGTTGGTTCGGAATCATCGACTCGACCAGTCAGTCCTGCCTTGGCGGCTCCGCGCGCCAGCACTGGGAGGGATGTTACCGTTTCCTCCTTACTTCACCTTATGGGGTTGCCGACAGTTGGCAGCATCGAACTCCTTGAAAAAAAGGTAGATATTTTAAGTAGCAAGCTTGCATCAATCACTGTTAAGATCGACCGGCTTGTGGCTCAGGTCAACAAAACGGCAGGTGAGTCCTATCTGGATCGCATTGACTATCAGTTGTCTGAACTGCGTACCATTCTCAAGTCTGGTAAAGCGCCGGTTAAGGGGGCTGAAGTAACTGATTACAGTCCGGTGGGGTCAGTTGCCGGAGATAATGATGATGGAGAGAGCGGAGAGCATGAACTTTCCTTGAGTTCAGTGCCTGAAGGATCTTCAGAGAAAGAAAATAGCTGATTCAGGTCTCTGTATTGCGGGAGCACGTTATTATTATGGCAAATAAAATTTCAACTGCTCGGGGTAAAAATGCCTCGAAGAAGGAAAAGAATCGTTCCAGGACAACAAGCGCCAGGTCGGCGAGCAAGGCCGTTGTCAGTAAAACTGTCAAGGCCAAGAAACCTGAGAAAGAGAAGGCTGTAAAAAAATCTGCGACTAAATCTGCAACTAAATCTGCAAACGGAAATGTAAAGAAGACTGTAAAGGGTAGCTCCAAGAAATCAGTTTTGAAAGTTGTCAGTGCCGTTAGAACCGGGAAAAAACGTGATTCAGTTTCGCTAAAAGCGAAAAAAGTTACTGCGGCCAGAAAAAGTTCTCCAGCTGATAGCCCTGCGGCAAAGTCTCGACAGGGAATGAAAACGACCGAAAAGCTTTCTCCGGGAATTAAGGCGACAAAGAAGGTGTCGGGCAAAAAGTCTGCAGTCAGTAAGACAAACATTGCAGCAGTGTCCGGTAAGGTAGAGAAAGGCGGGAAAAAGGCCAAGAACACTGCGCGGCTTAAGGCAACCAAGAGTGTGGTCAAGGTTGGTGCGACCAGGAAGCCTGGTAAGCATTCAGTAAGATCTACCGGCAAGACCAAGTCTGTAAGCAAGTTATTGGCGGCAAAGACAGGGATTAAGGCAAAAGCAGGGAAAGTCGCGGAGAGAAATGCTGAAAGTAGGAAGGTTGCGAATAAAACCGGAAAAAATGCAAAGATGCTTGCGGAGTCTGTCAGCATCACGACCGGCAAGGATGAGCTGAAAGATGAAGTTACTTTGGACTCGGTCGAAGTGGCCAGCGAACAGGAATCATTACCATCAGGAAAGTATGAGACTGGTAAAATAGTCTATCCGACTCCGACAATTACCGAGCTGAAGAATTTTCGCAAAGCTTCGGAGATGAGGCGAAAGCTTCGCGAAGTTTCACAGCATGATGTCAAAGCAACCAAGCGCCGTTTTTTGGCAAAAGAGCCGGCTAAAGGCACTCGCTATTCAATAGATTTACGCATTCATTCCCCGGGGACGATTGGCTATTTCAGCGCAGGTGGTGTCGACCCTGGTCCGGCAATGTTGCGTCTCTCGAAGGCGAAAGGGTTGGATATGATCGGTGTGACTGATTATTACAATGCGAGCGCTGTCGACATGCTTAACAAGTGCAAAGGCACTTTACCACTGACGATCATTCCGGGTTTTGATATGCGTTGTGAGGTCTCGGGGTGCCGTGATGTGTTTTTTACGGTTCTTTTTCCGGAAGAGACTACCTCCGAGATGATTTTTACAGTTTTGCAGGAACTTCGTGTACCTGAATCGGTTTATGGAAATCGTGAATACTGTTTGCCTCGTCCGCTTGGTGAGGTCCTTGAGGTGATTGAGTCACATCAGGGCGTTGCGATTCCAAGTCGGATTGACAAGACGCCATATCGTCAGTTGGCGATTCCTGCCCTGGTTGAGAACTTCGGTTTCCACACGTTTGATTTGATTCATCCGGAAAACACTGAATTTTTCCGTGAACGCTGGCCGGAAGGAGAGTTTACCTTCCTGTCTTTTTCCAACGCTCATGCCTTGGCGCAGATAGGCAGTCGTCGTTCAAATATGCGGCTGGAAAAGCCGGGCTTTGAGGGGTTAAAAGAGAGAGTTTCTCGTCGCTCCTGATGGTTTATGCCAGATCAAGCCGAGTCTGAACGGTTTAAGTCACGTACTTGCCAACCTCCTGCATAACGAGTGTGTATACTTGTGCAGGGTTTGAGTGACTGTGATCTGGTCGCTTTTTATCGTGAGATAAGCCCCTGAAATCATGAACCGTATGTGGATATTATTGCCTGGAGATTGGCTGAGTCAATTTTTCATGCAGGTATTTGCAACTAATTAAGTTATGAAAATGCTTACCGGGACGGAGCCGATAGTGAAAGAAGCCAAGCTGAATGTCGCAGCTGAGAAAAGTCAATCAACTGAAGTGTTAAAAGACTTGAAATTGCCCGATCTCCCCGGCAGTAACCCGGATAAAGAGCCCCTGAAACAGAATTCTGCCAAGTCGGCAGTGGATTCGCAGACCAAGGCTGAGGCTTCGCTGACTGGAGTGGAAAAGGAGCAGCAGCACGTTCGAAATGGCAAAAAACTTGTTCGTTTGGGCGCCGACAAGCACACCGAACTGGCGAAGAGTGTTCAGAATGACCTGAAGGCCTGGGCGGAAAAGAAAGGCGTTGAACTTCAACTCGACAGCGATGGGGCAATTGGTGACGCCGCTGTGAGGCAGTTTCAGCGTGAATGGAAGAAGGAACACCCGGAAGTTAAGTGGGCATCACGTGAAGACGGTGTGGTTGGGCTGCGGACAATGAGGCAGCTTGATCTGGAGCTTGGGCGTAAGGAACAGCTCGCTGAGAAGGGGCTCTGGATGGATGACAACCAGTTCGCTGGTGCCTTGAATCGCGGTATGTTGACTTATTACACCCAGAGTCGTGAGGGTCTGCAAGAGCTGGTCAGCAAGATTGGCACCGAGAAGAAATATTCGAAAGAGCAGATGGACAAGCTGTTGTCTGATATCTCCTCAATGAACATTGATGCCTTATATGAAGCGTTTTCTTACGCCGAGACGGGTTCGATGAAGGATCCTTTCATCCGTACGCTGGCGGGAGAAGGGACTTCTTCTGCTTATGGTCCGGTACAGATTACCCGAAACCTTGCCCGTGATATTCGCGATAAAGGGGGGTATGCTGGTTTGCCACCCGAAGTCCAGCAGTATGCGGATGCCTTCATTTCTCAGGGGGATCGCATGTTGAAGGCAAGCAATGATGATCCTGTTTTTGGTCTCGGCAAGAAGGGAGTTCTTGGTGACGAAAAATTCCATGACCATTATGAAATGTTTGCCAAAGCAACATTGGCGCATGAGCTGAAAGGGGCGAAAAACAATTATCACGGTGATGACCCGTCTGTTCTTCTTGACCAGGTCATTCGTCGTTGGCGCGGAGTTGGCGAAGGTGCTGACCCACGTTATTTTGCCAAGGTCCGTGGTGCTATGGTTGAGCAGCTGGCGAACGGCTAAAAAGTCCGACAAATTTCCTGGAACACTGTGCCAGAGTAGACGCGCCATCTTGGCGCGTGCTGACGGCGCTGATGGTAATCATTGGTAAACGGATTGGAGTTTGTTTTTTCTATGCGTCAGATAAGGCGTACCCGGGGGTGCCGAGCTCAAGCTCGGCGCCGAGTTGGAACTCGGCACCCCAGCGGCGGTAATTTCGGATGTTACCTCTAATCAGGAGCTTGATTGTCCATCGATCCCCGTTGGCCGTATTCGGCGTGCCCGGGGATGACGTGTTTTTGTGGGAATGGGTTCGGTAGATTCCTTCAGGTAGCTTCTGGGCTACTTACCCCAAGCTCAGCGAGTTTGTCGCGGAATTCTTTTGCCTCGCGTTTGGTCGGCATTGTGCCGTCGATGTCGATTTTCTGGCCATTTAACAGTTGTTTTATCAGTTCGATCTCTTGTCCTGACAAGGCCATACCTCCGAGCCGGTAGTCGGAGAAGGCCTTCCAGGCAAGCGGCACGTATTGTTTGACTATTTCAGCCATTGCTTCAGCGAAGACGCGGATTTCATACTGGGCGTGGGCATCAAGACGCAAAGCGAGGAAATGTAGCAGGTTGTGCAGGTCAATTTTCCAGTACCACTCGGTGTACATTGAGAGCGGCAGGTTGATACGGGCCAGCTCGCGCCGCATGTTTGATGATATATATTGTTGATATTGTTCGTATATTTCCGATTGAGTGGAGCGGAAGGATTCGGACGCAGCGGCAGATCCTTCTATTTGCTCGCCTGTGCCGCCCTGTTTGTTTTGTGCTGATTGAGTGGTGCAAAGCTCCTGGGAAGGAACGTAAAACCAGTCGGGCATTTCGCTGTAGCGACCACTTACTTCATTTACACTGGCGGTTCTGTGTCTGATCCACTGCCGGGCGACGAATATTGGCATGCGACAATGAAATTTGAATTCAACCATTTCAAAGGGCGTGGTGTGTTTATGACGCATCAGGTAGCGGATTAAACCTTCATCCTGGCTGACTGATTTTGTGCCTTGTCCGTATGAAACACGGGCGGCCTGAACAATTGAAGAGTCGTCACCCATTACATCGACAAGGCGAACAAAGCCTTTATCGAGGACGCGAATTGCGTTCTCGGGATAAGTTACCGGGGTATTGGATGAAATTTCAGAATTGCAGGTTGATAGGGGGGCTTCGCCATGCCGGATATCAGACTTTGGTTGGGTATTGTTCATCTGGTTTTCTGCCTATGGATCAATGGCCGGCTTTTCACTGCGTCCGGCTTTCGTCTTATTGTTGCCCGATTTCTTCGGAACTGTAAATTTTACAGTTCTCCTGTGTTTCGTACAAGGCTAGACAAAAATATCGATGCTGCTACTATTCACCTGCCCTTGTCGCCCGGCACAGGCAGGCCAGCTTTCTCAATTATCGGAGGCAATGTCTGACAGAGGCGAGTCAATCAAACCAGGAGAAATATGGCTTTTGTTTCAATCGTTGTTCCTCTCTATAACGAGGAAGATAACGTTGTCCGTCTCTATCAGGAACTTGTTTCTGTAGCGCAGACAAACTCTCTTGACTGTGAATTTGTCTTTGTCGATGACGGCTCCAGTGATGCGACTGTCAGTCGGCTATTGGAAGTGGCTGCCGGCGATACGAGGGTAATGCTTGTCTGCTTTCGCAGAAACTTTGGTCAGACTGCCGCCATGGCCGCAGGCTTTGACCACGCATCAGGGGAATACATTGTTACTCTTGATGGCGATCTGCAGAATGATCCGAATGAAATTCCAAAATTGCTTGAGCAGCTTGACAAGGGCTACGATCTCGCTGCTGGCTGGCGTAAGGATCGCAAAGATAAAATGATCAGCCGCAAGATTCCGTCAATGCTGGCCAATAGTCTTATCTCGCGTACGACAAACGTCAAGTTGCACGATTATGGGTGCACTCTGAAGGCTATGAAGTCTGAAGTGGCAAAGAGCCTGAATCTTTATGGTGAGATGCATCGTTTCATTCCTGCGCTGGCGGCTGAGGTCGGTGTGAAAATGGTAGAAGTTCCTGTTCGTCACCGGCCGCGGCTTTTTGGCAAGTCCAAGTATGGCATCTCTCGCACTTTCCGTGTTCTGCTGGACCTGCTGACAGTCAAGTTTTTTCTTGGATTCTCAACCCGTCCGCTTCACATGTTTGGGATGTTCGGTTTTCTTACCGGCGGAGCTGGGGTGGTGCTTTCCTTTATTCTTACCTGGCAGAGATTGTTTATGGGAGTTCCGATGGGCAATCGGCCGATGCTGATGTTGGCGGTGATGCTGGTGCTGATAGGAGTGCAGTTTGTTTGTTTTGGCTTGCTCGCTGAAATACTTGTTCGCACCTATCACGAATCGCAGAACAAGAAGACCTATGCGGTTCGGGAGATTATGCGGCCATCCGCTCAAGGGCCAACCGAGCTGAAGAAAGCTGTTTAGTGCAATTTGAAAATGGTCAGGAGGTTTTCCTGGCCGGGCTCCCCCGCAATATTTTCGGGGCTGAAAACTCCTTCGGAGAAATTCTCCATGTTACGTGTATTTATTGATGCTCGAAAAATTCTCGATGGGGGCATCGGAACCTATATCTGGAATCTTGTTGACGGCCTGACAAGTATCACTGACCCGGAGAATTTTGGCATAACGATGCTGATTCCCAAAGTTGCCAGTGAGCAGCTGCAACCCCGGTTATCGACACTCGCCTGGAAACCATTCTGCGTTATGGACGATACCAGAGGTTACTCTTTGTCGGAGATGGTGTTTCTCGCCTCCAGGCATCAGCAACTTATTGCTGAACATGATATCTATCACGCCCCTCACTATACCTTGCCTTATGGGATTGAGATCCCTGCGGTAGTTACTGTGCACGATGCGATACATGTGACTCATCCGGATTCATTGCTGCATAAGACACTTGGCAATCGGATGATTCGTTCAGCTCTTGCCAGGTCAGCAGCGACAATTACTGTGAGTAATGCCAGTGCCCGGGCGATTCGTCAGATTATGCCAGCAGTTGCTGAACGGTTGTTTGTTATTCCTAACGCGCTTAAGCGCGAATATCTAGAACAGCCCCTTTCGAACGTTCCGAAGGATTACCTGCTTTTTGTTGGAAGTGATCGACCGCACAAGGGATATCGCGAGCTATTGCAGGCGCTCTCGAGAATTGTTCTTGTTGATGGCCTTTTGCCGGGAGGGATGCGTCCACGTCTTGTCGCAGTTGGATGTCGTTTTTCCGAGGAAACCAAGGTGCTGGAGCAAAAAATGGTTCCCGAATGGGAGGTCATCCATCCCGGTGCGATCTCCGAGATAGAGCTGCGGATGATCTACAGTGGGGCACGGGGTGTTGTCATTCCCTCCCGGGAGGAAGGGTTCGGGCTTGTTGCTCTTGAGGCGCTCGCTTCGGGAATTCCGGTGGTTGCTACCCCAGTACCTTGTCTTAAGGAATATTTTTCCCAGGAAATTGAGTTTGCTGCGGGTTTTTCGGTTGAGGCATTGAGCGCTGCCATTGAGCGTATGTTGTTGACTGATGATAATGACTCTCGGCAGAAGCAGCGGCGGGCAATAGCTTCGCGCTTTTCAATTGAGGAGCAGGCACGGCAGACACTTGAGGTGTATCAGGCTTGTGCTGGAAAGACGGTGGATATTGCTTCTGATTCTGAAGACGAAGAAGACATGCACTGCTTTCAGGTGAAGGGCGCTCATTTATCTGCTGTAAAAATGTGAACAGTTACATGAGCAGAGATAGAAAACTTCGCATTGTTCTCATGCACGACTGGCTTACTGGCATGCGTGGTGGAGAACATTGCCTGGAAGTGCTTTGCCGCGCTTTTGCGGCACACGAAATTGAAATTGTCACTGCTTTTTTTTGCGCTGAGAGGATCCCGACAGATATTTCCCGTTATATTACGGTTGTCAGTTGGGCCAACTATTTACCGGGTGTCCGCCGGTATTATCGTTTTCTTTTGCCTGTATACCCGTTGATTGCCCTTGAGCTTTCGCTGCGGCTG
>JAQTWB010000197.1 GCA_028689495.1 bacterium | reverse complement strand
CGAAAACCCTTGATCGAAACCTGTCGGGCGGTCTTACCAAGAAAATCTTCGTATTTCTTGTCAAAGGCCTCACGAGGTATCTCGATGTTTACATTGCGGAGAATATCTCCTGACTCCTCGACCGTGTAACGTGTTTCCATGGGTAAACTACTAAGTAATGGGTTATTCTCGGGTTAAATCCGAATAGTTGAATTCGGATTCCAGGCAATTCTGATGCAGCTGGATTATCCACTTGATGCTTGATGAACGAAACCATAAGGTATGCGGGAGGGGGGACTTGAACCCCCACGCCGATGGCACTAGATCCTAAGTCTAGCGTGTCTGCCAATTCCACCACCCCCGCATTTCAGGCGAACTAGCTAACAAACCGGGATATAAAGCGCAAGCATGACCTGTCCAGTTGCAACCTTCAGCAGATTTTTATCAAAATAACCATCTACACCAATGTTTTAATGACAAATCTGCGATATATTACCCGCACTTTAATTTCCCCGATCCAGAACACCTTTATCTCGAGCAGTATATTGGTCTTTGGTCGCATCCGCTGGCGCGACTGCTTCGCAACAGAACCTAAAAATAATTATCCCAACTCTCTCTTTTCAAACGCTCTCGTCGGAGTATAAGTATTCCGTAATACAAGAGTCGGCTTTTATAGGGAGAATGATATGGGGATCACTGAGAATATGGCGATCACTGAGGATATCCAACCTGCTGAAAGTCAAAACGGCAATCTTTCTGGCCCTGACAATAATCACTTCCATAGCGAAAAACCCACTAACTCCTCTGAAATATTGTCTGCTACAAAAGATAGCCTTCGCACGGGAAATGTCGTTGTCTTACTCAACTGCAGCGACGAACAGAACGTTCTCAACGCAAGTAAATGTGTCGGGAAAACCGGTTTCGTCATCGGACTGGCCAGGGACAACCAAGGACTGAAAAAAGCTCAGCGAGCTGCGCGCTTTGGCTACAACGGCTCTCCCTGCTCCAACGTTGAATTCATCGAATCATCGGAATCGGCTCTTCCAATTCATGACAGCAGTATAGATGTGGTAATCCTCGACAAGACCGTTTCCACAGACAACCTGCACATCCCCCAGCTGGAGATAGACCGTATTCTCAAGCCAGGTGGCAAAATCCTCATGCTCTCCTGAACACGGACTCAGTAATGACGATCTCCCGGCCTGCGCTGCTGATCAGGGTTCTGATCTTCGTTCTGTTCCTTTTCGTCACCTTCAGAAATATCTCTGGCAGGATCATTACTGTTACTACCTGAGTCTTCAACATACCAAGGCTGACGACCAACCTCGCGTATTACACTGGCGCCATTATCCAATACTCCACCGGCAGAATGTTCTACTTGAGCACACCCGCCACAGAATAGAAAAAATATCGCCAAAGACACTGATTTACGATTAGCAATCATCGGTAACTCTCCAAAACTGACTTATTTCGATTCTTCCCCAGATTTTTCCACCTTAAAACATTACGCGAAAACATTCACCGGGGTCTTTCATCAGAAAGTTGAATATATTCGCATCCGTAGGGGAAGTGATTAGCATACAGGCTCAGTCAGTCCATAACAATGGCGGCCCAAAAATTGGAACAACAAACACCATGGTCCATGTAGGTATCGATGTCAGGTCTCTTGATTATGAACAAATGACAAGTCGGGGAATTGGTCGATACACGCTTGATCATCTGGACGCCTTAATCAAATCTCTCCCTTCGTGGAAATTCACTTTTTTTAACGAATCAGGCGTCACCCCTGAACCATTGGCATCATATCTGCAGCGTTACCCCAACTGCCAGCTGACAAGTCTCAACTATCTGCATACCAGCAACCTCGACCTCTATCACATCCCCGACCTGATGAGCATCATTCCCGGATATGACTCCGGACTGCGAATCGCTCCACCATATGTGCCAACAACCGCAACCTTTTACGACCTGATTCCACTGGTCCTTAGAGAAGATTTTATTGACTTGTGGACCGAAAACCCTCGAACAACATATCTGACACGCCTATCACAGCTCAAGGAATCGTCGGTACATTTGTTGCCAATATCAGATTACACAGCAAATGACCTGAAGCGACATCTTGATATTCCGCAAGAACGGATGTCCACAATCTATGCCGGACTTGCACCCAGCCTGGGCCCCAGAACACCTGAAAAAGTTGATCAAGTAAAAATAAAGTTTGCAATAAACAGACCTTACTTACTAAGTGTCGGCGCCTTGGATCGACATAAAAATTTCAACACCGTGCTGACTTCCTTCATGCATGTCAGTCAACAAATTCCACTGCAGCTTGTTGTTGTCGGAAGTTTCTGCGATCCGTATTTCACATTATATAAAAAATACGTGGCGGAAAATAATGTACAAGGTATCGTGTTTACAGATTTTGTCGATAACGAAACTCTGGCGACACTGTACTCGGGAGCGCTCTGCCACATTTTCCTGTCCCGCTATGAAGGGTTTGGTCTCACCCCGCTTGAAGCAATGGCCTGCGGATGTCCAGTTATTACAAGTAATACATCATCACTTCCTGAAGTTGTTGGAGATGCTGGAATCCTCGTCGATCCACTGGATGCCGGCACAGTAGCAGAGTCAATTTTATTATTTAACTCATCTCCAGAGATACGTCAGTCATTAATATCCGCGGGAATCCAAAGAGCTCAAAAGTTTACCTGGAATAACGTCGCAAAAAAAACCGAGGCGGCCTGGAATAGATTGCTGGTAAACTCACCAATTGCGGTAACCACATCCCGCATCCCAAATAACATTTCACAACACACCAGCAATAAGAACATTCCTCCAGCCGCCTCATACCGCGAATCGGGGTATTCGTTCTGTATAATTACGAATGGCGCAAAACCGGACAAGCTTCGCCAAACGATTTCCAGCATTATTGCGCAAAAAATGCCTTCATCCGAGATATTGGTCGCCGGAATCCTTCCTTCCGAAATATCACCAGAAAATTTGACCTACATTCCTATGAAGGACGCAGCGGACAATGGCAGACTAGGGGATATGCGCAACGCCATGTGCCGACAAGCACGATTTGACCACCTAATTGTCGCAGACGACGATATGATTTTTCACGAAGACTTCTATCCCGGGTTGTTAAAATTCGGGGAAGATTACGATCTACTTTCACCGCGCATACTTAACTGCGATGGTAGTCGTTACTGGGACTGGGCAATTCAAAGTGAAATCGAACAAAGACTCATAAGCTATCAGGAAAGTAGTCACCAACAATACATAACC
>JAQTWB010000196.1 GCA_028689495.1 bacterium | reverse complement strand
TGAGGACCACCGGGTCAGAGTTCACATCATCTACGTATTGGGCGGCGGAGACACTCAGATGAGCGTTGCTGTAGATATAGTGGCTGTAAAATTCGTCAATAATCAGATTGCAGGAGAGTTTTCGTGCTGTTCCGACCCAAGAGTTCAGAGCGCCACCGGCAATCAGTTTGCCAGTTGGATTACAGGGATTTGACAGTAACACGGCCGATAGGCCAAAGCTGAGAATTTGTTCTTCGAGTTCACGCACATCAAAAGCGTAGCCACGTTCCGGTTTTAGCGGAATTGGAATTGGCACAAAGGTGCCGAAAGCATCAAGCAGTTCTTCATAAGCGGTATAGTCGGGGATAAAGTGTCCAACGTTGACTCTTCCCAGAGTGGAGACCAGTCTCGTTAGAGCCAGACGTCCGCCGGAGCTGATTGCCACGTTTTCGTAGGTATACTGACTTTTTTTCCCCTTGCGATAACGTTCGTTATAGAGATCCGCTACCGCCTGTCTGAGCTCGGTAAGGCCGACAACCGGAGCGTATTCGAGGTCGTGGTCGGTAAATTCGAAGGAATGCAACCGTTCATGAGCGCCGGGAAGAGGGCCGGTTTCCGGTGCCCCTTGGCCGAAGTTTACCCAGTCCGGGCTATCCTGACGGTAGCCGCGCTTCATGGCCTCGCTCATGACGTATATTACGCCGGTTTTTGGGACGGGGCGAAAACCCTGAATGTGTTTGTTCATGCCAGCGCTACTCCAAGGGCATCTTTAAGATCTGTGACGACGAAAACATTTTTTGCGTCCAGGGCAATGCGCGCTGGACAGTCGTTGGTTGTTTTCTCAGGGTTGAAAAAGGATTGCAAGGCATCTGTCTTGCCTTCGCCAAGAAAAAGCAGAATTACAGCATCGGCATTGCGTATCAGGTCGGCATTTGCCGTCATGCGCATCGCCGGAGGTTTTGGCGAATCGGAAAAACAGCTGAAGCCGGGGCCTGCCACCTGCAATACCGGATGGTGAGGGAATAATCCGGCGACATGGCCATCTTCGCCGACTCCAAGGATTACATGGGTGAAGCGGCCGCCGTTTTTGTCGAGACTGGTTTTATATTTCGCCGTGCCGAGGCCTTCCTCGTTTGCGTTATAGATAAACGGGAATATCTGCTCTGAAGTGATAAGTTCCGCCTCAATGCAGCGGGAGTAGAATCCTTCATTGAGCAAACGATAGTTTGAGTCCTCATGAAAAATTGGCACCAGTCGTTCATCCACCATAAAAAAACGTATCTGGTCTCGAATCTGTAAATGCATTGTGCTGATTTCTTCAAACAATGGGTCCAGCAGCAGCAGGATACTTCTTCCTCCAGGCAGGGCGATGGTGATTTTCTCGTCGGCGAGATTTTCCATTGAGGATCTCAGTAGAGCGGCTACTTGAGAACAGACAATTTTTGGATCGCTGTTGGCGATGATCGTGCAGTTGTGAGCTTCTCGTGTCATTTTCCCCGCTTCTCCGGTGTCACTCTTAAATGAATCCAGGCCAGTCAATGCTCATTGAGATGGCACAAACAGGCCAACGACTTCCACATGGGCGGTCTGTGGAAACATATCAGCCGGTGTTAGCTGTTTGAGGTGGTAGCCGCTGTCCTGGAGCAGCCGGGCATCTCGGGCAAACGACCGGGGGTTACAGGAGATGTATACAATTTTGCGTGGATTCAGGCGAGAGATTGCTTGCAATGTTGCCGGGGTGCAGCCTTTTCGCGGTGGGTCGAGGAAAACGATATCCGCACAGGCGACTGAATCGAGGAGTGTGTCGCTGTCTCCGGCAAGAAATTCGCAATTCGCTATTTTGTTTAATCTGGCGTTATTTTCAGCATTTAGCACCGCTGATGGAGTGCTTTCGATGCCAATGACAGAGAGCGCCTGGCGAGCGGCCATCAGGCTGAGGGCGCCAGTGCCGCAGTATAGATCGAGCACCCGATCTGTCCTTTTTAACTCCGCTTTGGCCAGTGCCAGGAGAAAAATTTTCTCAGCCATCGCCACATTGACCTGGAAAAAGGAGGTGGGAGATATCTGGTAACTCAGGCCATCGAGCTGGTCCTCAATGTGCTCATCTCCGGCAAGAGTATACGTTTTAGCTCCGAGTAC
The DNA here is from genome assembly GCA_028689495.1 of bacterium. GTDB lineage: Bacteria > Bdellovibrionota_C > UBA2361 > SZUA-149 > JAQTWB01 > JAQTWB01. The sequence continues at coordinate 1,190 of JAQTWB010000196.1, read as the reverse complement.
CGTGTTGCTTTCCCTGTCGCTGATGTTGAGGGAGACACCGGAGATGCTCGGGTAGGTTACCAGTTCACAGGCAACATCGGTCAGCTCGCGACTGATGTCTTTGGTCGCCGTAAGTGTTAGCAGGCATTGTCTGTTTGTTCGGGAGACACGAATCAGGACGAAATTTAGCTGCTTGACTACCTCATGGGATATCCGGCCAGACCGAAAGTGGCGTTCAAGGTGGTCAAGTGTCAGGTTCAATACGTCTTCTCCAACCGGATCGTGCGTCAGGCAAGTGCTCAGAGGAAGGATTTCTTTTGTTCCTCGGCGAAAAAGTCCGGCCTCCAACAGGCCGTTGTCCATAAGTTTCAGTGGCAGCTGCAGTTTCTGGCGATAACCAAACTGTTCCGGTGATGGCAGGCAGGAGCTGATATCGCTGAAAGTGAGGTCGATGCGAGCTTTTGTCAGCGCCTCCATGACAACTTTGCTTTTCAGCTCGAGTTGTCCGGAGTAGCTGATGTGCATCAACTGACAGCCGCCGCATAGGCTGCTGATATGGCAGGGAGAAGTAACACGGATTCCACTGGAGTCGAGGATTTCCAGCAATACAGCGCGCTTGTATGCCGGACTGGTTGTCTTTTGTTTACCTTTTTTGGCGGGGGTACTGACGGGTTTTCCGCATTGGCTGATGCGTGCTAAAACGCGTTCACCGGGAATGACCCCGTCAAGATAAACTGTTGGCAGGTTGCTCGCCGGGAAGTCACGTGAAAACTCATCCAATGATGGCGAATCCCGAGGTAATTCCCGGGCAATGAAGTCGCCATTTTCGTGCAGGTTTTCTACCTGTAATGTGACAATCGAGCCTGATACCCCGCTCTGTGGTATTTGGCTGTGAATTTTTTGCTGAGGATGTCGGTTCGTTTTCATGTTCATTTGTTAGCAGCGATCGGTGGGATAGAGAGATTCTGGAGGATATATGCAAATTGCGCAGAGGCCAAGGCGGAACAGGAATTGTCAGGCAATAAGAGCTCTGGTTTGTGAGACCGTGTTGACGCCGCGTGATCTGGTTTATCCACTTTTTGTCACGGAAGGGAAGGGGGTAAAGGTCGAGATTGCGTCAATGCCCGGGTGTTTCCGTCTAAGCCTCGATCAGTTGCTGATTTGCGCCAGAGAGGCTCATTCACTCGGTATTCAGGCGGTGGCGCTTTTCC
>JAQTWB010000195.1 GCA_028689495.1 bacterium | reverse complement strand
CAAATAGTGATGAAATACATTCCCGCCTGCGAATAATCATATCCACGCAGACGGATGGATTTGCGGTGGTGGATGTCAGCATTGAATGTGATCACTCCTATCCTCCCGTAAGGGCAAAAAATATTTTGCCCTTACGCATATTGCAGGTGAATTCTTCGATGGCGGATTCGGTTTGGCGGGTCATTCATTTTTCCCGGTGATCAAGTTAATAATAACCTTAACGATAGTTTCCTTTCCGTCGGGCTTGCTTTCGGCAATCAGCAGGGTGAACGCGACCAGGGCATTATCGGCTATGCGCTTTTCACCTTCGGAGTTATACAAAAAATCGTGTCGTTCCAGAAACCAGACAAAAATGGCGGCGATTCGCTTCTTATTGCCGTCGGTGAACGAATGGTTCTTGACGATGAAATACAGCAGATTGGAGACCTTTTCTTCGATGCTGGGATAAAGCTCATTGCCATTAAAGGTCTGGTAGATCGTTTCCAGCGAACTCTTGAAAGAATCGTCCTTTTTATTGCCGAATAACCCACTGAGGTTTTCCCTGTGTCGCCACAACAATATCTGCCGTATGGTCTCATCGTAAGTAATCTTGGGCATCGCCAAAGTACGCGTTCCCACCACCTGCAAACGCTGGTGGTCGTAGTCGTCCAGCACGGTCAGAGCATGGCTGTATTTCTCCAGAATCGCCAGAATGCCTTGCGATTCAGTGGTCGATAAGTTTTTGTTGTGGGTCAATCTGGCAGACAAGGCAATCGCCTGTTTGAGTTCGGCCAATTTTTCCTGCTGCGCCGCAAGCCGCTGCTGGTTGAGGCTGTAGCCGACCGAAATCACCACATCCAGATCGTAAATAACGACCGGCCTGTCCGAATTTGCAATATGCATTTTTTGCATATTGCTTTTTTCGGTCACCTCTCCCTCGGCCAAGGCGTTGCGGATATGCCGCGAAACAACCGACTGATCGCGCCCGAACAGCTCAACCATCTGCGTCTGCGACAGCCACACCGTATTCTGCTCCAGCGCCACTTCGAGTTGCACCTGTCCGTCCGCCGTCTGGTAAATCTGGATTTTGTTTTGTTTCTTCGCGTCTCCCTGCCCGGTGTTCATGACGATGTTTTTGTTGGCGGATTCGCTGAGCTTTGTCATCGTTACTTCTTTCTTTGCCCGCTCAAATCAGCAATAGCGGCCTGTAATACTTGCCAACTGATTTTGGCGGTATGCTGATCAGGCTTGAAGCCCTGCAAAGCCTGCTGGCGGGGATGGATGAAATTTCTGAAATCTTTCAGTGCATGTCCATACTTCTTAACATCCAAAGACAACAGGTTTACCTCATGCGCCACATTGATCAGGCTATCTAGCGTCCAATCATGATGCGCTCTTACTGATTCATCTTTATTTTTGGGCGCAGACTTGGCCTTGTTAAATTGTTGCGGCTGTTTGCTTGCGGCATCAAGCAACAGCCCCTCCAATGTGCTCCCGCACAAAAATATCGTTGCCAATGACGCACCAGCTCTCATGGACTTGTGAATTTCATCTACTCGTTGTTCGATCACAGCCTGCAATTGCGCATCAATATTCAGCCGTGTGAGATTTAAATTCGAGAATTCCTGCTTGAGAAAATCATCCGGCGTTACCGCTGTTTCAGCATTGGGAGTTTTCCCCATCAAACGGTTGATTATCGTCACCGCCCTTGCTTGATCTTCAGTAGCAACCTGCCCAACCGCGTATGCGTATTCCAACAATGCCGCAAGTAGTTTTCCCACGACCAGATCAGCCTCAATATCCCAAAAAGCGCGAAGACGCTTCATCTTGGATGAACCGTTGGCTTGATACTTTGGGGCATCGATATCTATGCCGTTTTCACGAAAAAAATCGGAATATGTGCGGTCTGAAAAATTCAGCACATAACCGCCACGATCAAACAGTTTCTCCAAGATAATTTTTTCGTGAGCCTTTAGTGTGGACATGAGTTATACCAATCCCAATAAGTTTTTATTTGAACCCCCTCAACCTAACCTTCTCCCGCTGGAGAAGGGATAATATGCTAACTTATTGGGATTGGTATTACACCTTTACTCGCACTTCGCCGCTCCAGTCGCTGTCATTGAACGGCGGGTTGGCGATAACGAAGTCGGCTTTCAGGTCTTTGTGGGCGTCGTTGAGGAAGGAGCCTTCGTTGTTCTATTTAACCTGCGAGCTGTCGATGCCCCGGATGGCGAGGTTCATCTTGGCCAGCCGCCAGGTGGTCTGGTTGCTTTCCTGTCCGTAAATGGAAATATCGTGGACGCGGCCCTGGTGTTCTTCGACGAACTTTTCCGATTGCACAAACATGCCGCCTGAGCCGCAGCAGGGATCGAACACCCGGCCTTTGTAGGGTTCCAGCATCGCCACCAGCAGCTCGACAATACTGCGCGGGGTGTAGAACTGTTCGCCTTGTTTGCCTTCGGCCAGCGCGAATTCGCCGAGGAAATATTCGACACATACCCTAGCACATCGGCGCTACGGGACTTTTGGTGACTTTAACCTTTGCCATGTTGTTTTTAAGGAGTGAATGTTTTTGCGCAGTGATGTTGTATGCCCCGATTCTGATTGAGAATCGGGGCAGGGCATGTTTTCTAAGAGTTACAAAATATCCGAGGCGTAATCGGCCAAGCGTGAACGCTCACCGCGGCGCAAGGTGATATGGGCTCCATGCGGCCAGGTTTTAAAACGGTCTACAACATAGGTTAAGCCTGAGGTCGTCGCCGTTAAATAAGGCGTGTCGATTTGCGACAGGTTGCCGATGCAGATAATTTTGGTTCCGGGGCCTGCACGGGTGATCAGGGTTTTCATTTGTTTTGAGGTCAGGTTTTGCGCTTCGTCGATGATCAAGAAACGATTCAGGAAGGTGCGCCCGCGCATAAAGTTAAGCGACCTGATTTTGACCCGGTTCATGATGATGTTGCTGGCCGCGCCTTGTTCCCATTCGGTCTGTTCAGCATTGTGGCTTAGCAGTTCAAGGTTATCGATTAATGCGCCCATCCACGGCGCCATTTTTTCTTCTTCGGTGCCGGGCAGAAAGCCTATATCTTCACCGACCGGCACGGTTTCTCGGGTCATGATGATTTCCTGGTAGGTTTTCTTTTCCATGACTTGGTTAAGGCCTGCGGCCAGAGCCAGTAGGGTTTTGCCCGTACCCGCCGTACCCAGTAAGGTGACAAAGTCAATGTTGGGGTCCAGCAGGACATTGAGGGCGAAGTTCTGCTCCCGGTTTCTTGCTGTTATGCCCCAGATATTGTTGCGTCTTGCCCGATAATCCTTGGCCAGTTCCAATACTGCAACCTGTCCT